>NZ_JBHTXX010000018.1:0-104209 GCF_042791415.1 Arthrobacter sp. NPDC056691
TGAACGCCTTCCAGATCACCTTCGACGGACGCCTGTCCGCCAGCAGCAACTAGAACAAGAAACCACCCCAGTTACACCGAATAATTGACAGACCCAGTTGGGAAGCGTCCACATGCCCTGCCCGCGCGCCCGTAGCGCGGCGGAGGTGCTGGGCTTGTTCAGAGACGGCGTGGGAGCGCCAGATGGTGTCCCAGATCCATTCAGCTTCTGCGGAGGTCGGGCTGGGTGCAGACGACGACCCCAAAGGGCGTCCGAATTTTTTCGAGCGGACAAGTTCGTGACGGCCGCGGGAGTTGACGGTCTGGCGCCCGTAGAGCGCCACCTGGCATTGGCCGTCCCGTCGGGCCCGACAGGGTCGATGATCACGTCGAGGTGCTAGCAGCCTGCACCTTGGCCTTGCAGTCGCCAGGGAGCACAATGAAGCACATGGAATTCACGTACATCTGAGGACGGTGGCCCATGTCAACAGGTCACGCGGTGGCCACCCTGGCATTGGTGGTGATGCTGTGCGGAACGGTGGGATGCAGCTCCGGCAGCAGCACTCCATCTGCGACGGTGAGCCCGACAGCTGGGAGCACGTCAACAAGCCCGTCGTCGATGCCGGCATCCGGGACCGCGACCGACTCCGGTCCGGCGGCTTCGGCTACGGCTATCACGATCAAAGACTTCTCTTACCAAACGCCCGCCTCTGTCTCCCCAGGCGCGACGGTGACGGTGACAAACATGGATTCCGCTGATCATACCGTGACAGCGGACGAAGGATCGGCGTTCGATGCAGAAGCTCAGGGCCGCGGGACGGCCACGTTCACGGCTCCGTCCAAACCCGGAACCTATCCTTTCCATTGCGCGTACCATGCGAACATGCACGGGGCTCTGACCGTCAAGTAAACGGACGTTCCTGCGCCGTGGGCCAACGGTGCTCCGGGCTGGTCGGCCGGGATTCTCTGCGCCCGCAGCAGCCGGAAAGCTGCCGGAGGCCGAAAGCCCATCCGGGCACTAGCCGTGCCGATGATGAGGCGTAGTAACCAGACAGGCCTTCGGTGCAGTGCTTGGCCGCCCTGTCGGGAGGCACTGGCTTGGACCCTCGCTTTGCGGGAGGCTATTCCGACCGATGACGGAACGGCAAACTGCATCCAGCTGTTGCGGCTGTTGCTGGCCGGCATCCAGTGTCGCCCTTATCCCTTGCACTCGATGCAATATGAGTGGCCATCCCTTACCCGTGCGAGCTGGGACTTGTGCCGGACCAGAAAGCAGGAATAGCAGGTGAACTCATCCTTGGCCTGGGGAACCACCTGAACAATCAGTTCCTCGGCGACAAACTCCCCGCCCGGGGTCATGGCCTCATCCAGCGCATCGGTTTCGTCCAGCTCACGGACGACGCTCCGCGCATCCGGGGCGTTGGCCGATTGCAGAGCCTCCAGCGAACGCTCCTGGGACTCCTTAACGTCGGAGCGTACCTCGTCGTAATCCGTTGCCACTTCGGTCCTTCTCTCTCGGGCGTTTTGCCTGACGGAACTGCAACGCAAATGATGTCTCCGGTGTTCCCGCAACTGGCCAACCGCATGCCGTGCCCGGGAGGCCGCAAAACTTGTCCTTCGCCTCAGCCCGGTCCCAAAGCGGAAATCTTGCCAATGCACCGTAGCGGAGCCCAACCGGGCGAGCTCCCTCGGAGCGCAAGCGTTCCAATGGCTCACGATGAGAAGAGTCTCAGCGACATCTCACCTTCAGCCCTCCGGCCCCCGGGAAGGATATCTCGCCCTCCAAAGCCTGAGGCAACTGGCGGTCCGTAGAGGTTTGGAAGTCGGGCAGTTCATGCGTTTGCGCGCGCCCCCTCACCTGGGCCCGGGAGAATGATCACTGGCAACATGACCGGGAAGCAGTCAGACGTCCGGCGCCGCATCGCAGTCAGAGCGGGTTTTGCGCTTTCCTTCCTGACAATTTTCTGCCTGGCCCTTTACTTCCTGACGCCACTGGAATATCCGCGTACAGGCGGCGGCGCCACCAGTCCCGCCCGCGGTGTTGTTGCGTCGGCGGCGGGGCCGGGTTCGCTCAGCGTGTTAGATGTGGCGAAGGAAAACCGTCGACCCGGCACTCCCAGCGACCAGGTCCCGACACGCTGGTCGTCGACGACGACGCTGGATGGATTCCTGGGCCAGAACGCGTCCACGCCCCGGCGGCGGACTGTGGACCTCGACGTCGACTCCACCCTGGGCAGCATCAACATCCAAGCCTTCCGGATCGGCTACTACAACGGAGCCGACCAGCGCATGGTCTGGGCATCCGGCGTCGTGCGGGCGCAGGCCCGATGGCCCACCGCGATGGCTAGGGCCGCTCCCGAAAACGGACGTCTTCCGGTTCCCTGCCCGTCCGGGGGCGTGCAGGTCCAGGTCCCCGCATGAGCGGTGGCAGACCCTGCCGCTGAGGTTGGATACTCCGCACCGTCCGGTGCGACGCTTTCCGCGATAGGCGCGGTCACGGAAAGCGCAGCATTTGCCCTCAAGGAGAGCCCCCGCCCTGGTCGCTAATCTGAGCGTGTGGGCGTTCAGAAGGAACCTGGCCCTCGGCGACAGGCAATGGGTTCGAACCCCTGCAAGACATCTCGACCGTACTGTACTTGGACGGCGCGGATGTGTCGGTTATACGAAGCAACCCCCTTGTGCCGCAGCCAAGTCCGGGGGTCCAGCAAACTGTCTCCCACGTATCCGGCCGTGACCGGGGCAAAGGGCCCGCTGTTGCTTCGGCCCCCAGTGTAGAGTTCGACGGGTCCGAAAGCGAGCACCAGTACGGACACGACGAATCGCCTCGACCGCCGGAAAGAACGTCGCCACCGCCGTCAGGCGGTACCTTTCGGCGACATCAAGGCCGCCACCATGCGGCACCCGGTTTCCATCGAACGCTTCGACTTGCGCCTTTACGCCCCGTCCGGCAGCAGGCACCCCGGACTCTGGCGGCCACTGACCAATAACGACTTCCTGCAGGCCGGCCAGCCTGGCAAGTCCCCGTGGCTGGGCCCATTTTCCCCGTGCACGGCACACCCCAGAACGGCACCGTGGATGATGCCAACTACATCCCGTACATCACCAAAGACATGGTCGGCCGCTCCCACACCACGCGGGCCATGGTCGCCACCGGCGGCGGGCTGCTCACCGACTACCCGAAGCAGCTCCGCGAGGTCGTGGCCGAGACCGGAATGAAGCTGCCGCGCAGTTACTGGCCGGCGGCCAATTCAGTGTGGCCGGGTAACGTCACGCCCCGGCCACACGAACCGTCAGCGGCTGAGCTGTCGGGACGTGGTGGCCGCGCCGAGCTTGTCCGGGTTCCGGACCAGGTACAGGCCGGTCACATGGTCATTGTCGGACTCCACCATGATGGCCAGATCGACAACAGCTCCGCTGTAAATCAGAATGGCCGGCATCCCGTTCAGTGACGACATCTCTACACGCATGTCGGGAATGGGTTTCGTGGCGATACCAAGCAGGAAGCGGGCGACGTGGTCCGCACCGACAACAGGCCTGCGCGCCGCCGAGACCTTTCCGCCACCGTCGGACAGGAGGACGGCCCCGGGCGCGAGGATATCCATGAGCGCCTGGACGTCACCCCCAAGGGTCGCTGAGATAAACCGGTCGGTGACCGCCTTTTGCCGCTGTGCATCCACTTCGAAGCGTGGTTGCCGCGCCTGCACATGCGCTTTGGCCCTGCTAGCCAGCTGGCGCACGGCCGCCGGTGACTTGCCGGTAGCGTCGGCGATCTCGGCGTACGGGAAGTCGAAGACCTCGCGGAGGACGAAGACGGCCCGTTCGTCCGGGGACAGGCTCTCGAGGACGACGAGCATGGCGAAGGAGACCGCGTCAGCCAGTACGGCATCCTCGGCAACATCGGGCAGTGTCACCACGGGTTCCGGCAGCCAGGGGCCGATGTAGTCTTCCCGGCGCCGTTGAGTTGTCCGAAGGGAATTCAGCGCCTGGCGGGTCACGGTTTTGGCCAGGTATGCCCGCTGATTCCGGATGCCGTCAGCGTCCACGGCCGACCATCTCAGATAGCTTTCCTGGAGGACGTCCTCGGCATCTGTGACCGTTCCGGTGATTTCGTAGGCAATGGTAAACAGCAGGGAGCGGTGCTCTTCGAAGACGGTTGCCGATCCCACCTCCTTACCTGGCTTCCACCGGCACGGCGACGTCGGCTGGCAGCGGGCCCTTGGGCCACCTGAACGAACCGCTCCGGCGACGCTCGCCCCGAATCCAGGACAGCGTCATTCGACACACCTGCTCTTTCGCAAGCCCTGCAAGACGGCCCTGAACGACAAACTGCCGTGGCCGGTCATCAGCGGCAACGGTCTGGATGAGCCCCGACCTGCGGCCCAGGCTGATGCAGCGGAACATGAAACCGGCCGACAGCGCAGCCGCGGGCCGGTTCTGCAGGCGGGCCATCATGCTGTCCGCCGCATGTGCGCCCAGCGGCAAAGCCGTCGCGCAGCTCATCCGCAGGTGGCCGCCGACCGAGTCCGGAACCCGGACAGCGTCGCCGGCCCCGAAGATCTCCGGATACTCCGGACAGGACAACGACTCGTCGACGATGAGCCTGCCTTCTGCGTCGGTGGGCAGCCCGCTGTCCCGCGCCAGGCCCGGCACGCGGAATCCCGCCGCCCAGACCGCGCAGTCGGAGGTCAGAATGTACCCGCCTGAGGTCGTCAGCGTCGAGTCATCGCGCCATTGCACGTCTGTATTTTCCAGAATTTCAACACCCAACGCCGCAAGCCTGCTCCGCACCGCGTGTTGGCCTGAACCGGACAGGTCGCTGCCGATGATCCCGCGGGAAATGAGCCGAACGTGCAACCGCGGATACTGCTCGGCTATTTCTGCAGCTAGCTCGATGCCGGTCAGGCCGGCACCGACGATGCTGACGGCAGCCCCCTCATCCAGTTGCGAAAGCCTGGCCCGTAGACGGCTGGCGGACTCTGCATCGCCGAACCCATGCGCCCCTGCCGGCACGTCCGCCGACGTATGGCCGCTGCCGACGGCGTAGAGCAACGTGTCATAGCCGATAGGTTCGCGGCCGCTTGAGAAATACACGTGGCGGTTGACGGGGTCGATCCGCGAGGCGCTGTCCTCAATGAACTCCGCACGCCCGCTCAGGACCGATCTCATCGGTACTTGCGCCGTTGCCCTGCTCCCCGCAGCCACCTCATGCAACCGGATCCGCTGGATAAGGTCTGCACACGGGTTGACCACAGTGACATTCAGGTCGTCCGGCTGCCTGCGCCCGGCGAGCCTGTTCGCCGCCATAACCCCGGCATACCCGGCTCCGATGATAACCACGCGACGCGATGACATTTTCAACTCCCATCAAGAGATCCGTTGTTTAACATAGGACACCGCCGCGCTACGGAATGTGACAGGGAGGGCCTTGCCGCGAAATCGAAAGTACAGGAGCCTGAGCGCCTTCCCAACACGTCCCACCCACACCGTTCATCCGCAGCCTTCGTCACGACCCTGTTGCTAAATACGTTAGCAGCCACTAACGTATTCTCTGTGTTGGATGCCTTGGAGATTGCTGCGGAACCGAACCGGCGCCGCCTGCTTCATCTTCTGGCCGACCATGAACAGTCGGTCGGGGATCTGGCCGCCCATTTCACGGTGAGCCGCTCCGCGGTGTCACAACACCTGCTGCTGCTGGAACAGGCCGGTCTTGTCTCCGCCCGTAAAGTCGGCCGCAACAGGTATTACAAACTCAACCCGGAGGGCATGGCCAGGCTCCGCGAACTGGTCGAGCAATTTTGGACCCATGAACTGGATCTCCTGGCCGCGGACGCCGCTTCCCTGGCCAGGGACCGCCCGGCTCCCCCGCAGCATCACGCTACCTAGCCACCGTTTCGATTCAACGAAGGAACTGTTCACATGAGCTTTGACAAGACCATCCATTTGCCGGTCAACGCCGACGAGGCGTTTGCGCTCATCACCGAGCCGGAGCGTCTGCGCCGCTGGCAGACAGTTGCAGCCCGGGTGGACCTTCGGGTCGGCGGGGAATACCGCTGGACCGTCACGCCCGGCCATCACGCAGCCGGCACTTTCCAGGAGATCGAACCGGGCAAGCGCATCGTGTTCACCTGGGGCTGGGAAACCGGCATGGACCTGGCACCCGGGGCGTCCACCGTGACCATCACACTCGAGCCCGACGCCGACGGCACCACACTGCGCCTGGTCCACGAGGGACTCACACCCGACCAAGCCGCAGCACACGCCGAAGGCTGGAACCACTACCTCGAGCGCCTGGTCGCAGAAACATCCACGGCTTCGGGCGCCGGACCGGACGCGTGGGCCGCCGCCCCGGACCCCATCGATCACCTCAACTGCGCCGAGGCATCCCTCGCAGTACTGCTCGGCGTGCAGCGCAAGCTCACCCCGGCGGACCGGGACAAGGCAACTCCCTGTGAATCGTTCACCGCCCATGAGCTCCTGGATCACCTGGCCGGTTCACTGCAGCACATCGGCGGCGCCCTCGGAGCAGACCTGTCAGACGACACGGACGCCACCCCTGAGGTGCGCATCGCCGGGCTCGCCCAGGTCTCGCTGGAAGCCTTCAGCCGCCGCGGCATCGAGGGCGCCGTCGACATGGGCTTCGCCGAACTGCCGGCCACCATGGTCGCCGGCATCCTCAACGTCGAGCTGCTCGTGCACGCATGGGACTTCGCCACGGCCACCGGACAGGAAGTCGTCGCCTCCGACGTCGTCACCGACTACGTTGAAAGGCTGGCCCAGCAGACCATCTCCGATCAGGTCCGGGCCAACGGCAGCTTCGCACCCGCCCAGCCGGTCGCGGAGACCGCCGGCAGCCTCGAACGCCTGATCGCGTTCACCGGCCGGACCGTCGCCGCCTGACTCTCCCCCTCACGCCAGCAACCCACTCAACAAACCGACCCGAAAGCAGGAATGACATGTCCCGGTTTGTCTTCATCTACCACGCTCCTTCGACCCCGGCCGAGGCCGCGCCGGCGGCTCCGGAAGACATGGCTGCCGTCATGGAACAGTGGAACGCCTGGGGCGCCAAGGTCGGCGAGGGCCTCATTGATTTCGGAAGCCCGCTTACCCATGGAGTCCGCGTTTCCCCCGGCGGAGCCACCGCTCCGAGTCAGCGCGAGGTCGCCGGATACAGCATCATCGAAGCGGAAAGCCTCAAGGCGGCCGTTGAACTCGCCAAGCAGCACCCGCACCTGACCATGCCCGGCGGATGCGAAATCGAGGTCCACGAAGCCCAGCAGATCCCCGGAATGTAACAGGGCACAGCAAACGGACGCGTGTTCGCCGCTGCTCGACAGGCAGCGGCGAACACTCCGGAGCCCCAGTCAACTCCCGCCACGCGCACGCCAGTGCATGGGGCGGACGAACGCCTCGTTCGAGGGCGCCACATTTAGCACGGCCGAATACATGCCTGGCCGTGCGTGCGGGGATTCTCAAACTGAGCGCAACCGGGAGGCGCATGCAGCGTCAGCATCACTGAAACTTGATTTACCGTCCGACACGGGATTCACGGTCGATGCGGGCTGCTCCGGCTACCGCCACGGATGAAGGGAAGCTGGCAAGCAGCGAAGGCCTCGCACCTTCCCCTCATTCGGGGCCGCCCTCGGGGCCTTGGCCCGACTGCTTCACGCCCTGAACGGCGCAGCGGCCTGGAAGCTCGCCGGCGCCAGCCCCTCTGGCCAACCCAACTTCCATCTGCCCCACGCGACCGGGGGCCCGAACAGTTATGGTCTCGGGCACCCACGTGATTACGACTATTGGAAATGGCTCCCGGACTCCCGCTTCCAGAGCGTATTTCTCCGCTCCGGCCCTCCCGGATCTGCGCGTAGTCGTCAGGAGCGCCGCCCCCGTTTTCTCGTCGTCGTGGTGGGACCGTGACCCGGCGCTACTGCTGAGCTCCGATAGTGTGGGCCCATGCCCATCGAAATCGCTGCCGCAGCAGGCACCGCTGAGGCCCTGGTGGCCCGCCCGTCCACCGCAACTGGCCCACTTCCCGGCGTCATCCTCTACATGGACGCCTTCGGTCTGCGACCCCGAATCCAGGAGATGGCCCAGCGCATCGCCGACTGGGGCTACGTGGTGCTGGCACCCAACGTCTTCTACCGTGATGGATCTATCGCCGAACTGGCCCCGGCTGCGGACATGTCAACCCAGGAAGGCAGGGAAGCTGCAGGCAAGGCTGCCTTCCCCCGGGTTGGCCGACTGACACCGGACAAGGCCCTGCCGGACATCATGCTTGGGTGTCCGCGCTGGCCGGACTCGAGGGCGTAGCTCCCGGCCCCATCGGGACCACCGGTTACTGCATGGGGGCCCGGCTGGCTGTCCGGACCGCAACCTCACACCCGGACCTGGTGGCAGCGTGCGGCGGCTTCCACGGCGGCGGCCTGGCCACGGCAGAGGCGGACAGCCCGCACCTCAAGCTTGGCAACGCACGGGCCCGGTTCGTCTTCGGCCACGCGGACCACGACCGCAGCATGGCACCGGACGCCGTCGCCCGGCTCGGCAAAGCCCTCCAGGCCACAGGGCTTGAGGCGACCAACGAAATCTACGCAGGGGCGCCCCACGGCTATACCATGGCCGACACCGCCGCCTTTGACCCCGAAGCCACCGAGCGGCACTTCCAGGAGCTGCGGGCCTTACTCGACACGACCCTGAAGGGCTGAGCTCCCGGTGACCGCCCGCGGCCGGACTGCCAACTCGTCATCACGGGGCCGGTCAGGCCACAGACCACGGCGGGCGGGCAGCGCCACGCTCATGGATGAGCTGACCCCGTTCACCGAAAGCTTCGTCGCCGCCGTCGTAAACTCCCGAAATGGACAGGGCCTCACCAGAGCCTGGCGCGCATGGGTTCCTATCCGCAAAGGGCGCTTCAGCGCCCACCAGCCGGTCACGCAGTCACTCTCCAGTCTGGCAATGAACAGTCACGAACGACCAACCAGGCAGCAGTCATCTCAGTTCCGGACGGCGCGGTAAAAATCAACAGCGTCATGCAGTCGACGCCGACAATAACCGTGAACAGCTATGTCGCCCGACTCTTGGAGCCATGCGCTGGCCGTCGCGGTGTCTGAGGTTCACCGCGTGGCTGGGCCTGAAGGCGCTGCGCCGTAGAGGTCCCCGATGACGGCCTTGGCGATAGTGGACGCCGGGTCCCGCCCATCCGGTGACGGGGCAAGGTTGGTCCACACCACCAAGGTCACCTTGTTCTGCGGATCTCTGCCCATGAAGGTGTTGTAGCCGGGGAGTTCGCCGGTGTGTCCGAAGAGCGGGCCGAACTGGGCCAGTGCCATGCCATACCGCGCCGCGTCTGGGTTGTCCGGGTCGATCGGCGCAAGGCTCTCCATGCGCTTCTTTTGAAGGTCCGGGTTGAGCAGCTTGCCATCGGTGAGGCCCTCGGCCAAGGTCACGAGGTCGCCCGCCGTGGAGACGCCCTGCCCGGCAGCCCACGTCCAAGAAGGGTTGGCGTTTGTGTAGTCATTCGGTTTCAACGACCCGTCCTGTGCCTTCGCGATCAAGTCCGCTGGAAGCCTGGTCGTGGACAGGGTGAGGAGATTGTCCATGTACATGTAACCGCGGGAGAAGGGCTTGGGAAGGACCGAAGAGTCCGACGCCGGGAACGATGTTTGTTCCAGGCCGAGTGGTCCCAGGATCCGATCGCGCACGATCTGCCCGAAGCCCTTGCCATCCAGTTTCTCGGCTATGAGCCCCAGCAGAACCGTATTGGTATTCGAATAGTGGAAGCCTTCGCCGGGGCCGAAATAAGTGGGCAGCGGCAGGGCGATACCCACCAGTTGCTCAGGCGTCCAGACCCGCTGCGGCGTGCTATCGAGGGCCTTGCTGAGCTCGTACGACTCCGAGTAGTTGTAGATTCCGCTGCGCATGGTCAGGAGTTGTTCGATGGTGATGTTGTCGCCGTTGGGTACGTCAGAGCGGTACTTCGAAACGGGATCCTCAAGCTTGAGTTTGCCTTCCTGCACGAGCTGCAGGATGACGGTCCCGGTCCACGTCTTTGTGACGGAGCCGATGCGGATGTGGTCGTCGAGCGATACAGATGTTGACCCTCCGGCGCTCGTCACGCCGTAGGTGAGGCTGACGTCGCCTTGAGGGGTGCGGAGCATCATGGCCGCTCCCGGTACGAGCAGCTCCTTGGCGAGAGTCCGGAAAGTGTCCCGGACCTTGGCTTTGTCCAGCCCTCCCAGAGTCGCGGATCCTGTCTTTCCTCCCTCCGTCGTGCCGGTAGGTGAAGCGGCCACCGACGGCGGCGCAGTGGACGACGCGGGGGCCTGCGTGGGCGTGGACGTACACCCGGAGATCGCCAATGCAGTCGCGGTTGCGATGCCGAGCGCGACGAGGAGGCGGGAGGGGACATGCCAATTGTGATTGGGCCTGCTACTGGTCACGGTTGACTCCCCGGCGACGCTGATAATTGCGCTCAACCTACCCCAGCGGCGTCGCGAGATCTACCCCTCGCGTTGACTCATTGAAAACCTCCGCGTAGCCGGATTCGTTGCCTCATTTGAATACCTCCGCGTAGCGGCGTGGTTGAGGGTGTTGGTGGCGGTTGCGGGCTATGCCCGTTTTCATGGAGCTAACGATGGCCCAGCGGCAAGCTGTGACGAAGAAGAAGGCCCTCGCCTATCAGAGCGCGGACCGTGCAGGGAAGTCCCGGATCGTGGACGAGCTGGTCGACCTGACCGGTTGGCACCGCGACTATGCCAGGGCTGCCCTGAGGGACGCGCTGGTGCTGAAAATCGTCAGACCGAGGCCGGGCAGGACACCCGTCTATGGGCCGGACCTGCTGCCGGCGCTGATCAAGTGCTGGGCGGTGCTGCGGGCCCCGGCCGGCAGGCTGCTGGCGCCGATGCTGCCGGTGCTGGTGCCGTTGCTGCGGCGGGACCGGGAGCTTGAGCTCACCGATGAACAGGCTGCGTTGCTGATGCGGATGAGCGCGGCGACGATCGACCGCAAGCTCGCCGGCGAGCGGGCCAGACTGATCCCGCGGGGACGGTCCCACACCAAGCCGGGCACGCTGCTGAAGTCCCAGATTCCGGTCCGCACCTGGGCCGAGTGGGACGAGGCGGTCCCGGGGTTTGTGGAGATCGACCTTGTCGGTCACGAGGGCGGGAACAGCTTCGGGGAGTTCTGCTGCACGCTGACCGTGACCGATGTTTGCACCGGGTGGTCCGTGAACCGGTCGGTGCGGAACAAGGCCGCGAAATGGGTTTTTGAGGCCCTTGAGCACGTCACTGCCGTGTTCCCGTTCCCCATCACCGGCATCGATTCGGACAACGGTTCCGAGTTCATCAACGACCACCTGCTGGCCTACTGCCACGCGCACCAGATCACCTTCACCCGCTCCCGCCCGGGGAACAAAAACGACGGCGCACACGTCGAGCAGAAGAACTGGGCCCGGGTCCGGGAACTGGTCGGCTACCTGCGCTACGACACGCCCGCGGAGCTGGAGAAACTCAACGAAATCTGGGAGCTGGACCGCGTCTTCACCAACTACCTGCTGCCCCAGCAGAAACTGCTCTCCAAGCAACGCCACGGCGCGAAGATCACCAAGAAGCACGACGCGCCGGCCACACCCCATCAGCGCGCGGTCCGGCACGAACGGGTGCACAAACGGCCGGTCATCCAGATGAACGCGGCCTTCAAACGCATCAAACCCGGCGCCCTCTCCCGCCAGATCCTGGCTCTGACCGCAGAGCTGGAAACACTCGCCCTGGCCAAGAAACCAGCCCCTCTCAAACCGGTGAACCGCGCCTGGAACGGCTAACCAATCCGGAGGTTTTTCAACGAGGCAACGAAGCCACTCATCCGGAGGTTTTCAAATGAGGCAACGTATTACCCCTCCCGGAGGTATTGCAATGAGGCAACAGGCCCCTTCCCGGACGTTATGACATGAGGCAACAGACGCTCACCACTCAACCCTTGGTATCCAAAGTCACGCCTTGTGTGGAGCCCTCTTCTACATTTCTCTTCCGGACAGACGCCATTTGCCTCATGAGTTGAAGCAAATGGTTACATGCGTCATTTTCGTTGAAGAAAACCTGTTCCTCATGCCGGTGGCCGCGCTCGGAATAGTAGACGGCCCATCATGTTCGTCCCGGGGTGCCACAGCTTTTGCGGACCACAGCCGCATGCTGCCAGGCTCCCTAACCCTCCGGCGGCGCTCAAAATCGGCCGTCGTGGCGTCCCCTGATGGCCAGAGCGGTGAAATTCCAGCCTGCGATGATCTCGTTCAGGTCGTGGTTCGGGGATGATTTGCCCAGCCGGCGAACCAGCCCCGTTTCAGCCTCCACGGACGCCGCCATCCGGTGCGCGCAGTCGATCATCTCCCGGATTTTCTGGGCGGGAGGCACAGGCGGTTCAGGCGGCGTGATCTCATCCATGGGGCAAGTGTGGCATGGCGCCTTCTGAAGCGGCTCCAATCTATTGGACCTAGACAGTAGGTTAACGCTTTGTAACCACTCTGGACTTACTTAGCTGGGAGAAAGCTGTGAGTGATACCGTCGTCACTGGCTAGACATTTGGGATTTCAGCACATTATCGCGTGGGGATCTGCATCCCCATCATCACGCGAATTTCGTAAATCGTCTCAAGGGGGGACAATTGAAGAAGTCTATTGCAGCGCTTGCACTTGCAGGAATAATCGCACTGACTGGCACCGCTCCGGCCGTGGCAGCCACCTATCCGGCGCCGGGCAATGAGAACGGCATCGTTTCCGACGGCACCATAGCCCGCGGCGAATCCATCACTTTCTCCGGCAGCGGCTACATCGCCGGCGAAACCATCAGCATTTCGTTCCAGCGGACCGGCGGCAAGAAGAATTCGGAAGGCGAGCGGCCCGCCCCCTCCAACTTCAACGTCATCGCTGACCGCACAGGCGCTTTCTCGACCACCATTACCTTCCCGGACGGTGGCAACTACATGATCACCGCCGTCGGTGTCACGTCCGGCACCACGCGCTCGGCAGCCGTGGTTGTGAATTCCGGCAACGGCGGAGGCAACAACAACGGCGGCGGCAAACATGCCGGCGCTGGCAAGGGTAATTCCGGTTTCGCTTCCGTTTCCAGCGTTACCGCCGCTGGAACCGCAACCGGCCAGGCCAGCAGCGTTGCCGATTCCAACCTGGTCCTGTGGTCGCTGGTTGGCGCAGGCGCTCTGGCCGCCAGCGCAGCATCCGCAGCGGTGGTTCGCCGCCGCGCCAAGGATGCTGAAGCCAAAGCCTAGGCTCCAGGCAAGTAGCACGTCGTCACAGAGGGCAGGTGCATCTCCGGGAATCCGGAAAGCACCTGCCCTTTGCTTTAATCATCCAAGCGAGAAACATGCTTTAGCGCCGGCCCGATGCGCACGCGCCTAAGTAGCGCACCCGGCGACTGCGTGTTGGTGCTTTGATCCTGGCGGCGTCGAGGTCGACGCCTTTCGACCCTCCAGTAGCATGTCTCCTAAATCCTCGTGTCGGGATGCTTGATGGGTGTCTCGTACTTCTGATTTGACTGATGGACAGTGGGCCCGCATTCAGCCGTTGCTGCCGTCCTCTGATGGTCGTCGGGTCCGTCCGTTCCGGGACGACCGACGGGGGGTGGAGGGCATCATTTACCGGTATCGGAGCCGGATCGCCTGGCGCGATGTGCCGGCCGAGTTCGGTCTGTGGCAAACCATCTGAAAGCGGCACCGCCGCTACAGCGGCGCCGGCACCTGCGATAAAATCCTGGCCGGACTGCTCACGGAAGCTGACGCCCGGGGCGAAGTGGATAGGTCGATCTCCGTGGACTCGACAATGAACCGCGCCCACCAACACGGCACCAACCGTCCCCGCACCACAGGGGCCCCGTCTAATTACATGAATCTGTTAGATGAGCCAGACGACCATGCGATTGGCCGTTTCCGCGGCGGACTGAGCTCCAAGAGCCACGCCCTGGTCGATGGCAAAGGCAGGCCGCTGGTGCTGCTGGTCGCCGCCGAGCAGGGCGGAGACGCGCCGATGTTCACCCGCCGGATGGACCAGTTGAAGATCAACCGCGCCGGTCCGGGCAGGACACGCACACGCCCGGGCCGGCGCGGTGGCAAGGCCTACGCATCCAAGGCGGGCCGGACCCACCTCCGCGACCGCGGCATCATCGCTGACACCCCGCAGCCCTCCGATCAGATCGGTCACCGATAATCGTCACGCGCCCAGATGGCGAGTACGTGCGTAGCCGATAGATCGGCTCATCGCCAACATCCGTCGCTCCCCCTGGTTCCTCGAACTGGTGCGGGCATCTTCTCATCCACTTAGTAAGCGTTTCATCGACCAGTCAAGCCACGATGTAAGGCTTCGCTTCCATCAAGCGGGAGCACGAACACTGAGCGTACCGGCGATCCGTTCGATCTCGCGATCCACCGAGATTTCATGTAAAACGAACGTTTCTCGATGACTGACGGACCCGCGTCAATCATGAGTCGTTGACGGAGGACGAAGGCAGCCAGCCAAAGCGACGCGGCGGTCTGCGACATGATCCGAAGACACTGCCGGGTCTAGTTGAGACTCTCGGCCATCTGGAACGCTTGCTGGCATTCAATCTGAACTCGATGGCGACGTGCACGCCGATGCTCAATTTCTCTACGAACTTTCACGATCTTCAACGAATGCGCGAGGAAGTTACTGCCCTCCGAGCGGCCATCTCGCGTGCCTCAACAATCATTGCGACTGATACCCCGCTCGCAATCCGGTTCCCAGATCAGGAACAGACTTGGCTTCTGGAAGGTAAGCTTCTTTCGCCGAAGCAGTTGACCTTCTTGGCCAAGATTGCTGCCGATAACCACACGGCAGAGACGGTAGCTTACTCGTCAGTGATCACGGAACTCGTCTTGGATCCACCGCACGTTGGTTACTTCAAGGAGCGGGCGTAAATCGAGGAGAATTTTCAGGCGGCCATGCGTAATTCGTGCCCACGCTGTCGGGCAAAAGCCGGTGAGATGCCCGTCTCCGTACTGCGCACGCAATCGACGTCCCTTCCCACTGGCTCTAACCTCAGATGCTCAGCGCATCACGTACCGGGCGGACGTTCCGCCGAGAAACCGGGACCATCGTGTTCGTTGGATCGTCCATGACCAGGACCAGTTCGCCCTTTTCCCGACGCTCGACCTCCCGGACACGGCTCAGGTTGACCAGATACTGACGGTGGACCCGCAGGAAACTGCCGGTACCGGCAAGGTCGGCTTCGAGTTTGTCCAGCCCGGACACCGCAGCCTGTAGCCTGCCATTATCCGTGTGCAACCACACACCGCTACCATCCGCCTCGGCCACCGTGACCTCCGAGGCCTGCAGCATCACCATCCGGTTCTCCGCACGCAACGCAACAATCCGGCGCGGGGGTTGCCCCAACAATACCCCGCCTGCTTCTGCCTGCGGGAACTGTTCGCCGGCGACAGCACCGAAAGAAATCAGGTGTCCGATCAGCTCGCCGCGACAGAAGACGGGGCGGAACTCGACCGATGACGGTTCGTCAGCGAGCTGGGTGAAGATTTGAGTCGATCCGGTCCACCCGTTGTCTGTTCTTGCCCGCGTGGTGGCAAAGCGGGCCGCGTGGATGAGTGCCGGGAGCTGCGGAATCCACCGCCCCACGGCATCAAGTGCCGGAGTGTTGCTCGGGACGCCGAGGATGACACTTGCCCGCTCGTCGGCGATCACTACCGCACCTGCCGTATCGACGGCGGCGAGCGGCTGTCTCGACCGGCCGCGGGCGTGCGTGTAGACGGCGAGGAGCTCGGCGCCGCTGTCATGGGCGCGCCAGCGCAAACTGCTCTGCGCGCGGACTCCGGCCCTCTCCAGCCATTGCCGCGTTGTCGAGGGCAGCTCGCTGCGCCAAACCGAAATATTCAGAACGGCAACCGGCTCCTTGCTCACAACGTCGCGCACCGCCACCGCCGCGCAGGACCAGTCGTGAAAAGCCTGGGCCCAATGCTCCGTCTGCCTGATCATCACCGCGCGGCAGGCCACCAGAGCTGTACCCATGCTATTCGTACCCACCGCGCTCTCGGACCAGCTGAACCACGGGGCAAGACCGCCCGCGTTGGCGACCGAACGGGTGTACCTATCGCCCCAGGAGGTCAGGATCCTGCCGCCAGCATCGGCGATGGTCACGACACCCCCGGCGTCCGCCACGCCGTTTGCCATGGCCGCGGCACAAAAACCCAACTCCGCGAACACGACATCTTGGTCGAGGGAGTAACCTGCCTGGGAGTCCGGCGCACCAGGCACCTCGGTCAGAAACGGATCGATGTGGTACTGGTCCCGGGAACGCTGCCAGGAGATCGCCACTTCCGGCCGCACACCATGCACATCATCCTCACCCCGGACGAAACGCTCCCACGCACCGTGAACCTCGGCCTTGTTTGACTCTCGGGATATCCGCTGCAACCGGTTCTCATCGGGCATTATGCACCGCCTTAGGGTTCAGTCAAATTATACGCCGTTGTGATAGGCCCCCTCAGTGTGGAAGACCGGTTGACACTGAAGGATGGTGGCTCACCTTGGCGTTCAGGTTGTGCAGAATGGACATTTCAGCGTCCGGCTTGTATTTCACCGTCGTGCTCACTTGTGGCTACCACCCGCCCCTAAGGCGCATTTCCTATCAGCATCATGTGACCGGTGCCGCTACTCAGTGGATGGTCAACCCATTGGCTGCCGGTTTGGGGAGCGGAAAACTTCCCCGCAACGGACAGAACGCTACCGCAATCCTCACCGAGTCAGCTCTGTGACCAGGCCACGGCAGTCAGACTGGACTGGCCGCGGGAGGGAATGAAAGCGTCCCTTTGCAATGGATGACGGCGACTGCGGAACGGCGGTTCGCCGATCCGACGTATCGGGCCAGTTGTGGGCAAAGTGAGCGGTGGCTTACTGGGTGCGCATGGCGTTCGTCAAGGAGCACCCGCTCTTCACTGGGGAGGATTCCTCCACGGCCAACCTCATGCTCTCGGTCATGGGGCCTTCGCGGAATTTGGACGCTCGATCAGGGAACGCCAGCGGGAGGCATCGCCTTGGCTAAGCAGCGCGGCGCCTACCGCGGACGCAAAAATACGCTTACCCCGGAAGGGGCAGCCGAGCCGGTCCAGCGGGCGGCCAATGGAATTTCTAACTCAGTAGTCCAAGACGGCGCGGACGCCATCGAGCCCTTCCACTGACCCGAGCGATCAAACCGTTGAAACACTACTTTGGCGAACACCGGGATGTTCGAATCCCGCTGTTACCGACTGCCAGTCCAAGACGATGTGAGACCTGTACCGACCCGACCGGCACGCGGTTCGTCGACTAAAACGTTAGTGGCGGGTGACCCGGCCGTTGTCGGGAAGACACACGAAGAAGGCGGGCTGCCGGACGGGCGCCAACGGGACTACGAGCCATCGGCCGCCATAAAATTCCACGTACGAATCTGAGGGGCAGCAGGCGTAGGCTTCTTCTCGTGTCATCTCGCTCTCTTTCTCGCTCTATCTTTCTCGCTTGGTAGTGAACTGCTCGAACTCCCCTTGCGCAACAGCTCGCTCGTCCGAGCCGGTTGAGAGACAACCGTATGCCCACCCCGACCCGACTTCCAGCCACCACCGCCCGACCACCCCACCACACCGCTCACCCGCCTGAACTCACCGCTCAACATGAGATCTAAGTCATGTTCCCCACCACCACAAAACCGGGACTGTCTGAGTAACGGTGTGATCCACTGTTGGCTGACACGCCGGGTGTTGTCTGGCGGGGAGGGCTGATCATGAGAAACACCATGGATGCCATGGCAACGGTTCGGATCAGCAGGCTCACGGCCGGAGCGATCGCGGCCCATTCGCCGTCCACTCCTGTCAGGTGGCGCCACACCCCGGGAACATGCAGCTGATCGCTACAAGGGAGTCAATTGCGCCTGGCCAGTAAAGAGGGAGCAGCCGGTCCGGTGAGAGTCCGGACCGGCTGCTTCTCTACGGGTTCAGATTCCCCGTTGAGGATCGTTTTCGACTATGCCGTCGGTGTGCGGGTTTCTTCAGGTTCACGGGTGGTAACCGGGGCAGCAGGCAGGGTTTTTAGTTCCAGGAGCTGCCCCCACGTGGTGCCAACCAGCACCTGCACAACACCGAAGATTCCAATTGGGCCCAGGACGTCGCCGGCCAGTGCTACACCGATGACTGCAGCCCAGACCGGTTCCGTTCCGAGCAAGAGACTCACTCTGGTCGGGGAAGTCTTGCGAACCGCCCACATCTGAATAAGGAACGGGAAAACGGTCATCTGGACGAAGGTCAGGTTTAGCGAATCGATGCTTCGTCCTGCCGAGAGCCGGTGCAGCCCTGTCACGTGGACCGCCCGTGCCACGGCGGCCAGCAAGATCAACAGATCGCCAGACCCGAACGATGCTGCTGCACCGCCTGTGGCGAGGAAGTAGACCCAAGCCCCAGCGATCACCGCGGCCAGATAGAACAGCCTGCTGAGCTTCCGCCTGCCGACGACGATTTCCAGGACGGGGGTCATCACGATGGTCAGGCTGATGATCAGCCCGGCGTTGGTCGCACTGGTCGCGGCAATGCCGAAGGTCTCGAAGGTAAAGACGGTCGACAGCAGCACGCCAAGAATGCAGCCGATCGCTGCCTCGGTCTTTTGCAGCCGATAGCGCATCACGACTCCCTTTTCGGTGCGCACGGATTCAGCCCCCAGGCTTCGCGGTCACGAAGGTACAGGGCATCCGGAGCATGAATCCATCTTTTCCCGGATGAGCCGTTCACTGAGGCAGGCCGTTTCCAGATGCCGCATCGTTCCTGGGAGGATCCAGGCCGCCGGCATCTCTCGTACCGCGAGGACCTTTTCGCCGCGGTCGAGATGCTCCAGGCCGCTATAGCGTCCGAGCCGAATTTCCCCACGCGATGATTGAGCTCGTAATGACCGCACCAAGGTCCATGGTGCGGCCGTCCACGGTCACGGGGAGTCCGTTCTCAAAGCCGATGGCTATCTGCTCTTCGGGGTAGCTGCCGGTGTCGGCCGTCCACTGGTACAAGTCCTGTTCCATGGCGTGGTTTTCGGGGTCGTCCGAGACCCCGGATTCGTATTCCCGGCACCACAGGTTGGAGTCACCGCTGGCGACGCGCTGAGCCATCCTGGTGAGGCCCGCCTCGTCGAGGTGCTCAAATTTTCGTTAAGCGGTCGACCGGATTGAGGTCGTACGGACTTCCGTAATGGCCCCCGAACTTCAGGGCGCTGATCGCCCCGTTCAGCCGTCGGAGAGAGTTTTGCGACCGGTTCGCCGTATGCAGAAGCGTCCGTGCGCCCGTCTTTTCCGCAAGCTCCACGGCAACTTTTGCGAACAGCGGCCGCGACAGCGAAGAGCTGATGGGGTGTGTCAGGGCAACTCTGGTCGAGCCGTCACTGCAGGGGCCGGAATCGTAGGGCGACCACCCCCGACCGGAAGTCATGGCGATCCACGAGCTGGAGCCGAATTCGCTCGCGCAAACCGTTGAGCAACGAAGGCCCGTGTCCGGCGAGGACAGGCTGCACAAGGAAGACGTACTCGTCGATCAGTCCTAGATCTGCCAACGCCAGCGGGAGCGTCACTCCACCCACGAAGAGCCCTTCGCCTGGCGCTTGCTTGAGCCGTTCAACCGCTGGACCCAGCTCTCCTTTCACCAGCTCGGCGTTCCAATCGACCTGGCTCAGCGTGCTCGACACGACGTATTTCTTCGCTTGGTCGATGGTCTCAGCGAACGGGATCTGCCACTCATCCATCCAGTCAGGCCATTTACCCGTGGCCGGCTTCCGCCACGCCGACTCCATCATCGCGTAGGTCGTACGGCCGAATAACAGTGCATCCGCTCGCGCCATCTCCGCGGTCCAATAGTCCATCGATTCCTCGTCCGGAGGAAGGCCTGCCTCGTGATGGCAGCAGCCGTCGAGCGTGACGTTGATGGAATATCGAAGTGGTCTCATCTCGTTGCTCTCCCTCGATGCGCGCGGCGCGTCTCACCGGACCATGCTCAGACGATAGTCCGCGTCATTCTTCATTTAAGTCCGATCCCACCTAATTATCACCGCCGTGGTGCGCGCCGGAACTCTTCAGCTACATTATGGTGATTCCGGTGAGCCGACGGGACATCGACCCCACAAAGACACGGCGGGTCGGACACACTGCAACACGGACAAACTACACCGCCCCCGCCGGCAACGACTACATCTGCGATATCGGGGTAGACACCAAAACTGGAACCGCAATGGCACAGGGTGCGTGTGGCTGAAAAATCAGCAGGCCCCGAACTTCCTGGTTCGGGAACCACTAGCCGTGCTCTGCCCCGCCAGGGAACGCCGCGCAAATGCGCGACAGGAACCGGCGAGCTGGCCGCGCAGAAGGCAAACGGTGCTCGGTAGTGTGCACAGTCGCTGGCGGTGGTCAGCAGGCAGTGTGTGGTCCTGGAACGAGCCGTCTACCCCCTAGCGCCCGGGCTTTCCTGTGCTCTGGGGACACCATTTGCCAGGAGCGCGATGCTGGTGCTTCCCATGCTGCACGACGCCGCGCGTGACTGGACGCGGGTTCGGCTTACCTGTGCAGCGAGCGGAGGGTGAAGACTAACGCCCAGTCCTGGTCGTTGGCGTAGGAGTCGAAGTACTGCGCTCTCTGTCCGTTGATGAGCAGCGGGTACACGTAGGCACAGGTCGCACGTCCGTCGTCGAAGATTAGCGGCAGTACACCGCGAAGCGATGCGTCGGCGCGGCGTGCGTACTCCGGGTCGTTGGCGATTGCGGCATAAGCCGAGAACACGTTCCCAGTCAAGGCACTTCAATAATGTGGGAAGGTGTCGCCATAGGTCCGCCGCTTGCCGAACCAGTGCCCGTCCCAGTGGCGCACCGCAACCTCGCGCAGATGGTAGTCCGGCTGCACGCCATTGAACTGATCGAGAATTATTATCTGCCCGCGGGCTGCCTCGAGGAACTTTTCTTCGCCGGTCAGCAGGTAGACCTGGAGCAGGATGTCCGCGGCGGGAGCTACGATGCTTTGCTCATAGTTCACCTCACTGGGCGGATAGAGGGTGCCAACTGTGGCGATGGCGTCCGCATGTCTGACGAAGTTTTCACGGGCCGCCGCCAGTTCGCTGGGAAGATCAAGTGCCTCGAGAGCATTCATCAGGGCAGAGATGGGGTGTTCGATGGGATAGAACCGGCCGCCGCCCTCTTCGTAGAATTTTGCGATGATCCGGTAGGCGACGACGACGTCTTCCGGGTTGCCGTCGAGCCGGTGCAGTTCCAGGAAGAATGAGGCATACCAAGGCGCGTTGTAGAGACGCTTGTAGCTGCCGTCACGGCCCATGTCATTAAAGGAGGTTCCGGACTCCTCGTCAATTAGTTCGCGCCGGACATACGCGGCGTATTTGTCGAGGCTTTCGCGCACCAGCAAAGGAACGAGACGGTCAGTCACCTCGATGATCCCGTCCCTCACTGCGCAGAGGTACTGGGCCAACAAGATACCCATGCCCACCCTCTCGCGGCCGCCGTCGTAGTCGTTGACGTGGTTGTAGTACAGGTGGTCTTCCTCGTTGTCGTACGTGAGGAAGGCGCCGCGGAGGTTGTCGATCGATCCGTCGTACTGCTGATGCCTGGCTATGAAGGCACAACGGCGCTCCAGAACGTCATCGAAACGGTCCTTTACCAGAATCCGCGTGTGGACTGTCCGGTCGCCGGCGCGCACCACCATTTCCCGTTCGCCCGGCTCGTTCACGTCGAACTCAACAGTGAAACTGCCATCCGGCTCCCGTTGGGCCGGAACGCCGTTGACCGTCACCAGGGACGGCGAAAAGGATGCTTCGATACGAAGCCGGGCTGTTTCTCCGACGAAGAGGACATACCGGTCCCACTCGGCCCGAACGAAGCGGCTGCGCCGTCCTGCCTGGACAAAAAAGTCCTCTTTGTCCAGGCAGGGAAAAATCGACCACGAAACCCTGGTCTGCTCTCCGGGCTCCAGGACAAGCGGCGATGGATGCATGATGAAGCAGCCACGATCGTTGCTCTCCGCAGTGGCGTCCCGCTCGATGCTGTAAGCCGACGGGCTGCCCTCGGTGAGGATGAGCCCCAGATGGGGAGCCTCGCCACCCATCCGCAGTGCAAGAACGAAACTTGATGAGCCGCCGCAAAAGACGTGGGCGTTGCAGCGCCGGGTTCCTATCGCTTGAGGGTCGTCGTAGCGGTCTTCGAGCGGCAGGGAGATCCCTATGTCATCGACCCTGGTGAAGAACGGGCGGTCGCTAAGGTTCGTGAGGGTTATCTCGGTCCTCAGTTCGTCGCCAACGAACGTCGTGCTCACCTGCGCATCCAGCTCAGGGGCACCACCCGGGTTCTCAAACGGCTCAGGAAGGGACACTTTTGCGTAGGGGTAGTCCGGGCGAAGCCAGTTCATCCGATGGGGATCGTTTGCGAATCGCAGTTCCACGTTGTGTGCTTTCCTTCAGCCTCGGGCAGCCACCCTACATACTGTGAGGCACGGCGTCGAGAGCGGCGACTGGCTTCGACGAGATTCTTTGCGCGGGCCATGGGACGCCCTGACCACGGCGGATCTTTCCCGCCAAAAGCCCTATTCGTTAGGCAGAGCCAGAACTGCCGGGATAAAGCACCGTTCCGACAAAGCACCGTTCGCGGCATCGGTGAGGGCTCGGACCCTTGATATGCAAGCTGCTACTTGCCTAAAGTATGTCCATGGCTGATGTGTTCCGGGCTCTTGACGATGAGACGAGACGCCTTGTTCTCGACGAACTGTCAGTACGTGACGGCCAGACCCTGTTCGAGATTTGTTCCCTGCTCACGATGCGGCATGGTCTAAGCCTTACGCGTCAGGCGGTCTCGCAGCACCTCGGCGTGCTCGAGTCTGCCGGTCTCATCGTGACGGAGCGCCACGGACGTGCCAAGTTCCACTACTTCAACCCCGAGCCACTCGCCCAGGTCACCGATCGATGGCCCACCAGAAAGAGGACCGAACAATGAAAATTGCCCTGACGAGCCTGTTCGTCGACGACCAGCGGGCGGCCCTCGCCTTCTACACCGACGTGCTCGGCTTCACCAAGCGCCATGACATCCCCCTCGGCGATGACTTTTGGCTTACCGTTGTGTCGCCCGAGTCGCCTGACGGTCCCGAGCTGCTGCTGGAACCCTCGGGCCACCCCGCAGTGAAGCCCTATCGGGATGCCCTCGCCGAAGACGGCATTCCCCTCGCGCAATTCGCGGTGGAGGACATCGAGGCCGAGCACGCCCGGCTGACCAGCAGGGGCGTGGTGTTTACCCAGCCGCCGACTGACGTCGGCACCGCTGTCGTGGCAGTCTTCGACGACACCTGCGGCAACCTCATCCAGCTCATAGAAATGAAGCCAGACGAAAACCACCCCGACGCCCGCTAAGAGTTCGGGACCGACCTCCAGTTTGGCTCCCGTCGCTTTTCCACCCGCAGACGAAAGACATCTTCGGTCGTTGCGGAATAACCCCAACCTGATGACCTTCTCCAGCCACTGAACGGCTTCGAGCTCTTCGGTGAAGTACCTGCCCGGGCAGGGAAGCTGCAGTCGGAGGATACGGTGTGCGAGGACCTGTCCGCTGGTGTTCGGCCCAGGATGGCCGAACGGCGGCAGGAACCACCGTGCCGTGATCCTGGATGGCAGCTGGGTGAATATAGGTGGTCCCGGAGACGTCCAGAACAAGCCCGACAGGCTGTCCGCCCGTAAAGGGACGCACTGCACACCGGGCCGCCTCTGCGTCATCCTCGTCGAAGGTCACATCAATGCACCTCTTGAGCCAAAAGCCGTCGACGAGCCCATGACAGCCGAAGCATCGAACTGCCCCAGTCCCTTGAATTGCTGCGATGGGCTGGCGCCACTTACACCAGTGGCGGTCTGGGATAGTGGTCGCATCCCGACACCGTTGCGCCATCGGGTCGGAACGGCGTTCATGCACCACGTCGAACGTTCCCCGCTCTGCGATTCCTCCGAAAACGTCGCCATTTCCAGCGTTGACGTAGGCGAAGCAATCGGCCCGACAGCAAAAAGCCCCGTAACGCCAGCGCACAGGGCAGCGCCAGGCGAAGCAGCCTGGCGGCTATCCGGGACGGAAGAGGGCCCTTCCGTGGGAGCGGCCCCTGGGCCAGCGCTTCGGGGCGCCAGTCAATTTCCCAAACCTGTAGTTGCCGGCGACTACTGAATCAGCCGGGAAGGGCGGCCAGTACCTGCCCCAAGCCAGGCCCGGCGGGAATCGCTCCCCTGCTGACCGAAATCTTAACTCCGAGTTCGATGGAATCACGCGTGTCGGCGTTCCCGAGGGGCGAAGGAGGAGGAGCCGTGACTCGGGCGAGACCAAGAGTTCCTGTTGCCTACTCCTCGCGGTCGATCTCCAGGTAACTGAGGCCGCTCAAATCCAGCCAATACTGGGTTGGGGTTTCCACCAGCCTCAGCAGCACGCCCTTGCAGTCGCGGCAGCGCACCACGATCCCGGGAGCGTCGGTGAAGACCATGGCCTCGCCGAAAGCCCTGACTGAGCCGCAATGCCTGCAGCGCCCGAGCGCAGCGATGATGTCGATCCGGAACACTTCGGACAGGGCCCCGGCCGTGGCGTTCCCGTCCACATGCGCGATCGGGTCATGGGCTGATGCTGCAAGGTCCTGGTCCTCGGAGTCGGGGACAACGAAATCGTCGGCGCCGTTCACCGGATACCTCCCGTCCCGCCAAACCGTTCGGTCTTTATCGACTCCGGCGAGTAGCCCGCCATCACCAGCCAGTCCGCAACGGTCTCCACGAAAACCGTTTGGCCGCACACAAATACGTCCGGATTCTCCTCAGCCGGGAAGATCTTGCCCAAAAGGGCGTCCGCCGTAAGGCGCGCCGGCGCGACCGGCCAGCCCTCCGGCGTCGAACGCGTATAGACGTAGTCAACCATCAGCGTGGCTGATTCCTGTTCCAATTGATACAGCTCGTCGCGGTAAAGCGACGTCTCGGGGGACTTGAGGGAATAGAGCAGCCTGAAAGGCGACACATTGCTGGAAGCCTGATGGGCGCGGATCATCGACATCAGCGGCACCACACCTGACCCTCCCCCGATCAGCTGCACCCGGTTACCGTTGCTGGGCCGCCAGACAAACCAGCCGCCCACCGGCCCGCGGATTTCCATCCGGTCCCCGACGGCCAGGTCCCGGACAAGGTAAGGCGACACTTCGCCGTCGGGCAGCTCGTCGACGGTGATTTCCAGATGCTCATCCGCGCTGGCGGATGCCACCGAGTATGAGCGGATCGCGGTGTACCCGTCGTCGGCGGTGAGGCGGACGTCAATGTGCTGGCCGGCCAGATGTCCCATCAAGCCATCCACGCGCAGCCTAATGGTCCGGGCCGTGGCGTTTTCCAGGGACCCGCCGACCACCTCAGCGACACGCCATACGGTGCTCACGGCACCGGCCTCACGAATACCGCTCCTCGCGCCACGGATTACCGTGAAGATGGTAGCCATTCGATTCCCAGAAACCGGGAACATCTTCCCCTGTCAGTTCCAAACCGTGAATCCATTTAGCGCTTTTCCAGAAATACAAATGTGGTACCAAAAGCCGCGCCGGCCCGCCATGGGCCCGCGCAAGCGGTTCGCCCCCGAACTCCCACACAACCCACGCCTTGCCGCCCAAGAGATCCCACAGAGGAACATTGGTGGTGTAACCGCCGAAGGAATGCGCAGTGGCGAAATCGCTGGCCGTTTCGATGTTTTCAAAGAGCGTGTCCAATGAAACTCCACGCCACACTGTTCCCAGTTTTGACCAACTGGTCACACAGTGAATGTCCTTGGTGATTTCCTCCTGCGGCAAAGCCATGAACTCGCTCCAGGACCAGGAGAGCCGCCGGCCATTCTCCGCGGCGATGAAAAACTCCCATTCGTCAATGGGGACAAGCGGAGCAGGCCCGGCGGTAAGCACGGGAAAGTCCTGAGTCTCATGCTGCCCGGGAGGCAGGGCAGAATTCTCGGACCGCCGTCCACGGAAACCGGAAGAAATGATACCCATGATGCACCTCCGCAGTGGAGCCCCACCCGGCCAACGACCGTTGATGCCCCAACCATAGGCCAACGTCAGGTCGTGGTCTAGGCACCAACGGGACTAAGCCAGGACGCCGAACAAAAACCCGGGCGAGGTTGAAGGGAACAGCTAACCGTGGGCGGGCGATGCGAGGCAAAGCTTCACCCCAATTAGCTAAAACCCGGATTCCTCGGCCCAGAACGAGCTGGACGAGTCCAAGGCCGAACTGCCTCTGCCGTTCAGGACTGCGACGGAACTGCTGGGTCATTGCGCCGCCCGGGGGCCTGTCCATCGGGCAGGTCATGCTGGTCAACGAGCGCGCCTCCCGGTCCGAGGAGGAGATCCGGGCGGGCCTGCTGCACATCTATTCGGTGATGGAGGCCTGACTGGCAACCAGCCTCAAGCGCGAGGGGCTGCTGCCCGGCGGACTGAAGGTCCGCCGTCGTGCTCCCGGCTGGCACGAACGCCTCCTCAAGGAGGACAAGGATCGGGACCCCTAGTACTGGCAGGAATGGGTGAACCTGATCGCCCTGGCGGTCAACGAGGAGAACGCCTCCGGCGGCCGCGTGGTCACCGCACCGACCAACGGCGCCGCCGGGATCATCCCGGTTGTGCTCTACTATGCCCTGAACTTCGCCCCGGTATGGACCAGGCCACGCAGAAAGACCGCGACGACGTCGTGGTCAAGTTCCTGCTCGCCGCCGGTGCCGTCGGGGTGCTCTACAAGGAGCCGGCGTCCATTTCCGGGGCCGAGGTCGGCTGCCAAGGCGAGGTGGGCTCGGCGTCCTCCATGGCCGCAGCGGGCCTGGGCAGAGTCGTGGGCGGCACCCCGGCGCAGGTGGAGAACGCCGCCAAAATCACCATGGAACACAACGTCGGCCTGATCTGCGATCCGATCGGCGGGCTGGTCCAGGGCCCCTGCATCGAACGCAACACGCCGATTCGCCGGATGCCCAGGGTGTGTTGCGCAACAAGCGTAACCGGCGGCAACGACGGGGCCGGCTTCGGCTGGAGACCTGGGCTGTGTCGGTCACTTGCGCCGGAGCCTTGGCTGGCGCTATTTACGTCGCCGTGCAGTACGGGGCATGCTAGCCCCTCTTCCCGAGAGTGCGGACCCTGCTTAGCCCTTTGGTCGGCTATGTCCGGGCGGCGAAGGGGTCTGCGTTTGCATGGCCTCGTGGATCTGCAGGGCGAACCATAGCTGCGCCAGGGTGGATGTTTCGGTCATGTCCAGGCCGGTCAGCTCGCTGATCTTCCGCATCCGGTAGATGATTGTCTGCCGGTGGGTAAAGAGGGCCGCCGCGGTCTTCTGCGACGACCTCTGGGTGTCTAGGAAGGTTTTCAGTGTGACGATGAGGTCCCCGTGCTCTCCCTGTTGGTACTCGAAAATCGGGCCCAGGAACCTCTGAACGAGCGCGTTGCCTTCCTCGAAGCTGGTGAGCCCCATCCAGGAGGGGCCTTCGGCGTAGCTGACCAGCCTCTCGCCGGTGCCGGCTGCTGTCCCGAGGGCCCACAGTGATTCCTGCAGGGCTCGCTGGATTCCGGCGGCAGTTGACGGTCTGCTGATCCCGATTCTGACACCCGACCCGACGGAGTGCATCAAAAGATCATCGGTCAGGTCGGCGGAGACAGCCAGATGAAGGGTGTTGAAACGGCGGAAGCACGCCGTGGGATAGCCGTGACGCCACAGCTCGACGTGGATGTTTGCCAGCCTTTCCCCGTCGTCTGCAGAAATCGAAACAAGAAGGAATTCACGGGCGGGAACCTCAAAATCGGCAAGGCGGCTTTCGACGTCCGCTATCCCGAGGCGTCCCTCGATGGCCTGCAGGAGGAATTCTGCCCCCAGCCGCCGCTGGTTTTCCAATGCCAGAACGGTGCGTGACAGTTCCAGTCCCAGAACCGTGGCTGCATGCAGCAGGACGACGGGGTCCGGGTGGGGTATTGCGTTCGGCCGCACGACCAGCAGGGCGTTAGGGTGCGTCGGAATGTCCATCAACAGGACGTGCCTGTCCCGGAGGTAATGCCATTGAAACTTCTTGCTCATGGTGGGTGTCTGGCCACTCAGCTGTGCCAGGTCTTTGTTAAGCGATCCGGGCAATCGTTGGCCGCCCGGATACCACGGATGGAGGCACCCCCGGACCATAACAAAGAGTTGCGAGTCGAGCTCACTTGCAAGTCCCTGAAGCAGGCTCTGCGAATGGTCTTCCGACGTGCCCGCAATGCGAAGCAGATCGTAGATGCGGGCCGTCTGGCGCAACCGACGGGATTCCTCGAGCAGCGATGCCTCGGCCACAGAGCGGGCAATAGCAATGAAGGGCAGCGGATAGGGGACGTTGATCACGGGCAGTGGAAGCCGGTCGCAGGCCTCAAGAAACGCCGGCAAAAGATCGGGGGCGTGCATCTTCTCGCCGATGGCCAGGGCACTGGCGCCTGCTTTCACGAGCGCCTCGGCGAGCTCAACCTGTCCTTGGTCGTTGGCCGGGATAGACAGGCCGTTGGTCATCATCAGCTCGCCGCCGGTGACCCATTCCCACAACCTTGGCAAGTCAGACGTGTGGGCCCAGGTGATGCGGTTGGCCGTGCCGTCAGCACCCGCCAAAAGAGTCAGTCCGAGCTGCGGTTCGGCCAGCAATTCGGCCACGGTGATCGCCATGCGGAGCCCTTCCTGTTCACGAATCCGAAGGGCGAGGGCGCCCCACAGCCGCTTATACACATGTATAGGCGCTTCCGTTATTTGTAGTCAATCTGCGGGTGTACGCGGTGACGCTGGTCACGAAGAATTAAGTCACTGAAACTTCCCCGCTCAATGATGAGCATTCACGAGAGAGGGTTTGCAATGAGCGCAACGAGCAATCTCATTGATGATGCCCCGCTGACCAAATTCCACAAAAAGCTGACGTTCTTCGCTTCGGGCGGGCCGTTCATCGACGGTTACGCACTGTCAATCATCGGCATTGCCCTGATCACCATGGTTCCCGGTCTGCACATGAACCCGGCCGAAATCGGCATGGTGGGCGCGGCCAGTCTGGTGGGTATCTTCTTCGGTGGTGGCGTCTTCGGGTGGCTCACCGACAAGATCGGCCGCCACAAGATGTACATTGCCGACCTCATGGCCTTGGCGGTGTTCTCCGTGCTGAACGGCTTCGCCACCGAGATCTGGCAGGTAGTTCTCTGCCGGTTCTTCCTGGGGATGGCCATCGGCGCCGACTACCCCATCGCCACGTCGCTGCTTGCGGAGTTCCTTCCCAAGAAGCACCGCGGCCGCCTCCTCGGTGCCACGTTCGTGGTCTGGGCCATCGGCGCTGCCGTTGCCTACGCCGTCGGCTACCTCCTGCGTGACGTGGGGCCCGACGCCTGGCGGGTCATGGTTGCCAGCCCGGCGATCTTCGCCATCATCACCCTGCTGTTCCGGCTCGGCACGCCCGAGTCCCCGCGCTGGCTGCTCTCCCGCGGCCGCCGGGACGAGGCAGACGCGGTCATCAAGAAGGTCTACGGGCAGCAGTACGGCCTGGCCGATATCGCTTCCGACAGTGAAGGCCCGGCCAAGCAGGTCAAGTTCCTGGACATTTTCCGGGGCCAATTCTGGAAGCGAACCCTGTTCGTCTCCATCTTCTGGACCGCCCAGGTCATCCCGCTCTTCGCCGTGTACACCTTCGCCCCTGACCTCCTCGGATCCATGGGCATGACCGGTGACGCGAACCTTTACGGCGGATCGTTCCTGATCTCCATGCTGTTCGTCGTCGGCGGTGTCCCCGGGTTGTGGCTCGTCGAGAAGATCGGTCGCCGCAAGCTGCTCCTGTGGAGCTTCGGCATCATCGTGGTGGCCCTCGCCATCCCGGCCTTCATCCCCAACGTCCAGGCTGCCCCGCTCTTCATCGCGTTGGCCATCTTTGCGCTGGCCTCGGGCGCCTCAAGCTTCCTCGAGGTCGTCTACCCCAACGAACTGTTCCCCACGGAAGTCCGTGCCACGGCTGTGGGCTTCGGCACCGCCATCAGCCGGGTCGGCTCCGCAGCCAATACCTACCTGATGCCGGTCGCCATCCTCAGTTTCGGCGCCGCCGGCTCGCTGCTCATCGGCGCCGTCATCTCCCTGGCGGGCCTGCTGGCGACGTTCCTGCTCGCGCCGGAAACCGCCAACAGGTCCCTCGCGGAACTCACCACTGAAAAGACGCCGGCATCGCCTATAAACAGCAAAGCAACTGAAGGATCCCTCTCATGACCACGCATAAGCCCATCGGCCCCGTCGACGCAACGAAGGTTCCCCGCTATGCGGGCCTGGGCACCTTCGCCCGGCTGCCCCAAATCGACCGGGTCCCGGACTACGACATCGCCATCGTCGGTGTACCGTTCGACGGCGGAACCTCGTTCCGGCCCGGCGCACGGTTCGGTCCTGCCGCCGTCCGTGAAGCGTCCCGGCTGCTGCGTCCCGGATACCACCCGGAGCTGGACGTTGAGCCCGTGTACGAAGTCCAGGTCGTGGACGCTGGCGACATCGCCTGCACCCCCTACGACATCACCCGGGCAGTCCGCGAAATCGAAGAGCAGGCGCTGCCGCTGCTCCAGGGCCCCGCGGACTGCGATGGTGAAGGCAAGCGCCTCATCTCCATCGGGGGTGACCACACCATCGCCCTGCCCATGTTGCGGGCACTGAACAAGGTTCACGGCCCGGTTGCCCTGCTCCACTTCGACGCACACCTGGATACCTGGGACACCTACTTCGACCAGCCGATCACGCATGGAACCATTTTCCGCCGGGCATTTGAGGAAGGCCTCCTCGTTGAAGACTCCTCGATGCACGTGGGCATCCGCGGACCGGTCTACGACCGTGACGATTTCCTCCGCGACCACGAGTTCGGTTTCCAGATCATCCGCTGCTCGGACCTGGACGTCATCGGCGTTCCGGCCGCGATCCAGCAAGTCAAGGACCGCCTCGGCGACACCCCTGTTTATGTCTCCATCGACATCGACGTTCTGGACCCGTCCTACGCGCCAGGCACCGGTACTCCGGAGATGGGCGGGCTCCACTCCCGCGAACTGCTGGCGCTGCTGCGCGGTCTGAACGGCATCAACATCGTTGGCGCCGACGTCGTCGAGGTCGCTCCGGCCTACGATCACGCGGACATCACCACCGTTGCCGCGGCGACGCTGGTCTTCGACCTTCTCGGCCTGATGGTGAACCGCAGCAAGGGCGCCTCCGTCTCCGGTTCGGAAGACCTGGAGACGGCGGCCATCTGACCTGCCGCGCCTTCCCACCGCTCGCTGGCTCGCGGTTGGATCCTCTGCGCTGACTAGCGTCCCCTGCGGGCCCGGCGGACCATCGCCGGGCGCGCAGCGGTATCCGGAGCCCCTACGTGCTGACCTTGGACTGGCAGTTGGAACCGCACGGCCGCAAACTCCGGATCCTGATCATGGTGTCCAAGTTCGGGCAATGCCTCAACGACCTGCTATTCCGTGCGCGCACTGGGGATATCCCGATTGAGGCCTACGATCGGCGCGTGAAAATCGTGGGCGCCACGGCCGACTACGTCAATGCCGAACTCGATGCAGGCCCGATCACCTCGCAGCAGCTCATCGCCGTTGACCACACCTACACCGCCGAGTACCTGGTGGCGGTCGGCAGGGAGGCCGAATGCGCCGCACTACGCAACGCCGTCCGATGGCACTGCGAAGGAAGGTCCTTCTCCAAAACAACCGGACCGTGATTCCGCGCTAGTGCGCTCTCGTAATGTGTTGTCCGCTCGCTCAGACAGAAATCCGGCGGCTGCGCCGTGTCCGTAGTTTCAGCACAGGCTTGGGTGACGCACGGAGTCGGGGAGAGCATGGATGTGCCGCAGCTGTGGCATCGGAGGGCGGGCAAGAGTAGCGTCGCTTGAAGAATCGGCGGCGACACCATCACTTGAACCGCCAACGCGTGCTGGAGGCAGCTCTTGAGGGAGCCGGAATGGCTGGATGGAATGCTGATACGGCGGCCGGACCTCTTGGTCCCGGGTCGGTTACTTTGGTCGAAGGATCATCTTTCTGCATCTCCTTGCCCAACGGGGACATCCATCAGGACTATCCCCATGGTCTTTTTGTCCAGGACACCCGCATCCTCTCCGGCTGGATGCTGACCATTAACGGCCAGTCGCTCGAACCCTTGGCCGCGGAGACTAAGGAGCCGTACCGGGCGTTGTTTGCCGGTCGAGTTGCTCGCTCGGACGGATATGCGGATAGCCCTTTGATCGTGGAGCGGCTGCGGGAAGTGGGGGCTGGCCTCGAGGAGAAGGTCACCGTCCGCAACTGCTCTCCCCAACCTGCCGAATGCGTGATCTCTCTGAGGGTGGAGTCCGATTTCGCAGATCTTTTTGAAGTGAAGGAAGCGCGGATCCATCGACACTGGGACGAAACCCGCAAGGTGGAGGCCAACGGCCTGACCATCAGCGGTGTGTGGCAGGCTATCCGGAAGGGTGTTCGCTTCGAGGCCCCTGGCGCAGTTGTCGCGTCCGAGACCTTCACATACCAGGCGTTCATCGCGCCGCGCGGCGCCTGGAGCACGATCATCACCGTCAGGCCTGTCGTTGACGGCCCGGGCTCAGCGGCCTCGTTGGTCCATGCCGAGGGAGACGAATTGTCCCCTCGTGATCGGCGTCGGCAGGAATGGGTGGCCAAAATTCCGGTTTTGCGCATGGGAAACCGCTCCATCGAGCGAACGTTGCGGCGCAGCTACGACGATCTCGGCGCCCTGCGCATCGAAGACCCGAACCATCCGGAGAGGGTAGTCGTGGCCGCTGGCGCGCCCTGGTTTATGACGCTGTTTGGCCGGGATTCGCTGTGGGCGTCGGAAATGGCACTGCCGGTTGACCCCTCCCTCGCACTCGGCACATTGCAGACCTTGGCCGACCGGCAGGGACGTGTGGTGGATCCGATGAGCGAGGAGGAGCCGGGCAAGATCCTGCATGAGGTGAGGCTCGATGTCTCAAGCGCACTGGCTCTGGGTGGAAAAACCACTTACTACGGCAGTGTTGACGCGACCCCCCTTTTCGTCGATGTGCTTGGAGCTGTTAGCCGCTGGGGTTTCGCTAAGGAGACCATCGCAAAGATGCTGCCCCATGCCGATAGGGCATTGGACTGGATCCGGGATTACGGAGACAAGGACGGCGACGGCTTCGTCGAGTATGAACGCCTCAACGATCAGGGGCTGATCAACCAGGGCTGGAAGGACTCATGGGACGGTGTCAATTTCGCCGACGGTCGACTGGCTGAACCTCCCATTGCGCTCTGCGAGGTGCAGGCCTATGTCTATGCCGCGTTTACAGCTCGGGCTTGGATGGCGTACGACACCGGAGACGTTTCCCTTGCAGACGAACTCGCGGATCGGGCGGCAAAGTTGAAGAAACAGTTCAATGAGCAGTTCTGGATGCCAGAACGCGGCTATTACGCCATTGCCTTGGACGGTATGAAGCGGCATGTCGATGCGTGCGCCTCCAATATGGGGCATGGCCTATTGTTCGGCATCATCGATAAGGACAAGGCACCGCTGGTGGTGGAACGGTTAATGTCTCCGGAAATGTTCAGTGGGTGGGGGGTGCGGACCCTGGCCAGCGACATGGGTGCTTACAATCCGGCGAGCTACCACAACGGCTCGGTCTGGCCACACGACAATGCGATTATCCAGGCAGGGCTGATGCGCTATGGCTTCGTGGCGGAGGCGCAGCGGATCTCTACGGCCCTGCTGGAGGCGGCCGAGTATTCGGGCGGCAGGTTGCCGGAACTCTTTTGCGGCTTCGGTCGGGACCAATTCTCCGAGCCCGTGCCCTATCCAACCGCTTGCTCCCCGCAGGCCTGGGCAGCAACCACCCCGATCATGTTGGTGACGAGCCTCATGCGGTATGACGCCCACATTTCCCGTGGTGGACTTTGGATGGATCCTGCCCTCCCGGATTCGTACGGCGACGTGCACATCACGAACGCGCCTTTGGGCCGCGGTCGGATTACCGTCGACATTGCCAACTCCGTCCCATCTGCCCAAGGCCTGCCCGAAGGGCTGGCCTTCCACCGCGGTCATCGGCCATGGATTACAGAACTGGTGGAGGAAGCCGACCAGCGTCGGAAGACATAGCGGCAGACGGCACAGTGGTAAGTCCTTGTCCGTTCCCAGATTTGACGCAGACGGCAAAACGGTGAGCGATGATGCGCCCATTCGCTGGCGCTGGCCCTCAAGGTCGTGGGTGGTCCTGAACCAGGTTGACATAGTCAACTGGATTGCTGGGTCGTGTGTTTATTGTTTGGTCGATTCACGACTGCCTGGTCTCGACTGTACCCTTGGGTTCGGTCGCTGCCGGCGCCTCATTTACCGGCCGGGCCTGGAGGTGTGGACTCCTGCAGTCCGGCCCGCGCATGGAGGACGTCGCCGATGAACCGTGCCGCAATTTATCGATGGCTGGACACTACCAGACCCGTCGGGGCACGGTAGGCAGCAGTTCACCCACCAGCCATGTCCGGTTAATTACTCATCAGTAACGTGGCGAGCTCTTGATAAGACCCATCTTTGAGAGGCTCCCCCAATGAGCACGACCCGTACACGCGGCATCCTCACGGCCGCCGCGGCCATCATCCTGTCCGCATCCGCGATCGGCGGCACCGCCGTCGCCCAGGCCGCCGGCAACCAAGACGCAGCCAGCATTGGCCAGCCGCAGGCCGGCACCGCCGGCCCCGGCGACCACCACGTAACCGACACGGCCCTGGCGGACGCTTTCGACGGCGTCGACCGGAACACGAACTGGACCCGGACGTCCAAGCTGAAACTGAACTTCCCCACGTACCACACGGAGGGGATCGCCTACAGCCGGGACCACATCTTCCTCTCGGCCGTCCAGATCACCGAACCGACCAGGAAGTTCGCCGCCCCGCAGGACGGATTCGACCGCACCCCGGGCAAGGGCATCGGCCACCTGTTCGTCATGGACAAGGCTGGCAACCTGCAAAAGGACATCGTCCTGGGAGAGGGCGACATGTACCACCCGGGCGGCATCGACTTCGACGGCACCAACGTCTGGGTGCCCGTCGCCCAGTACCGGCCCGACAGCAGCGCCATCATCTACCGCGTGGACGCGAAAACCCTGACAGTGCACAAGCAGTTCGAAGTGAAAGACCACTTCGGCGGCATCGTGATGGACAAGCAGACCGGCCACCTGGTGGGCAACACCTGGGGCTCGCGGCGGTTCGCGGAATGGGACCTGAACGGCAGGCAGCTGTCCACCTGGCAGAACCCGGACTTCTTCGTCGACTACCAGGACTGCCAGTACGTGCCCAACTCCAAGATGCTCTGCGCCGGCGTCACCAACCTCCCGCAGACCCCTGCGGCCGGCGGCACAGCGGCAACTTATGAGCTCGGCGGCATGGCAATGATCGATCTCAAATCCCGCAACGTGGTCCGCGATGTGCCGTTCCAGCAGTGGTCCACCGCCGGGCACGTGGCCACCCGCAACCCGTTCAAGATGACCGCTGCCGGCAACCACCTCACCATGACGGTGGCCCCGGACAACGGTGAGGAAGGCAACGGCACCGAGATCCTCACCTACGAAGCCGACGTCACCCCGGCCAAGTAGGCCCCACTCACCGGACGCCCAACCTCACCGGACACCGTTGTCACGTACGACGGCGGTCCACCGGTTCTCCTCCCCCATCAGGAACGATTGGATTCCCCATGCCTTATCCAGCACCACGATTCACCCGAAAAAGCATTGCCGGCGCCACCGGCGCCGCAGCACTAGCAGTCTCAGCCCTCACCGCCGGACTGGCCGGCTTCGGCGCAAGCCCGGCCACCGCCGTCGAGCCTCACCGGGACACGGCGACGCCGATCAGGCACGTGGTGGTGATCTTCCAGGAGAATGTCTCCTTCGACCACTACTTCGCCACCTACCCCAAGGCGGCCAACCCCGCCGGCGAAACCCAGCAGGGCAGCGGCACCCGTGCAGCCGCCTTCACCGCCGCGAAAGACACGCCGAAGGACATCAACACCCTGGCCAACGCGGGCCTGCTCGCGCCGAACAATCCCAACTCTGTCCAGCCGGAGCGGCTCTCGCCCATGCAGGCCGTCACCTGCGACCAGGACCACGGGTACTCCTCCGAGCAGAAGGCCTACAACGGCGGCGCGATGGACAAGTTCGTCCAGTTCACAAGCCGCGACGCCTGCGGCACCAACCAGTACGGGCGGCCGGGCCTGACCATGGATTACTACGACGGCAACACCGTCACCGGCATCTGGAACTACGCCCAGAACTACGCCATGAGCGACAACCACTTCAGCACCGTCTTCGGCCCCTCCACCCCCGGCGCGCTGAACCTCATCTCCGGCCAGACCCACGGGGCCACCGAATACACCGCCACCGGACAGCCCGCGGCTACGCCGGCGTCCGGAAGCAGCGCCGTCCGCCAGCCCGATGCGAACGGCGTGGGCACCGTCATCAACGACCCCGACCCGGTATACGACGACTGCTCCAACAGCAGCCACGCCAAAACAGGCAACCTCGCCGGGATGACGGGCAAAAACATCGGCGACCTGCTCAACACCAAGGGAGTGTCCTGGGGCTGGTTCCAGGGCGGCTTCACCCCGACCACAGCGGCAACGGCGGCCAGCCCGGCGTCGTGCCTGTCCAGCCACACCAACGCCGCCGGCGCCAGCGTTGTTGACTACTCCCCCCACCACCAGCCGTTCCAGTACTACGCCTCCACCGCCAACCCGCACCACCTGGCCCCGGCATCGGACGCCGAAATCGGCCACAACGGCCAGGCGAACCACCAGTACGACCTCACCGCGTTCAACAAAGTGGTGGACACCGGCAACCTCCCCGCCGTGTCCTTCCTGAAGGCCGGATCGTTCCAGGACGGCCACGCCGCCTACTCCGACCCGGTGGACGAACAGAACTTCGTCACCAGCACCGTGAACCGGATCCAGAACTCCCCGAACTGGGACAACACCGCCGTCGTGCTGGCCTACGACGACTCGGACGGCTGGTACGACCACGTCGCCGCCCAGGTGAAGAACTCCTCCAACTTCGCCGACGACGCCGCATGGTGCCAGAGTGCCGCGGCCAGCGGCGTCCCGATGGCCGGCGGCTACGCTGACCGCTGCGGCCCCGGCCCGCGCCAGCCCCTGGTAGTCATCTCCCCCTACGCGAAGAAGAACTTCGTGGACCACACCGAAACCGACCAGGCCTCCATCCTTCGCTTCATCGAAGACAACTGGCACACCGGCCGGATCGGCGACTCCTCCGCCGACGCTGCGGCCGGCTCGATGAATGCCATGTTCAACTTCCACCACCAGCGCAACGACAAGGTCCTGCTCAACGAACAGACCGGCGCCGTCGCATCCGACACCCGAACCGCAAACGGCAACACCGGAAAGTAAGTACCAGACTCCATTCACCCGCCGCCGGGGCAAAACCCTTCCCCGGCGCCCATCCCCATCACCATTGGAGAACCACCATGAAGTACACCAAGCTGGTCACCGCGGCGGCCCTCACCGCCGGTCTGGCACTGGGAACAACCCTCCCGGCCCAGGCAGCCGACACCAACCCCAACGGCACCGACAACCACTTCGACCTTCAGGCACACCGCGGCGGGATCGGCCTCACCGTCGAATCCACCCTCGCCTCCTTTGCTAAAGGGCTCGAGGTGGGCGTGAGCACCCTTGAACTCGATCTGCAGATCACCAAGGACGGCCGGGAAGTCATTACCCACGACCGGAAGATTAGCGGACAGAAGTGCCAGGACACGGCCCCCGTCACGCCGGGCGACCCGCAGTTCCCCTATGTCGGGAAGTACATCAAAGACCTCACCTTCGCCCAGGTCCGCAGCCTCGACTGCGGCTCCCAGACCCTGACCAGCTTCCCCGGCCAGCAGGCCTCACCCGGCGCGAAGATGCCCACCCTCGCCGAGGTCTTCGACCTGACCAAGCGCTACCGCGCCTCCCAGGTCAGGTTCAACATCGAAACCAAGGTCGAGGCGGGCGCGCCAGAGCAGACGGCACCGCGGGAGCAATTCGTCGACGTCGCCCTGCGCGAAATCAAAGCCGCCGACATGCAGCACCGCGTCTCCATCGAGAGCTTCGACTGGGGCGCGTTGCGGCTGGTGAAGGAACGTGAACCGGGAATCCGCACCGTCGCCCTGACCAATAAGGACTTCCTGCAGGCCGGCCAGCCCGGCGCCTCACCGTGGCTGGGCGGGATCGACGCCGACGACTTCGGCGGTGACCTCGTGGACGCGGCCGCTTCCCTCGGCTTTGACGCCATCTCCCCGGTCCACGGCACACCCCAAAACGGGAAAGTCACCGAGCCCGGTTACGTGCCCTACGTGACCGCAGACATGGTGACCCGCGCCCATGCCAAGGGCATGCAGGTCATCCCGTGGACGGTCGATGACAAGCCCACCATGCGTGCCCTGATGGACACTGGAGTCGACGGCCTCATCACCGACTACCCGAACCTGCTCCGTGACGTCATGGCAGAACGGTCCCTGAATCTGCCGAAGCAATACACCCTCGAGCCTGGCGCGTCCGCACTCGGCTGACCCACCAGATCCAGCAACCAAGGCCCCTGCTCCGGACTCCCGGAGCAGGGGCCCTGGTCAATCTATCCCGGGATGGTGAAAAAACTCTTCGGGTCGTCAGCGCCGAGCAGTGACAGCGGGGCCATCTGGCTACTAGATTGCCCCGTGGTCAGTAACCTGTGGGTTGGTCGAAGCGCTGACCAGCCGGGTCGGGGCCGAGGAGCGCGAACACCAGCAGGATGATGGGGCCTGCGAACGGGATGAGGCCGAGCAGGGCCATCCAGCCGCTCTTGTTGCTGTCGTGCAGGCGCCGCACCGTCAGCGCGATGGACGGGACGATGGTGGCCAGGCCCCAGATGACGAGCAGGATCATCCCGAACGTGGCACCCGGGCCGAGCTGCGGGCTGCTGCTCAGGCCCGAGGACGACGAGGCGGCCGTGCCGACACTAATGGCGATGTTCAGGACGAAGCTGACGATGATGGATACCAGCGCCCACCACCAGTATTCGCTGCGGCTGGCGCGGCCCGAGAACGTGGCGTACTTCTTGAAGAACCGCTTCACGGCCGCCGGGAACGGCGCGCCATAGTACGGTGCCCAGAGCGGCGGCTCGCCCTGCCAGGCCTGGTGCTGCGATGGGTAGGGCTGCTGGGACGGGTATTGCGGATAGCTCAAGGTTTCCCCCAATGTCAGAGTGATGAGACGTGCTCATCGTACGGTGCCCCGTGGACGAAAAGCCTGGTCAGCCCGCAAATTGACGCCGAATTTCCCCCTCACACGACAGCGGGGGCGATGTACCGCATCGCTACCGGCAGCGGCGGTTTCCCCGGTCCGCCAGACCGCCAATTACTCCGGCCAACGCCCCCGGAAGGGCAACAACGGCAACGAGGTGGCATGCCAGGCCGTACGGCATCAGCAGGGAGATGCCACCAACCAGGATGGCAGGTGCTGTATCTTCTTCGCTGCCGCCCGGCGTCCGGTAGACGCCGTCGAGGGCAACAGCTGGCGATGAAGATTCCCACGCGCCCATTCAGGAACAGGGCCTAGTCGCTAGTCGCTGTCCATGACCAGCGGCCGTGACAGACTGGTGCCATGCTGCTCGACGTGCTCGTGAGGACCTTGGAAGCCGTCGCGGCCACCCGCTCCCGGCTGGGAAAGGTCAAAGAACTTGCAGACCTGCTGCTCCGGCTCGAGCCCGCGGACATCCCGACGGCGGTCGGCCTGCTCACCGCAAAGCCTCGCCAGGGCCGAGTCGGGATCGGCTGGAGCGCCTTGCGGGCGTCCAGGGGCGAGCCCGCTCCTGAGCCGAATCTCACCATTGCCCACTTCGACGCTGCGTTGGACCGACTGCAGGCAGCCGCAGGCGCTGGCTCGACCGTGGAACGCGCCGCCACCCTTCGGACTCTGATGGCGGAAGCCACCGAACGAGAGCAGGCCTTCATCGCCGGCGTGCTGCTCGGAGAACTTCGTACCGGTGCACTCGAAGGCGTACTGACGGATGCGGTTGCCCGCGCCTCCGGCCGGCCGGTCGAGGCCGTACGCCGCGCAGCGATGCTCTCCGGCGATCTCGGCGGGACCGCCCTGCTGGCGATCACGGGCACCGCGGCCCAGCTTAACGCCGTCGGCCTCGTCGTCGGGCGTCCCGTGCAGCCCATGTTCGCCGCAACCGCGGCCAGTGCCAGCGAGGCGCTGGAGGCGACGGGGGAAGCGTCGGTGGAATACAAGCTCGACGGCGCACGCATCCAGGTTCACCGTGCCGGCGACGACGTGCGCATCTACACCCGCACCCTGGCCGAAGTGACCCACCGGCTGCCTGAGGTGGTGGAGGTGGTGCGCGGACTGCCCGTGCGCGATGTGATTCTCGACGGCGAGACTCTAGCCCTGGACGAGGACGGCGGCCCCCGGCCGTTCCAGGAGACCATGTCCCGGTTCGGGGCGAACGCGGCACGCACCACGCTGCTGCATCCGTGGTTTTTCGACGTGCTGCACATCGACGGGCGCGACCTGCTCGACGAGCCGCTGTCCACACGCATCGGCGTGCTCGAGCGCATCGCCCCCGGTCACCGCATCCCGGGGAAAATCACTGCGGATGCGGCTGTTGCCGAGAGAGTGTCGCGCGATGCGCTGGCCGCCGGCCATGAGGGTGTGGTCGTGAAGGCGGTGGGCTCGGCCTACGCCGCCGGCCGGCGGGGTTCGAACTGGATCAAGGTGAAGCCGGTGCTCACCTACGACCTGGTGGTGCTCGCCTGCGAATGGGGGTCAGGACGGCGCACCGGGCTGCTGTCGAACCTGCACCTCGGTGCCCTGGACCCTGTTGGCGAGTTCGGCGACCCCGGCGGCTACGTGATGGTGGGCAAGACTTTCAAGGGCCTCACCGACGCGCTGCTGCAATGGCAGACCGAAAGGTTCCAGGAGTTGGAGTTGCGGCGGTCGGCCGGTACGGTGTGGACCGAGCCGGTTACCGTGGTCGAGATCGCCATCGACGGCGTCCAACACTCTCCCCGTTATCCGGGTGGAATCGCCCTTCGGTTCGCACGCGTCAAGCGCTACCGTGACGACAAGACGGCCGGGGAGGCCGACACCATCCAGACGTTGCGCGCTCTGCTCCATACCCCACGGGGCGGAAAGGTATCGCCGGCGCCGGCGGATCCAGATTTGGGAAGAGACGCCCCACTCCGGCAAAATTGATGGTTTAGCGTTTTCCGTGCAGGTGCGTGCACGGGCTTCAGATCTCAGCAGGGGCGAAGGTCCTGACGACCCGACGCTCGTCACGTGCCGAGCACTCTGGTCAGGCCCTGGCTGAGGATCCTTAGTTAGGATATTGCTTAGATGAAGGCAAGCCGGGTCAACGGCGCGATTCTCTGGGCAATTCTGCAATTGTTGTTCTAGCTTTTACCAATCCCATTCACCACCCGCTGGCTGGAAGAGCCCGGGTTCGTGCAGATCCTACCCTTTTAGGGTTGGGGATGCGGTCGGTTTAGTCGGCAGGGCGGAGCTGGGACCGGACCACGACAATCCCCGGACCGTAGCGCTTATCCATCGCCTTCTGCAGCGACCCGTCGTCGTAGGGAACGAACCGGAAGAGGTAACCGTTTTCGACCAGCGTGTCTGCCACGGGTCGCTCCGTTTGCCATATCTCGCGTTGGATTTGCTGCAAGCGCGCTTTGGTTCCGGCGCCAGGGTTGCGGGGATCCTGTCGAGGATCCGGTTCTCCCCATGATTCCTTGGACGAGATGCTTCGTGGGGGTCTTGTGACGGTGAAACTGGTTCCGTCCCAAGACCCGTGGACCACGAAGTCTCCGTAGGTTACGTTAGCCACTGTCTCTTCGCCGTCCGCCAGTGACCAGTCCCAGCCGCGGAGAGGCGGGCCAGTGCATAAGGGCGGATCGGAGGTGGCGATGCCACCCATACAGAATCGAGGCAGCCCGGTTCCCTCCTGACGCACCAACCCGCGGCCCACAAGCTCTCCAGGCACGGCCGTTGTGGACTGTTGCTCCCTAGGACCTGGCGGCAGTTCGCCGGCAGGTGGCCGGGGCGGGGTACAAGCTGACAGCACCGCCGAGAGCACGGCAACGACCGCGCAGCCAACAAGCCTTGGTCTCATAGGAACAGTATCGTCCGGCCATGGTTATTCAACATCAGCTTCAGGACCAAGAATCGTGTACGCAGTCCGATGGACAGCCCCGGCCTCTGCCAGCCAAAATCCTGACCGGTAGAACATATGTCATAGGGTGCGGGGACAGCCGGTGCGGCGGAAGGGATCAGGTCCCGACAGCGCTGGGATACCAAACAAGCCAAGCAACGATTAAACGACAGCTAGAACCAGCGGAAGTGGCATGACGTTGACGCTTCATCAAGGCGTGCTGTTCTGGCCGGGGATCGTCCTTGTGGCCGTCAGTTGCTGGGTATTGGTTAGGGCGATACGGCGCGGACCTGACGCTCATACGCTGCAGGACCGAAAGAGGACATTTAGGAGAATTGCGCTCTTTTGCGCGACCGGGGCCATGTTATTTCTTGGTCTAGTTCTTGTTGGCTGAGGCCTGCAGCCTCCAGTCGCCGCCCGTGTCGACGTCTAGTGCATTCTGCTGGACAGCTAGGACCGTCCGTTGGAGATTTCCATTTAGCAAAGAGGCAGCTCCGCGGAACGGATTATTGTTGGCTCTGGTGAAGAGCTTAATGGGAGTCCGATATGAATCGGCGGGATAAGGAGCGTCGCCGAGCCGTGCGGCGCATCTTCGTTGATACGGACCTTGCGGACTTGGGGTTCGGGGGTGTCGCGTTCCCTGTACACGAATATGACACCGAGGCGGACTTGGCCATGTCCTGGCTGGCTAATGGACTTTCTCCAGCTGAGGTAGCAGCAGGCGTTAGTCGCTACATTCAGACGAACTGGGGCGTCCCCGTATCCGATCGCAAAGCAGAGCAGCTTGTACACGCTCTTGCTCTGCTCCGTTCGAAGCCTGAATGGCAGGACCAGGAGTCTGGCGAGGAACGCTTTGTCCCGGTCGGCGTTCCAGAAAGAGCAGTGGACGCTCCGATCCAAACCTGGCTACAGCGGCCGTCCGCGGCCTTCCCAACCTGCCCTAACCGCCTCTTCCTCATCCCAGAACGGGCCGTCGTGATGGCGGACGCGCAACAGGAACGCCAGGTACATTGCCGACAAGACCACCATTGCTAACGCCAGGTACACGCCCACGTCCCAGGTGTGCCCCAAGCTGAAATTAATGACTAGTGCCACCATTTGTATCGCGAGCAGGATCAGCCACAGGACGAATTTGAAATCGAAAGGCCCCCCGAGTCATCTTGGGCTGCAGTCTCCTGCGCGCCCCCGGCTCTGTCATGTGAAGAGGCTACAAGCCGCAGCACAAGATTGAAACGGGCGTGGGTACCTCTCACTATCCGGCGTGCTTCGTGCTGCGTGTCACCCAGGCCTACCGCCGCGAAGACGGCGAGTGGAGGGTGGCACACCGGCATGGCGACACGGTGACGGAGTGGCCGGCTGAAGGCGACGGCTGGCCAACTGGCCCACGGCTGAAAAGTACGGCGTTGTCCTGACGGAGGTCTATGTCCGGTTCAGGTCAGAGCCGATGTCCAACAACCAGGTCCTGTCATTCCACCGAAGTGCGAATTCAACGTCCGCTGGGCGCCCGGATGAGTCCTGGGTGCTTACCCGCACGGCGACGAATTCCGGGGCGGCCTCGGACGAATAGGACGTGGAGTATCCGGAGTCTTTCACCCCACCCCAGTCCGAAATCATCATCTGCGCGTACCCGTCGGCATACTGCGGGCCAGGCTGAGAAAGTTTGATTAGCTGGTCCTTGTCCGCGGCGTGCAAAGCCTGCATGACCGATGAGACGGTCGCATCGCGTGCACCGAGATCCGGCTTCGGCCCGTTCATGCAACCAGTCGAGACCAGCAGAATAAGACATGCCATAACGGTCGGGGCCAGAAAACGGATCTTCATTTCCCGATCCTATAGTTCCTGTCTCACCAAGGACATTGCTGACTGGTAGCTAATAACCCGCGTAGACTCGCCCCGACGACGAGAGTCCGGGGGGATGGATGAGCTCTTCGACGGCGCATACGTGCACAATGTGCGGGCTGCAGACGTCGGCTGCAGGGAGGCCACGAGCTCCGCTTCGGCGTCTGGGTCGCCGTCCACCCGCACGACATTCAGCGGGTCGCCTCTGTCTGGAACGCCCCGAGTAAAGCGAGCTGAAGCTCAACGGCTACCTGGCCAACAGGATCGGGCCATGGGGTGTGTTTGCCATCCCGGTCAATGTTGCTGTGCTGAGCCCGGAATCAGGCCCAGCGCCTCAACCCGCCGCACGAGGCAAGTCGCGGCCTGGAAATCACTAAGCATCATCATGGCGTTGCAGCCCCCTTCAGATATCTCACCGCACAAAGAATGAAGACTGCAGGATCAAGTGCCCGTTAAAGGAGCGGGCAACCCGGCACAGAGTCCCAGGCCATACCACCGCCAGGAAACGGGCGTCCCTCTGGATCTCCACACGGCAGGAGGGTGCGGGAAGCGTCCTGTCCAGCGGGACGCAACTAGGGGGTCTCGGGGGAAACGGGAAACATAGAGGCCATGACTTCGCCGCGACTCTCAGATTTTTCTGGCTCACAGGAAACGAAATCGACCAAGACGGTCATCGTCTATTCCGCCTATAACGCGGCCCCCGTCGGCCTCACCGAGGACAACGAAGCCGAGGACCTTTGGTACGCGGCCCTCAGGTCGGACTCCCGCATCGGTGGCCTCGAGCTGCCAGTGTTCGGCGGCCAACTCCACCCACGTGGACTAGCCAGGTTGAGCAACCTTCTCGATCCCGGATGGTGCAACACGGTCAGTGCGATGTCAGTCACGCTGACCGCCACGAAAACCGACCACGGCTATGGCTTGGCCTCGGAGGATCCCGCCGGCCGCGAGCGGGCCCTAAGCGACATCGCGTCAGCCCGGATGGAGACCCTCCGTTTACAGGAACGGCTTGGGCGGACTTCGGTGCGCGCCTTTGCGCTACAGTCAGCTCCGCGCGCCGACCGCTCCAGCGTGTCTGCTTTCACCGACTCCCTCAGCCAAATTGCCTGCTGGGACTGGGGAGATATCGAACTTCTTGTCGAGCACTCGGACGCTCTGGTACCAGGCCAAGCGCCACAGAAGGGCTATCTGACCGTCGAAGAAGAGGTGGTGGCCGTACAGTCGGCGACCTATTCAGGAGGTCCGCGCATCCGACATCTCGTTAACTGGGGCAGGTCGGCCATCGAGGGACGCAGCGCGACGACGCCCTTTGAGCACATCGAGAAACTCGGCGACAGACTGGGTGCATTCGCTTTCTCCGGCGCGGCCCCGGTGGCGACTGAACGCAGCGCGGAATGGGAGGACGTACATCTCGGCCTCGCATCAGACGAACCAGGGTCACTGCTCGATTCAGACGGCGCCCGCCGACTCCTGGCCAAGCTTCCCAATGAGCTTTCCTATATAGGAGTCAAGACGGGTGCGGCCGTCGGCTCCCGAGGCACGGAACGACTTCACCTCGGCCTTTCCATGCTTGACACTCTTTGCTGAGTCCCATGCACGTACGCGGATTGGCGTGGCGCAGCCCGGGCGCGAGAGCCCTGGGGCAACGCCAATCGCGGGCTATACAAGGTTATCCACTTGAAGCTCGTGCGGTCTGGGGTCACGAAGCCGGCCTTGTCGGAAAGAAGAAATGTGGTGACGTTCGCGATCCCCTCCGGAGGACTTCCTTCAGTGCGGTGGGCCAGCAGCGGTGGGCCAGCAGCGGCGTCTCAGCGTAGCCGGGCCGCTCGCGTTGACGCGCAGCCCCGAGATCCATATTCAGCCGCATCGTTCTTGGTCAGGCTCACAACGCCGTGCTTGGCCGCGGTGTATGCGGCATTTTCCGGGACAGCCTCCTCATTGGCCCCACGCCTCCCGGAATTGATTTTCCCCACGTCGAAAACCACCCGCCAGGTGCCGGCATGGACCAATGCGTCCATCACCTCTATGCATTGGGCCACCGCCAAATCGCCACATCGGCGGGCCGCCCTCCAGGATCCAACCAAAGATCCGCACTGAAGCGTTCCTCGAAGCCATGGCGTCCGTGGGGCTGAAGCCAGTCTCGACAATTTCAACTGACTAAACCACCGGCGCTGCAGTTTCCGCAACCAAACGCGCCATGGCACAGACGAAGGCGCCAACAGCATTCATATATCGGTCGGACCTGATGGCAATGGCAGGCATGCACTACCTGCGTGGAACCGGCGTCGAAATCCCCCGCGACGTTTCCGTGGTGGGCTTTGACGACCAGCGGGTGGCCGAGTACATGAACCCAGGTCTGACTACTGTGGCCCGCAACAGCACCCAACGCGGCACGCACGCAGCGACCGAACTGCTCAGGCTGCTAGGGGTGGATCTCCCCGGGCCCGGACCCTCGACGCTCCGCGCCTGATTGTGCGCGGCTCAAGCGGCCCAGCCCCGAACGATAAGGCCTCGGCGGAAGGACGGGCGAAGCCATAGCCTGCACAACATGGCGGCCTTAGGGACGCCATCGTCGGGACATGCTCGCTGCTCCCGCCTACAGTTGCCCCCACGCCATGGTCCCCTCCCAACTACCGGTCGTTGTCGGAGCCCATCCGCCCGACCGTCACCGGCCCGGAACCCGTAAAACACCGACACCCTGAACCCCACGGCGCGACCTGCCGAAACTGCCCGCCCCGACGACGGGCGACGGCATCAAGAAGGAAGGATCTTGAGCGAAGCAGACGGAACTGGACGAGACTGTAGAAACGATGCCCCGACGGGACCTGATCGCCGCGGCACGGGACTTCTTCAGCTCGGCCTTCCATGCTTGACATCCTTTGTTGAGTCCGACGCAATGTTGGCGGACTAACGAAACGGCGGTGTAGCCGCCGTCGACGAGTATGTGGCCAGCCGGTCACGGAGCTGGCCTTCCGGGCGTGTTGGGGCAGGTACGGCTGGGAAACCTTGATCCCTCAGGTTTCCCAGCCGTTGCACGATCACAACCGTGCGTTTCATCGATGGTAGCGAGCCAATCGAAGAACTCTAGGGCTCCTTAGCTTGCTGCCTGTTGTGTGGCCCGGGAGGTCACGAGAGCCAAGCAGGAGGCCAGGAGGAGGACTGCTGCGCTGCAGGCGAACGTGCCGGCATATCCGATGGTGTCGAACAGGAGGCCGCCGACGTGGAGCCGAGTGCGATGCTTGTCTGGACGACCGCCACCATGAGTCCGCCGCCCTGTTCGGCGTTGTGCGGCAGGGCCTTGGCGATCCAGCTCCACCAGGCGACTGGTGCCGAGGTTCCCAGCAGTCCCCACAGTCCCAGGAGAACCACGACGGCGACGAGCCAGGCGCCGAAAGGAATCAGGGCCGCCGCGATAAGAGCCATCAGGGCGGGAATGACAGTTAGCGTCCTGTACAGGCCGGGTCCGAGGAAGCGGCCGATCAGCGCAGTGCCGGCAAAACCGCTCACGCCGAGGACGAGCAGCACGAGCGATATCGCGGTCACGTCGATCCGGGTCACCGTCTCCAGGAACGGGCGGACGTAGGTAAACAGGATGAACTGGCCCATAAAGAAGGCGCCGCAGGCGGCCATGCCCCACGCGACGGGCGGTTCGCGGAGGGCCGTGAAGATCGTGAAGATGTCCCGGACCCTCCCCGAACGCCGGGGAGCGGTAAGGGACGGCAGACTGAACCACAGCCAGGCAAGGCAGAGAGCTGACACCGGAACCAGGCAGAAAAATGCTCCCCGCCAACCAATGATCGAGCCCAAGTAGCTGCCCAAAGGCGCTGCCAACACGGTAGCGAGGGCGTTTCCGCCGTTGACGATCGCGAGGGCGCGGGGCACCCGAGCCGCGGGCACCAACCGTATCGCCGTGGCAGCTGACATTGACCAGAAGCCGCCAATCACCACGCCGATGAACGCCCGGCCGATCATGAAAGGAAGATAGCCCGGAGCCAGCGCGATCAGGGCACCGGAGAAGCCCATCAGCGCTGTCAGCCAGATCATCAGGGTTTTGCGGTTGATACTGCCGGCCAGGGTGATGGACAGCAGCGTGGATTTTCCGGACCCTGAGGGGCCGCGGAGACCCCACACCGCACCGGCTGCTCACGTCCGGCATGCCTCATAGGCCGCCGGTCTGTCAGCCGTTCGGCTGGCGCCCGAGGTATGGCCGCAGGGACCTCGTGGGATCTGACCTCGCTCAGTTGCGGGAGGCCGCCTGCAGAACACCCCGGCAGGCCGCCTCCCGAATGGTTAGGGCATGATCTTGTACAGGTCGATGACGGTCTCGTCCGGGGGTGATGTGAATCCGCCCTCGATACCCGCCTGCATGCGCGGCATAAGGATTTCGTCGCGGAATTTCTCCCAGCTTTCCTTCGAATCGTGGACTGCCATGATCGTCCAGCCACCGGCTGAAGGACCTGCGGCGTGGAACGTCTGGCCGTCCGGCAGGAGCCCCTCTCCTGGATGAACGGCGGCAATTGAGGCTTCGTATTGCTCCTTGGTTCCTCCTGGGAAGAAGTGCACGATTCCGTATGGGGCGGCGTCCATGTTTGCTCCTTTGCTTGTATGGACGGGTGGTGGACATGCCCAGAACTAGACCTCACCGATAGGGATGTCAAGATACTTTCGGTCAACCTTAATCGGGCCCCGGAACCGTCGGCGGCATCGCCGGCGGTCGAGTGGTGTGGGCGCATGTCGGGGCGTGCGGTGTTTTCACGGACCGCAGCATATATTCAGGCGGAGTTGACATGATAGCTCCATGGATTCTGAAAAACCCGCGGCTAGACGGTCTCTGCTGCTGGGTACGGCTGCCGCGGCGGGCGGCGCGCTGGCCCTGTCCGCCTGCTCTGTCTCACCGTCGGGCAGCAGCGCCGTCCCGGCGGATCCCGGCGCTTCGGCTCCATCTGGCCGTCCCTTCCGGATCGGCAAGCTCAGTGACGTAAATGTTGGCGGCTCCGCCACGGGGAAAGCCAACGGAAGGACCGTCGTTGTTTTCAGACCTGAGGACCGCCAGGTCGTGGCATATGACGCAACGTGCACCCACGCCGGCTGCACGGTGGCGCCGGCCGGTACGAACTTTGAATGTCCCTGTCACGGCTCCACGTTCAACGGATCGGACGGCAGCGTCATCAGCGGGCCGGCGCGCCGTCCTCTCCTGCGCCTGACCGCCGCGATCGACGGGGACTGGATCACGGTCGTTGCCTGACACCGGATCGAGGAGAGGAGGCCAGGAACAAGGGCCTCGTTTTCGCGGCAGCTCTCAGCCTTGCGGTGGGTGCTCGGCGACGACTGGGACAACTTGGACAGGTAATACCCTCCGCAGCCCGACGATTATCGGCTAGACAATTCGATCGGCCGGGTTGACTACAGTCAGGCTGAGTCTCCAGCTTATTTACGAAATTTCCCTTAGCCGCGTTACGAAACGCCCGCGGGAGGGCCGTGAAAGGGCCGTTTTCAATAACGACGCTGAATCAAACGGTCCGGCGCGCCGAATCAGGATCCCTGGCTCCGGTGCATGCTCGACGGACGCCTGGGCGGATGGGATTCTGGACCTGGGCAGCAGACGGGCAGCCTCGGCTCGTCGGTCTGTGGCTCCCGGACACGTCGAGGCAATCTGGAACTGAGGTAAAGAAGTGAATTCCACTGCTGCAATCCCTGTCACCGCCGTGCGCGTGGCCGAGCTGGTTCCCGAAGGCGAACCGATGCCGGTCTACGTGCACGTCATTGACCACCCCGACGCGCGCGTCCTGGTCGACACCGGCATGACCCAGCTTCATCCTGCCGTCGCGGACATGGACCCCCGCCTTTACCCGTTGGAGGAACAGGACTTCGACATCCAAAGTGTCGACATCGTCGTCAACACCCACCTGCACTTCGACCACTGCGGAGGCAATCACCTCTTCGCGGGCAAGCCTATCTACGTGCAGCGCCAGGAACTCGACGACGCCCGCAATCAGAATGACTACACCATCCCTGAATGGGTGGACCCGCCCGGAATGCACTACGTTCCGGTCGACGGCGAGTTGGAAGTCCTTCCCGGACTACGACTCCTTTCAGCGCCAGGGCACACGCGGGGCTCACAAGTCGTTGTCATCGACGGAGACGAAGGCCCGACCGTCATCGCCGGAGACACGGCAGTCTGGTTCGACGAACTCGACAATCCCCGCACGGAGGGCCAGCTACTGGTTCGTTCTCTGAACCCTGCAATGGTTTGGCTCGCTCACCAGCACAAGCCATGGACACTAGAAGTCACAGCCCCTCGGTGAACCATCACCGGGGAGTGAACTTAATTGCCGACGACTGCCCGGCCAGCTTGGCGGAACGGGCTACGACGTCGCAGCGAACCCAACGCGGTCTCATTCCTGGCCCGGTGCGGTCAGGAGACGGTGATGGTCGGCTACCCGAAGGCACACCTCCGGGTCGAAACCGACGGCGCCGACGACATGGACCTGTTCGTCCTGGTGCAGATGCTCGACGCCCACGGAACTCCGCTGCAGGCGTTCACCGTACCCAGGAACCAACACCGGCAGGCACGTCATCCACTCCGGTGGTCAGCACGTCTCGTACCTGCAGCTGCCCATCCGGGCCCTCAAGCCGCAGCGGAAACGCCCGGAGGACGCCAAACGTGAAGAACACCGACACGAACGCAACCATGGAATCCGCGCCGGAACACTCGGTGCGCCTCGGCGAAGACACACGCTGCTCGTCATCGTCTGGAACATGCTCCACGACGGAGTCGCCCATGACGAACCCGGCATCGATCATAACGACAAAACGAACCCCGAACGCGCCAGAAAACGCCTCCAGCGCCGAATTCTCGCGCTCGGATTCGAGCCCAACCTCATGCCTATTTCCGCAGGGAGGTCACCTTCGTTTTCTTAGTAGACCGAGGGAACCTGATTTGCGGTTCAACACAAATTCCTTAGATAAACCTTGGGGTCATCCCCTCAGTTCTGAGCGCTACCGGGACCATTTGCGCCACAGGGCCCCGTGCGCATCCCAAGATCCAGGGGCAAGACTATGTCGGTCCTGAAGTTGAAGGTGCCGCGACCTGAGAACCCGGGACCGGCCGGGTCCAGTACGCACTCCCCCAGCAGCGCTGGGCCCGGCAGCACCCCCCACTGAAGTGCTGCTGCTCACCACCGGAGAGGAAATGCAGCAGACAGCCCCGGAGGGCGATATCCGGGCTTGCATCCAGCATGCACCAAGGAACCCATGTGCGAGTTGACTGTCCGGCTAACCGAAGGTGTTCGCGACACTTCGAAACCGGCCCGCCGGGCCTGGCGTCACACTGACCCCCGCGCATTCCGACCGCGCCCCCTCCAGGCGGGTCAGGTTTCCTGATCAGCGGCCCTTGCGCGCCGGCTTCGGAGCTTAATCAAAAGTCGAAGGGGGACGACGCGAGGCTCACCGCCCAGATCAACGTAGCGACGAATGACCTGTCAGAAATGCCGGTGCCGGGCCTGCCCGATTAAGGGCCATCCGTGCTGCCGGCGCCGTCGACCTGTTGGCTGTCGCCATAGTGGGGCCAACTCCTGTCGATCGGTCCTCGCCCACCGCCTACCCCGTCTCCGACTCCCCTTCAGGAGCAGCCACTTCGCCGCTGAGGACGACGCCATGCAGTGGGCTTAATGAGCAACTCATCAGGCATGGACCGACGGCGTCTGGGGCGCCGGGTCTCCGAGGCACCGCCGTCGGCACCGCCCTGTCCCCAAGGGTTTTGCCGCCACCCATGCTGGAGACAGCTATACGGTTGCAGCCAGGGGTTGGGAAAAGGTGGGGGCAGCGGCTCGAGCGCTCCCTGATGCAACCGCCCAGATAGAGCCTGGGGGCAGGCGAGCTCCCCCTGAAGGTTCAGGTCGCCAACCTTCCGGGGGAGCTCGGGGCCGCGCCTCCTCACCCCGCGCTGGGTTGAAGAGGTGGGGGCAGCGGCTACTGCATGGCACCGCCGGAGACGTCGGTGCCACATGGACGACGCTAGCGGCCCGGGAGCCACGCGCGCTTGGCAGGCGCTGTGGCAGGACCTCAACCGCTCCGGCCCAGGCGGCTATTTTGGTATGGGTGGTGGCATACTCCCCCGTTCGAAATCCGGGTGAAGACAGCAAACGCCCATTGACTCGTAGCCAGCAGAGCCCGGAGGTGCCTAGTGCCCCGCGGCGTGGGCGGGAGCTGCCTCGGTTACGGCGCCTTGGGTGCCGTCGGCGTTGAGGACCCGGTAGCGGGTGATCATGCCGGCGCTGATGTGGTCGTTGACGTGGCAGTGGAACAGCCAGGTTCCCACGTCGTCCGGCACCATGTCCGCCACCACCATGCTGGCGGGCAGGAGGTTGACAACGTCGGTCCGCATGCCGAGAGCCGTCACCGTGTTGCCGTGCCAGTGCGGGGTGTGCAGGTCCACCTCGGTGCCCATGCCCATGAGGTACCAGCGGACGTGTTCGCCCTTCTTCATGGTCATGGTTTCGATCGGCTGGTTACCGAAGACGTAGCCGTTGATCGAGTGCATCATGTTGCTTTCCTGGAAGCCTTCGTCATCGGTCTTCACCGTAGAGGGCTTGCCGGTGAACTTGTCGATGTTCTCCTGCAGGTACGGGCTGTTGTTTTCGTTACTGACCTTGAACTGCAGGAAAAACTCGCGGTCGACGTCGTTCGGGGTGCCGTCAGTGCGGGCGTTACTGGCCCTGGTGATCACCATGGGGCCGACCAGCCCGGAGTAGTCGTCCGCCACCTCGTCGGTGTGCGAGTGGTACATCCACATCACGGAGCTGCCGTCCATGGGGCCGGGACCGGCCCGCTCCGGGACCTCGTAGCTGTAGGTGTACGTGGCACCGGGGGCCACGCCGTCGTCGTTCTTCGCGGCGCCGGACGTGTCGTCCGCGTACGGGGCGCCTTCGCTGCTCTTGTCGTAGAACACGCCGTGGACGTGGACCGACGCCGGCCGGTCCAGGTTGTTCTTGAACACCACCTTGATGGTGTCCCCGACGACGCCGCGGATCACCGGGCCCTGGAAGCCCAGGTGCTCTTCGGCCGGAGTCCGCTGCTTGAGGGTCTTGAACGTGGCGTCGGTGTAGGCCCGGTAGAGGGACTTAATGTATGTGCTGCCGATCCGGTCCGGACCCTGTTTGGTGAACACCGACGCCTCCGGGTCGAACGGTTCACCCGTGATCTGGTTCTTGCCCGTGGGGGCGTAGTTCCACTCCACCTCGTCCGCGGCGATGTAGTACGTGCGGGCCTGCGGCACGTAGGCGGTAGCGGTGCTGACCCTGGCGGTGGCCGTTCCCGATGCCAGGAACAGCGGCGCCAGCGCGGCCAGGATCCCCAGCAGAATCGTCCCGATGACCCATACCGGCGGGACCGATTGAGACCGCACCTTCAAAAATCCATGGTTCTCCATGGCGTTCCTCCCCTGATTTAGTTGCCCGCCGCAACGGCCGGCCCGAATGGCACGAAGTTAGGGGTGTCCGCTTGTGAAATTCTTGGGGGCTTCATACGGGTGGGCCGCCCACCACCCAGTTGGGGGAAGGCCGGGGAAACAGCGCAGGGTTTTCCCAACCGGCACCGGAGATGGATGGAGCTTCCCCGCCTGTCCCGGAAATAGGCCGTCCGCCACCCACCGCCGCATAATACCGCGCCCCCCGGCTCCGGTGGCTTCACGACCCATCCTGCTCGACTGCATCGGCTTACCGGACTAAAGAACGCATGTGTCCCGATATGGGCAAGATCCGGGCGCCAGCGCCTACGTGCACTGTTGAATCCCATGCCAATATCCACGCATTCAGCACGGTCTTGGGAATCCGCTCATGGGCGACTATGAAGGCCGATGACGGATAAGGCATGGCGTACGGCGATACACCCCCCCGACCGGCCCGACGGAGGCGCGTCCCGGCAGCCAGGATCCCGGAAGGGAACCAAGGCTGCCGAGAATACCTGCGCGACTCTCCCTGAACGGAGCCCATCAGATATGGTCCGACAGCCGCCGGAAACGGCGATTACTACCTAAAGACCCGAGTAATTGCTAGTGCTGCAGCGGTTAGTCCACCGGATGCCCGGGCTTAATGCTCTACATCAGCGTGACTGACAAGAGCTCGGCTGGGCCAGACCTGTTCCGCAAGCGAGAGGACTGGAGGGAGGGCAGGGTTGTCCGAGTCTCCCCGCCAGGCCATCCGCAGGTAGATCGGTAGGGTCTCGTCGAGGACCCGTATGAATCGCACGTGTGGATCAGTGACATTTTCTGCAACCGAGGAAACCGTCAGGGAACATCCCACTTCGGCCCCGACCAGAGCCATTGCTGTCCAGGAGTCCGGCGCCCTTTGCACGATGTCAGGATCAAACCCTGCACCTAGGCTTAGCCGGCGCAGGCGGTCACCCAGTACGGACCCTTCATGCGGGGGAAGCGCGACGAACGGTTCCCCAGCCAGTTCCTCGATGCGGATGTCTTCCCGGGAGGCCAGTCGGTGAGATGCCGGGACGGCCATGACGAGGTGTTCTTCAACGACGATGCGGGATGTGACACCGGCGGGCACAAAATCCCAGCGGCCGAGACTGATATCGACTTCGCCTCGGAGAACGCGGGCGAGGGCAGGGAGCGCGAAGTCCTGACTGTTCAGGCGAACTTCTATCCCAGGGTGGATCTTCCGAACTTCCCGGGCGAGTACTCCCACCAGTACGTGGGTTGATGCGCCGGCGTAGGCGAGCTTGACCACTCCCACTTCCCCGCGGCCAGCGGCAAGCGCGCTGGCTCTTGCACGCTCCGCTGCGGCGAGGATCTCGCCGGCTGATGCCATCATGGCCACTCCCGCCGCGGTGAGTTGAACGCTGCGTGTGCTCCGGATGAAAAGGTCAACCCCAAGGTCTCTCTCGAACTGCCGCACTATCCGGCTGACGGGCGGCTGGGCCATATGGAGTCGGGTCGCCGCCCGGCCGAAATGCAATTCCTCCGCCACGGCGAGGAACACCCGCAGTTGCTGAATCTCCATTCCCCCATTATTGCAGAAGTATCAATAATCTGGCGCTCAATAAGTATTGGACGCGCTGTAATCACCGATGGGATAGTGAAAACGAACCCCCTATGGAAGAGGACCCATGACATTGCAGAGCAGCAGCGCCGCTCCCCCGGCTCCGGGGGCTGCCGACGACCGCCAACCCGGCCACGCACGCCGGGACGCCTTTGGCCGCGAGGTGAGCGGCCCTTTGGCCGGAATTGTCATTGCCGACTTCAGCCGGGTCCTCGCCGGGCCGTATTGCACCATGCTCCTGGCGGATATGGGTGCCACAGTCATCAAGGTCGAAAGCCCTTCCGGCGATGAAACCCGGGCATGGAAGCCCCCGATCTATGACGGCCAATCCACGTACTACCTGTCAATCAACAGGAACAAGAGGTCCATCGCCCTGGACTTCGGCGATAGCGACGAAATTGAGACGGCAAGAGACATTGCTGCGGGCGCCGACGTCGTCATTGAGAACTTCAAGCCTGGCGGGCTTGACCGCTTCGGCTTGGACTATGCGTCTATCGCTGAACGCAACCCCGCCGTAATCTACGCGTCCATCACCGGGTTCGGCTCCGCCGGCGGAGCAGCCCTGCCGGGCTACGACCTGCTCGTCCAGGCCATGTCCGGGCTCATGAGCCTCACCGGGGACCCAGACTTTCCTGCATACCGTTCCGGTGTTGCGGTCTTTGATGTCATCACAGGACTCCATGCCGCCATTGGCGTGCTGTCAGCCCTGCACGAACGCAGCCAGAGCGGCCGCGGACAGCGCATCGAGGTGAACCTGATGTCATCGGCCCTGTCAGGCATGGTTAACCAGACAGGCGGATTCCTGCTCAGCGGAAACGTGCCCACCCGCATGGGCAACGAACACCCCAGCATCTACCCCTATGAACCGCTCCCTACGTCAGACGGGGAAATTGTCCTGGCCATCGGTAACGACCGGCAATTCCGGACGCTTTGCAACTTCATTGGCGCCCCCGCACTCGCCGACGATCCCCGGTTCACCACACCCCCGGACCGCAGCCTCAACCGCTCGGCACTGCGCCCGATCCTGCACGACCTGCTGGCTGTCAGGACCGCCTCAGAGTGGTTCGACATCTTCACCGAGGCACGGCTGCCATGTGCTCCGATCAATGATGTCCGCGGTGGGATTGATTTTGCCCGGCGCCTGGGACTGGAACCGGTAGTGGAAGTGGGCGCCGGTGAAGAAACCATCCCCGGCGTCCGTAACCCGATCACCTTTTCAGCGACGCCCGCCAGCTACGACCTCGTGCCGCCAGGCATCGACGCAGACCGAGGGGACATCCTCCAGTGGCTGCAGTCGTCGCCGCAACGCTAGCCCTCTCCCGAAGCGGCCACCCAACAAGCAACCAGCACCCGTCCGCGGAAACATAAAGGACCTGTCATGACCACCACTGCAACTGCCCGCACCACCGTGAACTCCGACTACTTCAACCTCGACGACGAACTGGGACCCGAAGAGCTGGCAATCCGCGACAAGGTCCGCCGGTTCGCCGAAGAACGCGTTCTTCCCGTCATCAACGACTACTGGGAGCGGGCGGAGTTCCCGGACGAACTGCTGCCCGGCCTCGCGGACCTTGGCATCATCGGAACCTATATTCAGGGCTACGGATGCCCGGGGATGAGCCGCAAGGGCGCGGGAATGGTCGCGCGCGAAATGGCGCGGGCCGACGGAAGCATCAACACCTTTCTGGGAGTCCACTCCAACCTCTGCATGGGCGCCCTGTACATGCTGGGCAACGACGAGCAGCGGCAGCGCTGGCTGCCTGCCATGGCCCGGCTGGAGAAGACGGGCGCGTTCGCCCTCACCGAGCCGAACCACGGGTCCGACACAGTGGCGCTGGAAACGAGCGCCCGCCGCGAGGGCGACACCTGGATCATCAACGGCCACAAACGCTGGATCGGCAACGGCCACGCGGCCGACGTCGTGGTCCTGTTCGCCCGCAACACCGAAGACGGCAAGGTCAACGCCTTCGTCGTCGAAAAGGACGCGGCCGGTAACCACCCGGCCGGCTACAACCCCACCGTCATCACCGGCAAGATCGGCAAACGCGCCATCATGCAGGCCGACATCGTCATCGAGGGCATGCGGATCCCGGAGACCAACCGGCTTCAGAACTGCAGGTCCTTCGCCGATGTCTCCCGCGTTCTGCAGGCAACCCGCGGCGGCGCCGCATGGGAAGCCGTCGGCCACGCCATGGCCTGCTTCGAGATCGCAGCCGATTATGCCGCCAGGCGGGTCCAGTTCGGCAACCCGATCGCCGGCTACCAGCTGGTCCAGCACCGGCTCGCCAACATGCTCAGCGAGCTGACCGCGATGCAGCTCATGTGTAATCGCATGGCTGAACTGGCCGAGAAAGGCACCCTGACCAACGCCATGGCGTCCATGGTCAAAATGGCCACCGCACAAAAGGGCAAATGGATCTGCAACGAGGCACGCGAACTGCTCGCCGGCAACGGCCTGCTGCTCGAAAACCATGTCGCACGCCACCTGACCGACATGGAGGTCGTTTCCACCTACGAGGGAACCGACTCCATCCAGGCACTTCTCGTAGGCCGCGACATCACGGGCATCTCAGCCTTCCGCTGACCCGGGAACGCGTCCTGCCTCAGACCCTCTCCCCAACCAAAATTCCATTAGGAGCTTTTCCATGCCCGAAGCATTCCTCATCGGCGGTGCCCGCACCCCCGTCGGCCGTTACGGCGGCGCCCTCAGTTCCGTCCGCCCGGACGATCTGGCCGCCGTGGCCGTCCGCGCCGCCGTCGAACGCGCAGGCCTTGACCCGGCCGTCGTGGACGAGGTGATCCTCGGCAACGCCAACGGTGCCGGTGAGGAAAACCGCAACGTTGCACGCATGGCCTGGCTGCTCGCCGGCTTTCCTGACACGGTCCCCGGCGTCACCGTCAACCGCCTCTGCGCCTCCGGCCTCAGCGCTATCATCATGGCCTCCCACATGGTTAAAGCCGGCGCCGCGGATATCGTGGTTGCAGGCGGCGTCGAATCCATGAGCCGCGCGCCGTGGGTCATGGAGAAACCCGACAAGCCCTACGCCAAGCCCGGCGCCGTCGTTGACACCTCCATCGGGTGGCGGTTTCCCAACCCGGCCTTCCTCTCCGGGGAACTCTCCCGCGACGGCAAGGCCACCTATTCCATGCCGGAAACCGCTGAGGAAGTAGCCAGGGTGTACGGCATCTCCCGCGACGACTGCGACGCCTTCGCCGTCCGCTCCCACGAACGCGCCCTCGCCGCCATCGAATCCGGGCGCTTCGCCGACGAGATAGTCCCCGTCACGGTCAAGGGCCGCAAGGGCGCCGAAAGCATCGTGGACACCGATGAAGGTCCCCGCCCCGGAACGTCCCCGGACGTCCTCGCCGGCTTGCGCCCAGTGGTTAAAGCCGGTTCAGTCGTCACCGCGGGCAACGCGTCCACGCTCAACGACGGCGCCTCCGCCATCATCGTCGCGTCCGAGTCCGCAGTGCAGAGGTATGGCCTGACTCCGCGCGCACGCATCCTCGACGGCGCGTCGGCCGGTGTCGCCCAGGAAATCATGGGCATCGGCCCGGTTCCCGCAACCCGCAAAGTCCTGGAACGGACGGGCACGGCGGTGAGTGACCTGGCCGCCGTCGAGCTTAACGAGGCTTTCGCCTCGCAGGCCCTGGCCTGCATGCGCGAGCTCAAGCTCGAACCAGACATTGTGAACAACGACGGCGGCGCGATCGCCTTGGGCCATCCGCTCGGCTCCTCCGGCTCCCGCCTGGTCATCACCCTGCTTGGGCGGCTTGAACGGGAAGCCACCGGCGGCCGGAGGCTGGGCCTCGCCACCATGTGCGTCGGCGTCGGCCAAGGCACGGCGCTGCTGCTGGAAGGCATCTAATGACAGAGGTAATGGACGACGCCGGCACCCGACTCGGTGCCGGCAGTTTCGGAACGCTGCTGGTAGAGGAATATGAGGACCGTTTGCTGGTCCGGCTGCACCGGCCCGAAGTCAGGAACGCCATCGACCAGCAGATGGTGGACGAACTGCACCATGTGTGCGCCTACTTGGAGCGGACGCCCAGGATCCTGATCCTCTCCGGCACGCAGGCCGATCCGGCAACGGGCGCGAAGGCCATCTTCGCCTCGGGCGCCGACATCGCCCAGCTCCGCGAACGGCGACGCGACGACGCACTGGCCGGGATCAACTCCGGCATCTTCGACCGCATCGCCAAGCTTCCCATGCCGGTCATCGCAGCCCTGGACGGGTATGTCCTCGGCGGTGGTGCAGAACTGGCGTATGCCGCCGATTTCCGCATCGGCACCGACGCCGTGCGGATGGGGAACCCCGAAACGAACCTGGGCATTCTGGCCGCCGCTGGCGCCACATGGCGGCTGAAGGAACTCGTTGGGGAGCCACGGGCCAAGCAGATCCTCCTCGCAGGCAAGGTGCTGACCGGGCAGGAATGCCTGTCGTCGGGTCTCATCACCGAGCTGGTTGGGCCTGACGAGTTGATGGACGCCGCGCATGCACTGGCGGACTCCATCGCGGCGCAGGATCCCTTGGCGGTGCGCATTACCAAGTCCGTATTCCATGCTCCCCGGGAAGCCCATCCCGTCATCGACACCGTTGCCCAGGGAATGCTCTTCGAGTCCCAGGCCAAGTTCGACCGCATGCAGGCATTCCTCGACAGGAAGAAGAAGTAAATGACCAGCCCCCTCTCTGAAGCAGCATCTGACGTGCAGTCCCCCGAACCTCCTGCCGGACTGCCCGCACGGGTTGGCGTCCTGGGCGGTGGCCGGATGGGTGCCGGCATCGCCCACGCGTTCCTGGTCACGGGCGCCGACGTGCTGGTGGTGGAGCGTGACGGGCAGTCTGCCGAGGCTGCCAGGGAACGGGTGGAGTCCGCGGCGGCCAAAAGCATCCAGCGCGGCGCGACCGACGCGAACCTGGAAGAAATGGCCTCGCGGTTGACCGTGAGCGTGGACTATGACGCGTTCACAGACCGGCGACTGGTGGTGGAAGCCGTCCCGGAAGATTGGAACCTGAAGGTAGCATCGCTGCGCAGGATCGAAGACCGGCTGCAACGGGACGCGTACCTGGCGTCCAACACGTCGTCGCTGTCGGTCAACGGACTCGCCAAGGAATTGAAGCGGCCCGGCAACTTCCTGGGCCTGCACTTCTTCAACCCTGTACCGGCGTCCACCCTGATCGAGGTGGTGCTGGGCGAACAGACCGCACCGCAATTGGCTGCGGAGGCGAAAAGGTGGGTGGAGGCTCTCGGCAAGACCGCCGTCGTCGTCAATGACGCCCCGGGGTTTGCGTCCTCGCGGCTGGGCGTGGCAATTGCACTGGAGGCGATGCGGATGGTGGAGGAAGGCGTCGCCTCGGCAGAGGACATCGACAACGCCATGGTGCTGGGCTACAAGCACCCCACCGGGCCGCTGCGTACTACGGACATCGTCGGGCTGGACGTGCGGCTGGGCATCGCCGAGTACCTGCAGTCCACCCTGGGCGACCGGTTCGCCCCGCCGCAGATCCTGCGCGACAAGGTGGCGCGCGGCGAACTCGGCCGCAAGACCGGCAGGGGCTTCTTCGACTGGAACTAAATCAGCATGAGGCTGACGGCCCCGGGTCCCTCTACAGGACCCGGGGCTTCTTTCCCATGGAGTCGAACAGCTGGGTGGAGGACAGGGCGTTGAAGGGCATGGCCACATTGTGCTCTAGGCCCTTGAGGTGGGCGGCCTTGAGGTCCTTCAGCAGTACCGCCAGGGCGGTGTCCGCGGTCCATTCCGAGACGGAATCCCAGTTCCGGGCCACCCAGCTGTCGCCGGTGCTTGCCTTGAACAGGTTCAGCAGCTCGTCCTGTGGCAGGTTGTACTGTGCACCGAACTTGAGCCCTTCGGCCACAGCGTTCATGGTGATGCCCAGGATGAGGTTGTTGACCAGTTTCGCGGCCTGGCTGTTGCCCGGTTTGTCGCCGTAGTAGAAGGTGTTGGATCCGACGGCGTCGAAATAGGGCCGCGCCGCATCCACCTGCTCCTCGGGACCGGAGGCCATGATCGAGAGAGTGCCGGCCTCGGCACCGGTGGCGCCGCCACTGACGGCGGCGGCGATCAGCTTCGCGTAGCCGTTTTCCTCCACCTGCCGGCCCAGTTCGTTCATGGTGTCGGGGTCCAGCGTGCTCATGACGATGATGGTGACGTTCTGGGGGCCGGCCGACAGCAGCCCGCCCTCGCCGAGGATGACGTCCACGTTCTGGGCGTAGTCGCGGACCATGGAGACGATGGCGTCGTCGGCCTTTTCGGCCACTTCCGTCAGCGATTCTGCCACTGTGATTCCTGCGGCTGTTGCTTTCTCGCGGGATCCCGCGAAGGCGTCGTAGCCGATGACTTCGAAGCCGGCCTTGTTCAGGTTGACCGCCATGGGAAGTCCCATGGTTCCGAGTCCCACGAAACCGATTTTCTTACTCACGATGAGTTCCCTTTCGCTGTCAGTTGGTGGCGGCTTCGGAGGTCATGCCGCGTTCCGCCATGACCTCCTTGACCAGGGTCAGGCCGTTGAGGACGCGAGGGAATCCGATGTAGGGGATGCACTGGATCAGGGCGCCGACGATCTTTTCCTTGGTCAGGCCAACGTTGAAGCCGACGTTGACGTGCAGCTTCAGCTGGACCTCGGTGCCCAAAGCGGCCAGCGTGGAGATGGTCACCATGGTCTGTTCCTGCTGGGTGAGGCTGTCCCGCGAGTAGATGTCCCCAAAGGCGAAGGAGACGATGTAGTCCGACAGTTCAGGATCGAGTGCCGCGTAGGACTCCACCAGCTTGGCGTGGTCGAAGGTGTTGTTGTGTTCGGTGGAGACGAGTTCCATCATGCGGTCCAGTCCGCGCTGGTAACGGTCAGTGCTCATGGTGCTGCCCTTCTAGGCTTTGGTGTGGAGTAATTGTTGGGTAGCATTAATAAAACGCTACGTTGCGTTTCAATATTAGCACTCAGCTTTTGTGAAGCGAAAGGGGCCTTTTCTCAATGAACGGTACAGACGCGGTCGACGGCGGCACGGCCGCGGCAACAGCCTCAGGCCACCAGAGGCGCCGCGCGCGTACAGAACGGGTGGTCCTGGACGCTACGCGCGAACTGCTGGCGGAATCCGGTTTCGGCAGCCTGACCATCGAACGCGTTGCCGAACGGTCCGGCGTCGCGAAATCCACCATCTACCGCCGGTACCGGTCCCGCAATGACCTGGCGCTGGCGGTCCTGCTGGACATGCTGGGCGATGTCAGCACCCTGCCGTACGCCAAGGACACCAGGCAGGAATTGACCCGCCTGGTGGACCGGACTGTCGACCTGATGTCCAACTCCCTGTTGGGACGGATCATGCAGGGCCTGGTTTCCGAAGTGGCTGCCGACGTCGAACTTGCCAAAACCTACCGGGAGACAGTGGTGGCCAAGCGCGTGCGGGAGGTCACCGCCCTGGTGGAACGCGGCGTCGAACGCGGCGAACTGCGGGAAGGGCTGGACCCCGAACTGGTAACGGACGTTCTGCTCGGACCCATTTATTATCGGCTGTTCCTCAGCGGCGAGCCTCTCGACGAACGGTTCGGCGGGCAGCTGGTTGCGGCCCTGTATCCCGCCTTCGCGAAGGACCACCAGGGTTAACTGCCGCCGCCAGGTTGCGGTCAAGGTGACCGCAACCTGGCGACTTGGCACGTCCTCCTGGCTCACCGGGCCCCGGGGCTGCGTACCAGCTTCTTGTTGGCAAACTCATTGAAGCCAAACCGGGCCAGCTCCCGCCCAAAACCAGAGCCCTTGACGCCGCCGAACGGCAGGTCCGGGGAGCTCTTGCTGGCGCTGTTGATCCACACCATGCCCACTTCGAGCGCCTCGGCCAGCCGCTCCGCTTTCGTCGTGTCGGCGGTGAAGATGCTGGAGGACAGGCCGAACGGCGAGTTATTGGCGAGCTCGGTAGCCTCCTCCACGGAGCCGACGCGGTAGACGACAGCGGCGGGCCCGAACAGTTCCTCGGCGAAGGCGCGCATGTCCGGCGTGACGCCGGCCAGGACCGTGGCGGGGTAATAGGCGCCCGGGCCGTCCGGCCGCTGGCCGCCCAGCAGCAACGACGCCCCCTTGGCCACCGCGTCCTGGACCAGCTCGTGGAGCTCTTCAACGCCCGCCACGGATGAGAGCGGCCCGAGCTTGGTGTGGGGATCGGTGGGATCGCCCAGCTGCCACCCGGCCATCGCGTCGACGAACTTCTGAAGGAACTCCTCGTACACGCTGTCCGCCACGATGAACCGCTTCGACGCCGTGCATGCCTGGCCCCCGTTGGAGAGCCGGCCCACGACGGCGGCGCCCGCAGCCGCGTCGATGTCGGCGTCGTCGAGGACAATGAACGGGTCCGAACCGCCAAGCTCCAGGACGCACTTCTTCAAATGCCGGCCCGCCACCTCACCGACGGCCGCCCCTGCCTTCTCCGACCCCGTCAGCGAAACCCCCTGCACGCGCCGGTCCGCGACGGCGGCCGCCACCTGCGCAGAGGAAATGAAGGCGTTGAGGTACACGCCGTCCGGCAAGCCGGCCTCGCCCAGGACCCGCTCGATGGCCAGGGCGGACTGGGGGCAGTTGCGCGCGTGCTTGAGGATGATCGTGTTGCCGAGCGCGATGTTTGGAGCGGCAAACCTGGCCACCTGGTAGTACGGATAGTTCCAGGGCATGACTCCGACCAGGGGCCCGATGGGTTCAGTGCGGACTACAGCCGTTCCGGGGCCCTTGATGGTCAGCTCCTCGTCCGCGAGGTACTCCTCGATGTGGTCGGCGTAGTGCTGGTAGATGGATGCCACCAGTTCCACCTCTCCTCTGGCCTGGGCAATCGGCTTGCCCATTTCCAGGGTGAGCAGCTTGGCCAGTTCACCGGCCTGCTCGCGGTGGAGTTCCGCCGCCCGGGTGAGGACAGCCCGGCGCTGCTCCAGGGGTGTGGTGCGCCAGGACCGGTAGGCCGCGGCGCTCTGTCCGATCATGCTGTCCAGGCCGGCGTCGGAGATTTCCGGGTACTGTGCGGTTATGTCCCCGGTCGCCGGGTCGGCGGTGGTGTACACGCCCATGGTTTGTTCTCCTTTGTCGTGAAAGCTTGGTGGATCGTGGCCTTAGGCGGCGACGGCGGCGGCCGGCTTCAGCTCGAAGCCGCGGTATTCGTTGGCAGTGACGTCGTCCAGGACGCCGCGGTAGTTGCCCAGGCCACCCAGGTAGAACAGCACGCTGGGCTTCTTGCCCGGGACGTTCGCGCCGAAGATCCAGGACTCAACCTTGGTGAAGACGGTCATGTTAGCGATCTGCGTGCAAAGCTCGGTCCATTCGGCTTCGGCCTCGGCAGTGGGCTCGATGGCCTGGATGCCTGTCCGCTCGGCGTAGTCGATGGTCTCGCTGATCCACTCGACCTGGGTCTCGATGCTCGGCGGCAGGTTGGTGAACGGGCCGTTGGGTCCCAGCACCATGAACCAGTTGGGGAAGTTCGCGGTGGACATGCCCAGGTAGCTGGTGGGCTGCCCGTCCCAGTGGTCGTTGATGTTCAGCCCTTCACGGCCCGTGATCTCCATGCGGCGGTAGTTGCCGTCCACTGCGTCGAACCCGGTGGCGAAAACGATGACATCCAGTTCGTGCAGCACGCCGTCCTCGGTCAGCACGCCCTTGGCGGTGACTTCGCGGATGGGGTTTTCCCTGATGGCCACTGCCTCGACGTTGGGGCGGTTGAACACCTGGAAGTAGCCGTCGTCGCACAGCGGGCGCCGGGCGAACAAGCCTGTCGGCGTCAGCTTGCGTGCCGTCTCCGGGTCCTCGATGGTCTCGACGATCTTGTTCCGGATGAAGGCTGCCGCCGTCTCGTTGGCTTCCTCATCGGTGGCGATGTCGCTGAAAGTTTCGAACATGAAGCGGAAGCCACCGCCGTAGTCCCAGGCTTTCTCGAACACTCGAATGCGTTCTTCTTCCGAGACGCTCATGGCCGGGACAGTGCTCTCCTCGAAGCCGAAGGCAACGCCGGAACCCTTGACCTGCGTCCAGATCCTGTCGTAGTCGGCCTTGATCGCGGCGATCTGCTGAGCGGCCACCGGGCGCTTGCCCACCGGGACGGAGTACTGCGGCGTCCGGACGAAAACCGTCAGGTGCTCCACTTCAGGAGCCAGAGCGGTGATGACCTGCTGGCCGGTGGAGCCGGTGCCGATCACGCCAACGCGGCGACCGGCCAGGGACTTGCCTTCCGGCCAGGCAGCAGTGTGGATGGTTTCGCCTTCAAACGTGTCGATGCCGGGGAGGTTGGGGAAGTTGATGGCAGAAAGCAGCCCCACGGCGTTGACGACGTACTTGGCCCGGTACACCGCGCCGCCGCCGGTGGTGACTTCCCACAGGCCCTCGTCTTCGCGGTAGGTAGCGGACTTGACCTCCGTGCCGAAGCGGAAGTGGCGGCGGAGGTCGAAGCGGTCAACGACGCCTTCGAGGTACTCGAGGATCTCCGGCTGGGTGATGTAGGTGTGCTTCCAGGTGCCGTCCTGCAGGAGGTCCTTATCGAAGGAGAAGCGGTAGACGTGGCTCTCGGTGTCGGAGAGTGCGCCGGGGTAGCGGTTCCAGTACCAGGTGCCGCCGGGACCGTCGGCCTTGTCGAAGCCGACGACCGTGAGTCCTTGCTCGTTGGCCAGTTTGTGGACGGCGTAGATGCCGCCGAAGCCAGCGCCGATGACGACGGCGTCAACGGTGTGGAAAGTGTTCTGTGCAGTCATGGCGAACTCCTTTGTCGTTCTGATGCAGGGGACGAAATAGTGGATGGTGTGGGTGCAGCGTGGGGCGACCGGGTTATTTCCGGTACCAGGCGGCGAGTTTCTCGAACTCCTGGGCGACAAGTGCGGAGCGCCCTGCCAGGAACGGGTAGACATGTTGCTGTCCCTCGCCGATGGACAAGGTGACGTCCACACCTGCTGCCTTGGCTCGCTCCTCAAGACGGGTGGCGTTGTCCAGGAGTGATTCCACGCTGCCGGCGGTGATGTACAGGCGCGGGAATCCGGTGAAGTCCGCGTGGAGTGGGTTCGCCAGCGGGGTGGTGGGGTCCACGGTGCCTCCGAGGACCCCGGCGATCATGCCTTCGAGCAGTTCCGGGGTGATCAGGGCGTCGGTGTCGTTGTTGGTGACGAGGGTTTCGCCCTTGTTCTCCATGTCCAGCCACGGGGAGAAGGCGATGACCTGGCCGGGGCCGGGCTTTCCCTGCTCCTTGAGGGCAAGCGCAATGGCGATGGCAAGGTTGCCGCCGGCGGAATCGCCGATGGTGGTGATGTCTGCCGGTGCAATCCCTGAGGCAACGAGCGCTTCGAAGGCCGCGACGCCGTCGTCGATTTGTGCCGGGTGCTGGAACTCGGGGGCGCGGCGGTAGTCCAGCACGAAGCTTACGGAACCGAGGGCCTTGGCGACATGGGCTGCAAGCTTGCGGTGGCTTGCGGCGGATCCGACGGCGAATCCGCCGCCATGGGTGTACAGGAGCACCTTGGTCCTGTCCGCGCCCTTGGGCAGGCACCAGATGCCCGGAACGCCGCCAAGCGTGTCCTCGCGGTACATCACGCCCTCCGGCTCGACTGTCGGCTGGTGCCACTCGTCGAAAATGGAGCGGAACAGGCGCATGGTCAGGTCGGGCGTTGTGGCCATGATCTGGGCCCAGTCAGCGTAGAGGTTGCGCAGTACGTCCTGGCTCTTGCCGTCGGCAGACGTGACGCCGGACTGTTCAACAACATTGATAGTCATGATGGTTTCCTTTGACTTGCTCGGTCTCTTGCCTGTGGCCTCTTCCCTGTTGCGATCGCCGCCACGGCATCTGGAATCAAAGGTAGAAGTGTGCTCCATGCCACAGGTGTTCCAATCTGAAACACTGCCCGGGAGCCGGGGAATTGATACCGGATGGAACACCAAAGGACCCGGCTATTGGTATTGGAAGATGCAGCAATAGTTGGACATGATGAATGGATACCCATTGCCACAATGAAGAGGTGTTTCCCGCAATGCACGCATTCGCTGTCCTCCCGGACGATGCCACCATCCATGACCTGGAGTTGTCGACGCCAAGCCCCGAAGGGCGGCAGGTGCTCCTGAAAGTCATGCGGGCCGGCGTCTGCCACACCGACACTCACCTGCGCGAAGGCGGCTATGACCTGGGCAGCCGTGGCCAGATGAGCATGAAGGACCGCGGTATCCAGTACCCGATGGTTCTGGGTCACGAAGTAGTCGGCGTTGTCGCGCAGGTTGGCTCTCACGTTGAATCCGTCCGCGTCGGCGACGTGCGCCTGATCTACCCGTGGATCGGCTGCGGCACGTGCCGTCAGTGCCGCGAAGGCCACGATAACCGCTGCGCGGCCGGACAGAACCTTGGGGTGGCCCGCCACGGCGGCTACGCCGAGTACATCATGGTGCCCGATGAGAAGTACCTCTTGGACATTGACGGCCTGGACCCGAGTTGGGCAGCGACGCTGGCGTGTTCCGGCCTCACCGCGCACAGTGCCGTGGACAAGGTTCTTCCCGTTGAACCAGACGAGCCCGTGGTCATCTTTGGGGCAGGAGGGCTCGGGCTGACTGCCATAGCGATCCTCCGGGCCCGGGGCCACCGCAACATCTGCACGGTCGATGTCGCGGAACGGAACCTTGCCCTCGCCCGGGAGATGGGCGCCACAAGCACGGTCCTATCCGGAGCCGACGGCGGGGCAGCCGACATTCAACGCGCGGCAGGCGGACCCGCCAGCGCCGTCGTGGACTTCGTCAATAACGGCGCCACAGCCACATCCGCCTTCGATGTCCTCGCCAAGGCGGGGACAATGGTCCAGGTAGGACTCTTCGGCGGTGAGGTCACCCTACCCACTGCAATGCTGGCGCTGCGCATGATCCGCATCGAAGGCAGCTTTGTCGGGACGCTTTTCCAGCTGCAGGATCTGGTCCGCATTGCGAAAACAGGAAAACTGCCCACCATCCCCGTCTCCGAAAGGACCCTGTCTGCGGCCGAAGTTTCCCGGGCCCTGGACGACCTGACCGCCGGCGGTATCGCTGGACGCATCGTTTTGACTGCCTGAGAATGAGAAAGTGAAGGACAAATCACGCCGCGAAGACGCGCTCCGGAGCGCCCGGGAGCGGCTGATAACGGAGGGCCTCGTCAGGGCCTCCGTCCCTGCGTCGCTGGTAGCTGAAGAAATCGAACAGAGCTGGCGGCGCTCAGTCTCGCACCACGTAAATCCCGCAACAGGTCCCCACATCCTTGGTGAAGTCGATCCGGACAGCGCCATCCTGCGCGCTGCCGGAAGGATTTTGGACCAATGGCAAAACAACCTCACGGACACCCGTCTGGCCCTCTTCCTCGCCGACGAGGAGGGCAGGATCGTCTCGCGGCGCATTATTGACGCCCAGGACACGCGCACATTGGACAACGCCAACGCCGCGGAAGGGTTCGTCTTCTCCGAACAGGCCCTGGGCACCAACGGCCTCGGCACCCCCATTGAAGGGCGCGAAGTCGTTTTCGTCCGCGGCCATGAACACTTCAATGACGCGCTGGCCCGGCTGGCCTGCGCGGGAGCTCCCATCAAACACCCCATCACGGGCCGGATCGTGGGATCGCTGTCCATCGCATCCCATGTCGATGCCTCGAGTCCCCTGATGCTTTCCATGGCACGGCAGGCCGGTCATCAGATCGCTGAGGCACTCGAGCTCATGGCCGACTCCCGGAACCTTGAGCTGGCCCGAACCTACCGGCAGTTCCGGTCCTCCAAACACCCGGTTCTGGTCATGAACTCGGAAACCGTCATGACCGACCTGCCCGCACTCGCCCACTTTGACGCCGAGTCCCACGCGTATCTGTGGGAAATGCTGCGCATGCACCACTGGGACCAGGACAGGCTGCAACTCGAACTCCCCGTTCTCGGAACCGAAGCCATGGTGCGCCGCCTCGGCCGCGCTGGCCAGGACGCGATCTTCGCGCTGGAGTTTACGGCGCCAGCCAGCGCGGCCACCGAGGGTGGTCCTGCCGTCATCAACCGCCCCGAGCAAAGATCCGAGCCGGCGCTCCGCGACGTGCTGATCGGCCTGTCCTCCCGCCAAGCCAGGACGACGACCTCTTACAGCGCCCTCCAACGCGGGCTCACCGCTGCTGCCGCCGTCGATGGCCTGATCCGCGTTGTCGGGGACCCTGGTACTGGGAAGCGTTACCAGTCCTCAAAGTGGCTGCGGCAGCACACCGGACGGGAGCCCAAGACATTCACCGCAGAAATGCTCACCGAGGACGGGCCGGCCTGGGCGCGCATGGAAGCGGCGTTGAATGAAGGCTGCGGGATCGTTGTCGCTGGAGCCAGCCCCGACGATGATTTGGTAGAGCGGCTCGCGGGATTCGCGGCGGTAGACCGCCCCGGCGTCCACCCCGGGGCGCGTGTGATCCTCACCCAACGGACCAACGCCTCACTGACCTACGACGGTGCCGGGGGTCTTCAAGTGCCGGTGCGCCTGCCATCCCTTGTGGAACTGCGCGGTGAGCTGCTGGACATCGTGCGCGAGGTTTCGGCCGAACTCTTCCCCGGGGCACCCTCTCCACGGTTCTCCCCCGCCGCGCTTCAATGCCTGCTGGCTTGGCGCTGGCCGGGCAACGTGGCCGAGTTGGCACGGGTCCTAACTGACGTACGACGGTTGGCCGGCACTGGCCTGATCCAGACCAAGGACCTGCCAACCCCCATGCGCCAGACAACTTTGTCCTCGCTCAGCCGCTACGAGCAGTCCGAGCGCGATGCCATCGTGGCTGCCTTGGCCGAATCCGACGGCAACAAGTCCCGTGCCGCGGAAATTCTGGGCATCGGCCGCACCACCATGTACCGCAAGATGCGTGCCCTGAAAATTGACGACGACGAACGAATGATCGCCCCCGGACCATAACCCGGGAATCTGGCGCTTCTCCCCCACACGAACGGGCCCCCGACGCTGTGTCGGGGGCCCGTTCGTGGCCGCTTTTCTAGTTCGTCTGGTCCGGGATCACGTCAAGGCGCGCGTGGAGTCAGCTGGTTCGGTCCGGTTCAGGTGCTGCCGCAAAGCCTCAACCCGGGGACCGCCAAGCAGTTCCGTGGGGGTCTTGGACGTCTCGCGCATTCCCGTCACGGCGACCGCAGCGATGCCGGCGGCGACCGCGCCGAAGATTGCCACCGGCAGCCAACCCGACGGGCCGGGCACAAGGAGTATCGCCGCGACCATGGGGGCGAATCCGGCCAGGAGATTTCCTAGCTGGTTGCTGACGGCCATGCCCGTGAAGCGGACAGGTGCCGGGAACTGCTCTGCGAAGAACGAGGTCCACACGCCGTTGTAGCAGCTGAAGAACAGCGTCATGTTGATGAAGGCGAAGACCGCAATCAGCAGGATGTCCGTCGTCGAGATCGCCCACAGGTAGCCGAAGATCGTAACCGCACAGCCGGCAGAGGAGATCAACACTGTCCGCTTCCTGCCGATGACATCGGAGAGGTAGCCGGCTGCCGGAAGGGTGAAGATGGACAACGCTATGGCACCGGAGATAACGGCTAGCATCGCGCTCCGGTCCACCCCGACCGAGGCGCCATAGGACAAGCTGAACACGGCGAACAGGGTCTGCATCGCTGCCATCAGCGACGCCCCGGCAACGCAGAGCACACTCCGCCAGTGATGCTTGAACACGTCGCTCAAAGGCAGCTTCCGGACAGCACTTACGTCCTTGGCCTCGGCGAACACCGGCGTTTCATCCAGATGGCTGCGCACGTAGTACGTAATCACCACCACGACGGCGCTGAGCCAGAAGGGAACCCTCCAGCCCCAACCGAAAAGGTGTTCGGCGGGTAGAAGCGCCACTGGCAGGAAGACTATGGTCGCCAAGGAGCAGCCCACGGCGTAGCCCACCATGACGAAACTGGTAAAGAAGCCCCTCCGCCCAGCCGGGGAGTGCTCGACCGTCAACGTCGAGGCACCGGCAGATTCGGCCCCCGCGGAGAAGCCCTGGACCACGCGCAGGACCACCAGCAGCGCCGGGGCCAGCACGCCCACCTGGTCGTACGTCGGAAGACACCCGATGGCGAAGGAGGCCACGCCCATCATGACCACCGTCGCAAGCATGACCCGCTTGCGGCCAAGGCGATCACCGAAGTGACCCATCACGACCGCGCCGACAGGCCGGGCCGCGTAGCCCACCGCAAAGGTGGCAAACGATCCGATCAACGATACAGCGGGATCCCCGGACGGAAAAAACAGCACGTTGAAGACGAGGGCCGCTGCGGCGCCGTACACAAAAAAGTCGTAGTACTCGAGCGCGCTTCCAAGGAGCGCGGCTGTCGCCGCGCGGCGGGGTGTCATCGCCGGCGGCGACGACGTGGTGGTGGTGCTTGTCATGTGTTTCTCCCTTGAAACAGGCTCACTGGCCAGCGGAACAGGTGGGAATGCTTGCACCCGCTTCGATAAGCGACGGGCGGTCTTGCCGCGGCGCCCCCAAAAAGTGACAGCCGCCGCGGCGTCTGTATCCAAGGTAAAGGTGTGTTACAGCGCACAGTGTTCCAATGTGAAACAGCAGCGCCGCCGTCAATTGCCCGTCCTGTACCCGTACCCCCGCCAGCTTTGCCACTCAGTTCAGAGCCTTAGCTTGCCGCCGACATGGAGGCCTGAGGTTGATCAGGGAGCGAGGCTTCCTCGCTCCCTGATGGGCTCCAGAATTCCAGGGCGGCTGGCAGGGAAATCGATCGGGACGACGGCACGGGGGAGCTGTAGAGGCGGCGGTACAGGCCGACTTCTCCCGCCTCCTCAGAATCCAGACAGCGCGGCGAAATAGGTCCTGTAGCCCGTCGCCCATGCAACGGCGCCTGTCGCCCGAGACGTCGCTTCGTGGGTTCTGGCCTGGTGCCGCACTCCACAGATCCAGTTCTGGCACAGCCTAACCTGACGTCAGGCGGCGGTCCATGGAGCCGTCAGAGAGGGGTTCTGATTGATCTTTTCTGACAATGGCTAGAGAATCTCGCCCGGGGTTCGTCATGCCAGGTCAGGGCCACGTCTGGTGTCACCGGGGCCGGTGAGGTCTACCGGTTCAATGATCTGGCCGGCGACGTATTGGTGCTGACGGATGGTTTTGGCGAATCCCGTAAGGGTGGTATCCAGCCGTGAGAGGTCTTCGGCCGGGAAGCCGTATTTGGTGAATTCGGTGGTCGGCACGGTGCGGTGACCCGTCATGGACGCAGCGAACATCTCTCGGTCAAGATGCGGGTCCCGTCGCCGGCACAAGTCGATCAGCTGCGCCGGGGTGAACCGTCCACTGCTGATGATCGAATACGCATCAAGGTAGTCCCGGGCGTAACCGCGTGAATAAACCGTCAGGAGTTTGGAAGCCACCGAATCCTTCAGCGACATCACCGGCCCCAGGTCCACGACGGCGGGCTGGTCCTCCCACCAGTCCAGACCGAGGTCCATGACGACCGTCGTGTCGCCCTTTTCCACGGTCAGGCTGGCAAACGCCACGTACTGGCGCGTGACCTCGACAGTGTACCCGGCCGCTTCAAGGGCTGATCTCATCTTGTCCACGCACGCCGCGAACGATTCAGGGGTGTGCCTTCGGTACAGCGCGAACAGATCAACGTCCTCCGACATCCGGCCGATCACCCCGTGTTCGGCCAGCGCCTGTCCGCCGGCCAGGATGAAGCCGTCGTCGGCGAGAACGGACAGCGCTATTTCTGTGGCTACACGCTGAGCGTCGTCCACGAGGGATGCTCCCTGCTTTCACGGTGATGGGGAAGCTGAGGGAAGGCGGTCTCCCAGAGGTGACGGCACCGGCCGGGCAGCCGCATCGAGGGCCACAGGGCAAGCAGCCGACCGGTATTGATGATCCCGCCCATCTCATCGACCGACCCCGAGTTCTGCAGCGTCAACTGGTACAGCACGGAGCAGCTTCCATCATCACCGATGTCATAGACCCTGTCCGGTCCCCAGTCCAAATGGAGCGGCAGCTGCACCGTACCCGACGCCGGCCCCTTCAGATCCTCAAAGGCACCCGGGACCAGGTAGACGAGGGAATCAGCAATGGTGTGCCGGGCCTCCGGCCCGTAAACATACTCCCGCAGTCCCGCCCGCACGCGTTCAGAAACCGTCGTACCCTCGCTGGCAGCCTTAGCCTGCGCCTGGTCCCACAAGTCATCTTCAATGCGGATCGTATGCCTCGTTGTACCGGCTGACATAGCACCATCCCCTCGCTACCTTCCTGTTCCTTCCGCTTCTAACGTTACAGGGTGTCATGACACCGAGGAATGCTTTTGTCAAGGTCTGCCAGCGGCAACCGGGCTTGAGGTCTCCCGGAATCCGGAGCTCTTCGGAGGGCGGAGACATAGCCCCAATTTTCATCCCTGACCGCGCCCCAACAGTCATGCAGCCAGCCGGGAGCCCTGCCATGAATATCCAGGACGGAACAGTTTTCATGTTCGCTATCTCGCGCCGGCTCGGCCACGCCGCCACCCGAACCACCGAAGAAGTCTATGGGCACCTCATGCCGCAGGCACTCCAGGACGGCGCGGACGCCATCGAACGCGCCGTCCAAGGCTTCCTCTAACCGCAGCGAGACACGCTGGGTGACGGGTTCACCCAGTACGGCTGAACTCCTAGGCCGACGCTTTGCCGCGTGCCGGCGCCGTCCCTTCCCCTGCCGCTGGGGCGGTTCAGGGGACTCAACGTGACTGCTCTGTGATTCCTTACCGAGCAACAGCGCTACGACCGGCCGCGTTATCCCTGGGGAGGTTGGCCATGCGCTCATTCCGGCGGGGTTTGGCGGCCGCGCCCGGAGCTGGCCGGTTCAGGAGCAGCGCCTTGGCGGCAGCCATCGCTTCTTCGGCGACGATCTCATAGTTTTCGGCCGGCGCAATGAGAGCCACGGAATGTTCGCCATATTTCTCAAACGCGAGCCGCACGAGCTCCGGCCTGCTCAATGCCCAATGCGAGCACTATGTGTCCGAGATCCTCGATGTCTTTCGTCCGCTCTGCCGCCATTTCATCGCGGCCAGAGTGGGCAGATCAGCGAGCCTGACCGCTGGGATGTCCCCTCCGGTCCCGCGATCCACTGGGCTTGGTCGGGCAGGAATGCCGCCGCGTTGGGGTTCAGCCACTTCGGGGGCAGACCGTACTCCCGCGCCATATCGTCCGCCACCTCGTCGACCAGGTCGCCAGGGGCGTATCGTGCGTCGATGTCCCTTGTCGCGCGGTCCAGCACTCCATGGAGCAGGAGCGCGGCCCCGCCGACGATCTGGATCTCCAGCGTGACGCCACGAACTGCGAGTCGCGCTTCCACCTCACGCAGCAGTTCTACGACGTCATCCCGCCGGAACTCCCGCCCGACGCTCAAACCGTCGCCAGATCCCGCTCACGGATCCAAACATTCATGGCAGCAATCTCGCTCGGCGTCTCGCGCCGGATGAGGTCTTTCATCCGGTCGCTGACGGATGCAGCTTCTCGGCCAAAAAGACGGGCTCGGACGACTCCTTAGCCCGCTTGGCCCATTCAGGGACGGGGGTACGGGTCTTCGCGGCCACCCAGCGGGTGACTGCCCCCAACGCCACCCGGTAAGCATCGTCGTCGAGGGTCGGCGCAACGGGCATCAGCACCCGGCCCGCTGAAAGCGACGCGCTGGCGTACTCTCCCAGCAGGCGGATGGCGAAATGAAAGTCGCCTTCGCGGATCGCTTGGGCGAAGTCCCCGGCGAACTCACGGGCCGCCGTATCGTCTACGGTGATGTCCAGTCTAAGGACCCCCATCGCCTTCAGCGCCAGGCCGAAGGACGCGCCTTCCTTTCCCGCTTCCAAATCCACGATGAACTTGCGGGAGGCGCCGATGGCATCGGCCAGCGCCTGCTGAGTCTAGCCCAGAGCCTTCCGCCGCTCGCGCAGGGCGCGGCCGACGGCGTCCGCATTCATGTCCATGAACCACTTACGGCACCGTACTGTTACATTTCCCTTCCCGGCATCCTCCCGGCTGCCTCGTTCGTTCGCTCATGATCGAGACCGCAGAATTCTTCGGCTTCGCCCGCACTCTGGTCAAAGTCGATTGATGGTCTGGGTGCCCGCTGACAAGCCGAAGAAATGTCCAGATGGGCCGCCCTCCAGCCTGACATTAGGTGCCCAGATGCAGCCACGATGAAACGGGGCAAGCGGTCTCAGCCGGCGGCGGATAGCGGCCGCCCGAGTCCTCCGTATTGGTGGTATTCCCCGGCCGGGATGCCTTGACCTGCCGCAACCGCCACGACTTCCCCGACTTCCTTCGATGCGCCGCGCGCCAAGTCGGGCTGGTCTGAACCATTCGGCATCCGATGACGTCGTATTGCTTAAGCCCGACGATCTCCGGCCTGACTCCGGCATGCAGCCGGGTCCAGCCAAGGCCGAATATTTCGGTCGGGCGCGCACGGCAAACCAAGGAGCAGCAATGAGAAAGCAACTGGGCGTCGGAATCGCCGCCCTGGCACTCGCAGCGGCGCTGGCCGGCTGCGGCGGGAGCCAGGGGACCCCGAGCCCCACTACGGGGACACCGCTGACGACAGCCACCGCACCGGAGCCGGGAATGTCCACTACTCCTGCAGCCAGCGTCGGACTCAAAACAGCCAATTCCGCGGCTGGACAGATCGTAGTTGGCGAAAACGGGATGAGCGTCTATTTCTTCACCAAGGATGTCAAGGATTCGGGCAAGAGTGCCTGCACAGATGCCTGCGCAACAGCATGGCCTGCGGTCACCACCACGTCCGGTTCACCCACTGTTGAAGGCGTCAGCGCCAAGATCGGCACCATCAGCGCAGCCGGAGGTACGAAGCAGATCACTATCAATGGCATGCCGGTGTACTACTTCGCCAAGGACAAGAAGGCCGGGGACATCCTGGGCCAGGGAATGAACGCTTCCTGGTATCTGGTCAGCCCGGCCGGCGAGATGCTGAAGTCCGCCGGCGGCGGATACTAGAGCCGCTGCCGTCGGGTTTCCGGCGCGATAGGGAGTGCTTCATCAGCGGCGCCCGGCAGCCGGATATTCCACCGGCGCGAGCCGGGTCTTGCTCAGCTCGCGTGGCAGCACAGACTCGAACCTTTTGGTTCAAAATTAGCCACGGCAGTAAGCGGCAGAGGAAGACAGTGGCAGGTTCCCTGTTGTGGATTACTGAGGGTCCTAGAGCCAGGAGCTTCGGGGCCCTCAGACATTTGCCGCCAACTATTTTTCTCTCAGCGCGATGCTGTAGCCGAACCCGCACCAGCCCCTGATCCCGGTCCCGATCGTGGGCGGAGACGTTCCGGTGGCGGAGGCTGAAGCGTCTTGACTGGCTTCTCCCTTTGGGGCACGCTGCAGGGGTCCGGCAAGTTCCATCAATGGAGGACGTGGCCATGGCCCCGGCAAACCAGGATGACCTCAGCACCAATTTTTCACAGGTCGCCGAACTCGCTGCGCAGCTGCGGGTCGACTCCATCCGGTCAAGCACGTCCGCCGGGTCCGGCCACCCGACGTCGAGCATGTCTGCCGCTGACCTGTTGGCGGTCCTCGTCAGTCGTCATCTGCGCTATGACTGGGACGACCCGGATCTGGACGCCAACGACCATCTGATCTTCTCGAAGGGCCATGCCTCTCCCCTGCTGTACTCCGTCTTCAAAGCCGTCGGCGTGATCTCGGACGATGAACTCATGACCGGCTACCGCCGCTTCGGCCAGCGCCTGCAAGGACATCCGACGCCGGCCCTGCCGTGGGTGGATTTCGCGACGGGTTCGCTGGGGCAGGGACTTGCCGACGGCGTCGGCGTTGCCTTGGCAGGAAAATACCTGGACCGGCTCCCCTACCGTGTCTGGGTCCTGTGCGGAGACAGCGAAATGGCGGAAGGCTCCGTCTGGGAAGCCTTGGACAAAGCCTCCCACTACGGCCTTACCAACCTGATCACCGTCGTCGACGTGAACCGGCTGGGTCAGCGGGGTGAGACCGAACTCGGCTGGGACATGGAGTCATATGCCCGTCGGGTCCAAGCTTTCGGAGCGCAGGCCATCATCATTGACGGACACGATCCCGGCATGATTGATGAGGCATTTTCCAGTGCCACAAAAGCATCCGGGAACAAGCCGGTCGTCATCCTCGCCAAGACAGTCAAAGCCAAGGGCTTCGCCGAGATCGAAAACAGCCCCGATTGGCACGGAAAACCCCTCCCGCCCGACATGGCCGACAGGGCCATCGCCGAACTCGGCGGTGAAAGAACGCTCACCGTGCGCGGGCCGCTTCCTGACGCCGGCTCAAAGGCTGAAATTGGGGCCCCCGGCGCACCTCTTCCACGCTACAAAGTCGGCGACAAGGTCGCCACCCGAAAAGCTTACGGCGACGCCCTGGCAGCCCTCGGCGCGAACGATCCCGCCGTTGTAGCCCTGGACGGCGAGGTCAGCAATTCAACCCACGCCGACGAATTCGCCCACGCGTTCCCCGGCCGGTTCTTCGAGATGTATATCGCCGAGCAGCAGCTCATCGCGGCCGCAACAGGACTGGCCAGCCGGGGATACAAAGCGTTTGCCTCTACCTTCGCGGCCTTTCTCACCCGCGCCCATGACTTCATCCGCATGGGCGCAATTTCCGGGGCCGACCTTCGTCTTTCAGGTTCCCACGCCGGCGTCGAGATCGGCGCGGACGGTCCCTCGCAAATGGCACTGGAAGACCTGGCCATGCTCCGGGCCGTGCACGGTTCAACCGTCCTCTACCCTGCCGACGCCACCAGCGCAGCCGCACTCGTGCAGACCATGGCCGGCACCTCCGGGATCAGCTACTTGCGCACCACCCGCGGCGCCTACCCCGTCCTGTACGGCCCGGAGGAGCAATTTCCACTCGGCGGCTCCAAGCTCCTGCGCTCATCGGACACAGACGACGTCACGCTGATAGGGGCAGGTGTCACCCTTCACGAGGCACTCAAGGCAGCGGAAATCCTCGGTGCTGAAGGAATCCAGGCACGGGTCATCGACTGCTACTCCGTAAAACCCGTGGACGCAGAAACGCTGCTCACCGCCGCCGGCGAGACACGCGGCCGCGTCATCATCGCGGAAGACCATCACCCCGAAGGCGGCCTCGGCTCGGCGGTCAAGGACGCGTTACTCCTGGCCCCACCGAGTGACCTGTCGATATCGCACCTGGCGGTGCACGGAATGCCCGGGTCCGGAACCGGGCCGGAACTCCTCGCATGGGCAGGAATCGATGCCAAACACATCGCCCAGGCGGCCCGGCACCTGATCCAGGCAGGAACACCCGCCGGTCGCAGTGACTTGGCCCTTCCTGGCCAAAAACCCTGACGTTCGCGAGACGCCAGGCCACGGGAATTCGCCGGGGTCACCGCAGAGGCGTTCAACACTGAACATCATCCCTGCCCTGGCCACACTGCTGGAAATCATCCTCGCCTGAGATGGCACCCACTGTGCCCGGCGGCTGGCGCACCATTCAGCGGCAACAGCACGTTTCCCTGCAATTCGCCTGCTGCTGGGCGCCCCTGCGGCCCGGCTCCCACCGGAACTTCAAACTGTATCCAGCTGTTGCGGCTGTTGCTGGCCGGCATCCAGTGTCGCCCTTATCCCTCGCACTCGATGCAATATGAGTGGCCATCCTTTACGCGTGCGAGCTGGGACTTGTGCCGGACCAGAAAGCAGGAATAGCAGGTGAACTCATCCTTGGCCTGGGGAACCACCTGAACAATCAGTTCCTCGGCGACGAACTCCCCGCCCGGGGTCATGGCCTCATCCAGCGCATCGGTTTCGTCCAGCTCACGGACGACGCTCCGCGCATCCGGGGCGTTAGCCGATTGCAGAGCCTCCAGCGAACGGTCCTGGGACTCCTTAACGTCGGAGCGTACCTCGTCGTAATCCGTTGCCACTTCGGTCCTTCTCTCTCGGGCGTTTTGCCTGACGGAACTGCAACGCAAATGATGTCTCCGGTGTTCCCGCAACTGGCCAACCGCATGCAGTGCCCGGGAGACCGCAAAACATGTCCTTCGCTTCAGCCCGGTCCCCAAGCGGAAATCTTGCCAAAGCACCGCACCGGAGCCCAACCGGGCGAGCTCCCTCGGAGCGCAAGCGTTCCAATGGCTCACGATGAGAAGAGTCTCAGCGACGTCTCACCGTCGGCTCAGAGTGCAGGCCCATGATGAAACCAACAGCGCCAGGAAGGACACTGACATGCTGATTGGATTTCAGCCCGTCGCCGGACACGCCACGGATGGCGCACAGAAGCTGCAAGCGCCGGGTCCCCGCACGCCTGAGCCAACGGCCCGCTCCGACCTTTACGAACAGGTCATCGGCATCATCGTGGACATCCTCTCTTCACCCGTACGTCCGCAAGTCCGGGAGAAGCTGCTCAGGCACGTTGCGAACAACCCCGGACACCCGGAAAGAGCACTTTTTGATCATCTTCGCGACCCGGACCTTCGAAGACCAGGCCACCACGAGCGATGAACAGCCGGAAGGCAGCGCGGCAGCACCGCCACCCGGCCCTCCGGGAAGAACACATAACCCTCCAAAGTCTGAGGCAGCTGCCCGGTCCGTAGAGGTTTGGACGTCCGTTCTGTTCATGCATTCAGGTGCGCCCCCTCAACGGGGTTCGGGAGAAAGGTCACCGGGGACATGACCGTGAAGTATTCAGCCGTCTGGCGCCGCATCGCATTCAGCGCGGGTCTTGCGCTTTCCTGCCTGACAATTTTCTCCCTGGCACTTTCCTTTCTGACGCCACTGGAATATCCGCGCACAGGCGGCGGCACCACCGGTCCCGCCGGTGGTGTTGTTGCGTCGGCTGCGGGTACCGGTTCGCTCGGCGTGTCGATGTGGCGAAGGAAAACCGTCGCCCGGGCACTCCCCGCGACCAGGTCCCCACCCACTGGTCGTCGACGGCGGCCCTGGAAGGATTCCTGGGCCAGAACGCCTCCACGCCCCGGCAACGGACCGTGGATCTCTATATCAACTCCACTCCGGGCAGCATCAACATCCAGGCCTTCCGGGTCGGTTACTACAACGGAGCCGGCCAGCGCCTGGTCTGGGCATCCGGACCCGTGAGCGTGCGCAGGCAGCGCGCCTGCACCGTCCAGCGCGTAACCCGGATGGTCTCGTGCCCGTGGGCCATGACAACCAGGCTGGACACCGGCAACTGGCCGGAGGGTCTCTACTATCTGATACTGACCGGCGCCGCAGGCCAGGCCCACATGATCCCCCTCGTCGTCGAGTCCGCGGCAGTCAAGGGAAAAGCCGTACTCGTCGTCAACGACTGCACGATGCAGGCCTACAACAGGTGGGGCGGCTACTCCCTCTACGCCGGCCCGGGAAACCGGTACCGGACCCGCTCGTACAAGGTGTCCTTTGACCGGCCGTACAGGAATTTCACCGAGATCGACAGACGCGACACCCCGCTGATCCGCGCCGCCGAAGCCATCCGCGACCCTCGCCTGCGCCTGGCCTACACCACCGAGGCCCGGATCAGTGGGAACCCGTCCCTGGTCAATGGAGCCGCGGCCGTGATCTTTGCCGGACACTCCGAATACTGGTCCCCGGCCCTGCGACGGAATATCGAGACAGCCCGAAACGGCGGCACCAACGTCGTCTTCTTCGGGGCAAACAACGTGTACTGGCGGACCCGGCTGGAGGCATCCCGGACCGGGGCCAACCGGGTCGAGGTCTGCTACCGCGAGGCGCGGCTGGACCCCGCCCGGTTCAGCCATCCGGACGCGGTGACCACACAATGGCGCCAGGGACCCAGGCCCGACGCCGAATCCACCCTCACCGGCGCGGTCTACGGGGACCTGCAGGCCACCGGCACGTTCACCGTCACAGCCCCCCGCTTCTTCGCATTCACAGGGACCGGCGCAGCCAGGGGCGAGACCTATCCCGGACTCGTACAAGGCGAAACCGATGAGGTCTACCCGACAGCCAGGTACCCGCTGCTGCGATACCCTGCCAACCTGCACGTGTTCGCACACTCCCCCGAATCCGGCCACCACACCCACCACGGCTGGGCCGACTCCACCTTCTACACCACACCCGCCGGCGCTGGCGTACTCGACATGGCCTCCATGGACTGGCTCCTCGCCCAGACCGAAAGCACAGTCCCCGCCCGCTCACGGGCCTTCGCCACCCGCGTCACCCAAAACATCATCGCCGCAGCCGCCACCGGACCCCTGGGCCACCGCCACAACTAGATCTTTTCACGATGCCGCCGGCGCGGGAACGGAAACAGGGGCAGGGGCCACGTCGGACAAACGCAGGAACTTCAGCCCGCGCCGGCGCAGGACGGGGACGGCTGCCTTGATACCGTCGGCGGTGCCGCCGCGGGGGTGGTTGGCGTGCGCGATGACAATGTCCCCGGCTACCGCACCGGATACCTGGGCAGCGACGGTCGGCGCCGGGAAGGTCGCCCCGCCGTCGCCATTGACGCTGAAGCCCACCGGAAGCAACCCCATCGTCCTGGTGATTTCGATGGCGACGTCGTCGAAGAAGGCCGTACCCGACCGGAAATAGCGCGGGGGTTTGGGCATCAGGCCAGCCAGGTACTCCTGGTTAATGCCCACCTCGTCGAAACAGGAGCCCGCGTCCCGCGTGCCGGCAATTCCGTAGGCGCTCCTTCCGCTTACGGACAAGGGCAGGTGCGCTGACCCGTGATTGGCGACGTCGAACAGCGGGTTGGCGATCAGGCGCCGGGCTGCGGTCCTGTTCGCGTGCACCCAGCGGTAATTGAGGAAAAATGTGGCCGCGACGTCGTTGCGCTCCAGGAAGTCGAGCAGGTCCCAGTCCACCCGGTTCCCTCCGTGGCCGCCGCAGCAGTCGAACGTCAGTGCGACGGCGTCGTGGGCGGCCGTCCGCAGTTGCACCCCTGGCGCCTCCAAGCCCCAGTAACGCGGGCTCGAGGCGCCGAATTTCTTGACGATGCCTGCGCGCTCCGCCGACAAGGCCGCCTTGGTCGGCCCGGTCGGCACGCGGGCGCCTGTACCCGGATGCCGGCTGACCGCGGGCATTTCCGGCTCCGTGGCACCCGGCGGAGTCGCGGGTGTGCAGGCGGAAAGGGCAGCCGCAGCGCCTGCCAACAGAAGGGCGCGCCGGCTTCGGAGGGATGAATTGCGCTTAGGTACCTGGCCGGCTGGGAGGTAAGCGCCCGAGGTGGAATCGGGGTGAACGGTCGGAGTCACACAAAGACTCTAAGCGCACAACCGGCCAGAACTGTCTGTTTTCAGACTGTGGCGAATCGGCTTCCGTGCGGGCCCGCTTCGTCCACGCCGGTGGCCCGGACTCGCCGGGTGGAACAAGCCTTGCCGTTGAAGGCCGTGGGTGCGACTGCTGTGCGTGGGGCTCGCGGCCTGAAACCGGGCGTGGGCCGGCCGCCTGGACCGGAATCGCGGCCACCCAACTGTTAGCCTTCAGGTCCAAGAGTTCGTTGCTGCTGCCTCGGAATCCGTCTGGAATGTCCTGACTGATACGAGCAATTTCGAGGTTTGGGACTCCGGTTTGACGCATCACGACGGCGCCATCGTTGACGGTCAGAAAATCAGGCTTGGGAAAGCCGGAGCCAGACCCCGCAGTTTCAGCGTCCGCGCAAAGCCAGGCGCCCGATGTCCCTCGTGTACTCCGGAGCGTTCGGCCTGTTCCGTGCTATAGTACCTGCACCCTTGCCCCCGGTGAATGGCGGTACCCGGTTGTTGGTTTCCGAACTCTTCGGCGGACCCCTGGCCACGGTGCTGGGCCGCCGTACGCCCCTGTCTGGATCCGCTGCAGCGTTGGCCCCGTCCGTACGTGCCGTGAAGTGACGGGCAGAACTCCTGGACCGGATGGTTTCTGCGATTAGTGACTTTCCCGGCGCACCTGCCGCCTAGGATGACGCTGCTTCCGGCACCGGTTCGCTGGGAGCGCGGTCAGCCAGCGGCTGCGAGGGCTGAGTAGGCGTTGGCCTGGTCCCGGACCTGGCTGACATAGGCTTCCGAGTGGTTGTACGACAGGACGGCGTTGGTCCAGTCTTCGCCCGACAGGAGGTCGCGGCCCTCCGCGCACAGGTACGCTGCTGCGCTCAGCGCTGCGTCGTCGATGTTCAGTGGATCGGCGACCCCGTCCCCGTTGCCGTCGCGGCCGGCGGATTGCCATGTGGACGAAATGAATTGCATCGGCCCCACAGCATGGTCCCAGGTGGTGTCGCCGTCGAGGGCGCCGCCGTCGGTGTCGGGGATCGGCGCGAACCCTTCCCCGTTCAGGCTAGGACCAATAATCGGCTGGCTCGAGTTGCCGGTGTCAGTCAGTGAACCGCCGCCGTGGGTTCCGTGCCCGGACTCGACCAGGCCGATGGCCGCCACGGTGTTCCAGCCAATGCCGCAGCCGGGCGTAGCCGCGTTGGTCCTGCTGGTCGCCTCTGCGTATGCCTGCAGGGCCCGGGACGGGATCCCGGTCCGGGCGGCCGTGCGGGCGAGCCACGCGGCGCCGGGCGCGGGCGATTTCTCCGCCGTGCCCTGACTGGCGGAGAGCGGCTGAACACCCGGGCCCGGCTCCTTCCCGGCGCTGTCGGTGGCGCCGCTGGCCGCCGGCAAAGGCTGGGGCCCGCCGGCCTGTCCGGCGTCAACGGGCAGGGCCAGGGTGACGCCGCCTGCCACGGAGCGGATGCCCTCCCCCGGGTTCGGGGCAGTTTGGGCAGCGGCGTCGGGGACTGGGAGCCGGACGGCCCAGCAGCAGAACCCCGCGATGACGCCCAGCGCGAGGAGGTTGAGCAGGAGGATGGGTTTCAGGCGCGGCATGCGGTTATCCGAACCTGCCGTTGACGTAGTCGTCGGTCCGCTGGTCCCGCGGGTTGTTGAACATGGCGCCTGTGTCGCCGTGTTCCACGATGACGCCGGGGGTGTTGTGTGCCGCGAGGAAGAAGGCGCAGGTATCGGACACGCGGGCCGCCTGCTGCATGTTGTGGGTGACGATCACCACCGTCACCTGGCCGCGCAGCGAGTCTATGGTTTCCTCGACCCTCCGGGTGGAGGTGGGGTCAAGCGCTGAACACGGTTCATCCATGAGCAGGACGCGGGGGCTGACGGCGAGCGACCGGGCAATGCACAGGCGTTGCTGCTGCCCGCCGGAGAGCCCGCCCCCGGGCTGGTGCAGGCGGTCCTTGACCTCGTCCCACAGGGACGCCTTTTTCAGGGAGTCCTCCACCAGGAAGTCTTTTTCGGCCCGGGTGGCCTTGACCCCGGCGAGTTTCAGCCCGGCGACGGTGTTTTCGTAGATGGACATGGCCGGAAAGGGGTTGGCTTTCTGAAAGACCATGCCGATGTTGCGGCGCGCTGCGGTGATCCGCTGCCGCGGATCGTAGATGTCCTGGCCGTCCAGGAGCACTTCTCCGGCGAGTGAGGCGCTGGGGATCATTTCGTGCATCCGGTTCAGGATGCGCAGGAAGGTGGACTTGCCGCAGCCTGACGGGCCGATCAGTGCGGTGACTGTGCCGGCGGGCATGCTCAGGGACACGCGGTCCAGGATTTTCCGGTCGCCGAACCATGCGCTGATGTTTTCGGCGTCCAGTCCCGCGGCCGGGTTCCGGGCGGCCAGGTCGAAGCGTTTCGTGGCGCTGATCTGGAAGCTGGCTGAGGCGTCGAACGCGTCGTCGGTGTCGAAGACGGCCAGTGGCCGGCCGTCCGGTTGCGCGTCCGTCAGTGTGTCTATGGCCACGGTGTGTGGCTCTGAAGGCTTGTTCATGGCAGATATGTCCCTTAGAGCAGGTTGGGCAGAAGGTGGTTGATTTGGGTTCCTGTCAGCAGCGCGGTGGCGCCCACGACCGGAAGGAAGACGAGCCAGGTTTCCCATTTGCCCCACCGTGTCCAGGACCAGACGGCGGCAAGGGAAACCAGGATAAGCAGCTGCAGGAGGAGAACAAGGGCGAACAGGTTTGAGGTGTCCTGGCCCATGGCCTGTTCCGTGTCCGGAAGCGAGCCCGGCAGGATGACGGGTGCGGGTTTGTCAAAGGCCTTGGAGACCAGCTTGGCGTCCACGCGCAGCACGTCGTTTGGCATGAAGGCCGGCCCGTCGGCAGTGATCAGGGTGAGCCGGCCCTCCGTGGCCGCAGGAAGCGGCGGTGCGGTGTCACCGGCCCTGCGGTGCCCGATGACTTCGTAGCTGGCAACGCCCTGGGCTGTGGTAACGGTGAATCTTGTGCCGGCTCCTGCCAGATGAAGATTCCGGAAGACCCCGCCGAAGGCTCCCGAGCGGCCCATCAGCACGCTGATGCCCGGCTGCCCGGGCAGCGGTGTGTCGCGGCGGTGCCCTACCCCGTCCATTGTCTGCGTGGCGGCGGTTCCTTCGACGATGACCTCGCGCACGTTCAGGTCCGGCATGGCGAGCAGTGCCACTGGTGTTCCCGGTGTCACGAGCTTGCCTTCGTAGTCGGCCTGGCCCAGCGGCGCCGAGCCTTCACTCAGGGTGAGCCGCAGCTGCTCGTACAAGCGCGCCTGCGCCGTGCCGTGCTGCAGGGGTGAGATGACGATGATGTTGACCAGCTGAAGCGTGATCATCGCCGCGACCATGGTCAGCGCCATGGAGAGCACCACTGCCAGGGGTTTGGGCGGGGTCACGGTCCTGGGCCGGCGGTTCGGGCGACGGCGGCGGCGCGCGCCGGCGGTACGGGGGGTTGTCCGGTTTCCGGACTCTTCCGCTGGGGTCGATGCGGCGGTGGCTGGTTCGGCTGTGTCCGGGCTGGTCAGGGTGCTCACGTGGGGGATCCTTGCTTTCCGGCCTTGGAGGCGGTCCGGCGGCCCAGCAGGTGGGCCACGAGCGGCGGGGCCAGCACGAGCACGAGCATCAGCAGTCCGATGACCACCAGCAATGTCTGGGATTGTCCCCAGCCGTTGGTGGAGGCCAGTGTGGTTGATACCGGGGTGAGCGCCTGTCCGGCGGTTGCGCCCTGGGCCTGGACCGTGGTGCCGCAGGCGCCGGTGTCCGGGTCGCAGGCGGCGGCAGATCCGGCAGGCGTGTTCATGCCGGCGGCAGCTGCCGCAGCGGCGGGTGCCGCGGCGGATCCGGCCGCTGCTGCCGCCGTCCCTGCCGTTGACCCCGAGGGTTTGGCGCCGGCAGCCGCGGGCACGGCCTTGCCGCCGCCGTTGCCGGTGTTGGATCCGGTGCTTCCCGGGCCCTGGTTCTCAGCGGCGTTGGAGCCGGCCCAGGGCGCCTGGCAGGCAGCGTTGCAGGCGGGGTCGAATGGTGCGCCCCTGACCAGCTGGTTCATCGCGGGCGAGTCGCCGGGTTTGAAGGTGGGGTTGTTGCAGGCCGGCGTTCCGCCGCTTTTAACGCTGGCCTTGGTCTGGTTCATCTTGTCCACGGTGGACTTGTCGACGCCGGGAATTTTCTGGATCTGGTCCATCGCGGCGAGGACGAGGTTCATGGGCAGCGGCGAGTAGCCGAGCTGGCCCATGGGCCGCTGCCCTTCGCAGAGGGCGTAGTTGGCGAAGTATCCCAGGGTTGCACCCTGGGCGTTGTTCAGGGCCTCGGTGGCCTGGGTGGGGACGATCATGTAGGAGTAGGCCGACATCGGGTAGGAGCGGGGATCCCGGTAGTCGTAGACCCGTGACAGGTCCTGGGAAAGGTAGTTGGCCGATTTGCTGTCGAGGTTTATTTTCGCCTGCGTCAGCGCGACGGCGACCGCGGATTCGGTGGGCAGTGTGTAGAAGCCTGCGGCGTTCTTCACCTGCGCCGCCGGGAAGTCGATGCCCTTGGCGTAGGAGTACTCGTCGTAGTTGATCGTGTACTGGTTGTTGGCCGTGTAAGTGGTGACGCCCTGGGAGCCGTTCTGGGCCACGAAGTTCTGAAGCTGTCCGTTGCCTATCGGGAAGAACGACGTCGCACGCTGGGGGTCGCAGCCTGTCTTCCGGCACAGCTTGGCGTAGTCCCCGGGGAACTGGCGGAGCAGCCAGAGCGTGAACTGGGCGGTCGCGCCTGAGCCGTCGGAGCGCACGACGACGTTGACGCGGGCGTCCGGCAGCGGCACGCCCGGGTTGTCGGCGCGGATGATGGGCTCATTCCACTTCTGGACCTGCCCGGTGAAGATCTTGGCGATGGCCTGCTGCGAGAGTTTGAGGCTGGTCAGCCGGTTGGCTCCGGTCTTCAGGTTGTACATGAATGCCGTTCCACCGGCGACCACGGGCAGCATGGCGTACTTGAATGACGGCACGCTGTTGTCGCGGGGATCTGCGGTGTCCCCGGTGTAGGGGATTTCCGAGACGGCGAACTGCTTCATCTTGTCCGCGAATTCCTTGCGGCCGGTGGAGGATCCCTTGTTTTCGTAATCGACCGTGACGCCCTGCGAGCCGACCCGGGAGACCCAGTCCTGCAGGGCGTTGCCGGCCCAGGACGACCCGGAGCCGCCGATCCTGATGTAGCTGGCGGCCTGGGCGGGGGCCAGCCCGGCGAAGATCAGCCCCAGTGCCATGAGGATGCCGGCGATGCGCGCAAAGGTGCGGGTCCTGGTCGGTCTGCGGGTCATCATGGCTTCTCCTGCCAGTTCACATCGGTGGCGCTGTCCTGACCCGTGGATTGGGTGGCGGATTCAGCGGTGGGTTCGGTGGCGTGCGGGCGTTCCGCGTGGTGTTTGGCCGCGGGCTGCTCTCCCGCGGACCGGTCCCGGTCGTGGAGCAGCCGGGTGTAGTTCTCTTCGATTCGCCGCAGGTCGCGGCGTGACACGGCGGCCATGCGGCGGAGCTGGGCGTCGGTGGTCTTCCCGGCTTCCTGGCCGCCGATCAGCCGGGCGATGATGAACAGCACCAGGACGACCAGGAGCAGAAAGGCCGCGGTGGCGAACCCGCGGGAGACCATTTCCGGGACCGGTGAGCGGACCAGGTCCAGGGCCGCCAGCGGCAGCGGGGTCTGGGGTCCGTAAAAGGGGTTGAGGTTCATGACTCCGGTGAATCCGGAGGTCAGCAGGACCGGTGCGGTTTCCCCGATGCCGTGGGCGGTGGCCAGGATGACGCCCGTGGCCAGCCCGGAGCGGACGGTTGGCAGCACGATGTACCAGACGACGCTCCACTGCCCCGCGCCCAGGGCCAGCCCTGCCTCGCGCAGGTTGCCCGGCACCAGGCGCAGTACCACGTCCGCGGACCGGATCATGATCGGCAGCATGAGCACGGTGATCGCCAAAGAGGCGGCGAAGCCGTTCGTCTGGCGGGTGATGGTCATCACGACGGCGGCGTAGATGAACAGGCCGGCAACCACCGACGGCAGCGCGGTCATGGCTTCGACGACGGTCCGCACGAGGCGGGCAAACGGCCCGCCGACCTCGTTGAGGAAGACGGCGGTGGTCAGGCCCAGGGGAATGGTGATGATGAGGGCGATGGAGATCTGCTGCAGTGTGCCCACCAGGGCGTGCAGGATGCCGCCTTCGCCCAGGCCGGACAGGGGCCCGGCGCCGGTCATGTCCCGGGTGAAGAAGTTCAGATGGGCCAGGGCCTCCTGGCCGCGGCCGAAGGTGAAGGAGACCACCAGGGCGAGGGTGCCGACGACGGCGGCGCCGGCTGCGCACAGCAGGACGGTGACGAAGCCGTCCCGCACCACGGGCAGCGGTTCTTTCAGCGCGACCAGTGCCGTGTAGAGCACCAGGAACCAGAAGAAGGACACGGCGAACAGCCAGCCCGGCGGGATCAGACCTGTGCCCACGGTCAGGAGCAGTCCCATGGCCAGGGCGCCAAGGGTTGCCCCGGCCAGCACGAGCGTGCGTTCCCGGGCTGCTCCCAGGCGGATGCGTGGCTCGTCGGTCACGGCGTCGGGTTTGTCGAGCAGGGGCAGGTGGGTGCGGTTCTCCGCGGTGCCTTGCGTGGCGGTGCGGACGCTGATTTCGTCGATCAGGGACATGGTCAGCCCTCGCTTTCGGCGCCGGAACGGGAACGGGCAATGATGGCCGAGGCCGTGAAGTTCACGATCATGGTCACGATGAACAATGCGAAGCCTGCAGCCATCAGCGCGCTCATCGCGAACTCGTTGGACTCCGAGTACTTCAGGGCGATCATCGCGGCGATGGAGTTCGCACCCTTTTCGAGGATGTGGAACTTGATTTCGAAGACAGGGCTGATGATGAGGTAGATGGCGATGGTCTCCCCCAGGGCGCGGCCCAGGCCCAGCATGGTCCCGCCGATGATCCCGCCGCGGCCGAAGGGCAGCACCACGGCGCGGATCATGCCCCAGCGGGTCGCGCCGAGGGCGAAGGCGCCTTCGCGTTCACCCACGGGCGCGCGCCGGAAAGATTCGGTCATGATGGAGGTCTGGATCGGCACGATCATCATCGCCACGACGAGGCCGGCGATGAACGTCGAGGCGGTGAAAGGCACGGTGTCACGAAGCGGGCTTTCCGGGTCCACGCCCTGGACCTGGAATATCGGTATCCAGCCGAACCAGACCGAGATCCATTTGCTGAAGTCGACGATGTTGGGCTGGAGCATGTAGGCGCCCCAGAGGCCGAAGACGACGGACGGGACAGCCGCGAGCAGGTCGATCACGGAGGTCAGTGTGCGCTGGACCCGGCCGCGGGCCACTTCGGTGATGAACAGGGATGTTCCGAGGGAGAGCGGCAGCGCCACGAGCAGTGCGACCAGTGCGATCTGAACGGTGCCCCACAGGACGGCGGCGATGCCGAAGTCGTTGCTTTCCGGTGCCCAGTTCTGTGTGGTCAGGAATTTCCAGAGGCCCACTTCGGTGATGGCGCGGATTCCGTTCGTGGCCAGGAAGATGCCGACCATGGCCATCACCACCAGGACGATGACGCCGCCGGCGCGGGTGATGCTGCGGAAGACGTAATCTTTCGGTTCGAACCTGTACTTGAGGGCCCGGGGTTTCGCGTCCTGGAGGTGTTCATCGGTGTGGTCGCGCAGGTAGGTGCTCATCGGCGTTTTCCTCGGGACAGAAGCAGGGATGAGATCGCGGCGGCCGCGGCGAGGCCGAATCCGATGAGGAGCAGGTGCTGGGGCCATGCGCTGGAGGTCCGTGCCGTCGGGCTGCCCGCGACGGGTTCCGGGGCCTGGCCGGCGGCTGCAGCGGCCGGTGCCTTGCCTGCCGCCGGGGTGGCTCCGGCCGCGGCTCCGGCCGCGGTTCCGGCGGCTCCGGGGTCCGGCCCGTCGCCGGTGGTCACGGCTGCGATGTGCTCGGGCACAGCGGGCGCGGTTGAGTGGATGATGGCCGCCAGCGGCGACGTTGGTTTCACCGCGGTTGCTGGGCTGCTGCCGTGCTCTGCCATGGTGCGGAGGGTTTGCACGGCTGCGGCGGCCCGGGCCTTCAGTGCCGTGTTCAGCGGGGCATAGCCCGGGGGCAACATGCCGGAGCCGAATCCCTGCTCCTGGCCGGTGGTTCCGATGTAGTCGAAAAGCTTCGAGTAGGTGCCCGCCTCCCCCGGTGTGACGGCGGCGGTGTTCACTACGCCGTAGACGGGAACGGTCAGGGGGTAGGCGCCCGCGGTGTAGTCGGGGGTGCTGTCGGGGCCCACGACGCCGGGTGTTCCGGTGGGTTCGAAGGCGGTGGCGGCGGTTTGCAGGCTGGCGTTCGTGGCCGCGACGCAGGCGGAGCCGTCGGTATTGCAGAGCTGGGCGGTCGGCAACTGGAACCTGGCGGCGGACGCGGCGTCGGTGACGGAGATGACGTTCCTGCTGCCGAAGCCCTGCCGCGGCACGGACTTGAAGGCCGGCGGGCTGCAGTCCGCGCACCATTCGGTGACCGACGCCGGCTGGGCGCGGACTGTGTTCTGGGCGGCGGTGGCCATGTCCGCAACCCGGGCGAACTGGTCGCCGACGGTCAGGGCCGGCTGGTCCACCGTCCTGCCGTCAGGGAGCAGAACGGCAGGCTTTTCGGCCCAGTAGGACTGGGGGTACGGGGCGCTGTCGGAGGGGTAGACCGGCGTGGCATAGGTGAAGGAGGCGGGTTGTTTGGTGTCCGCGATCTTCTGCTGCGCGGCCGCATCCAGGGCGCTGGCCCGGTCGGCACAAGACGCGTAGGTCCGCATGGAGTAGAAGGGGTTGATCACCATGCCGGACGGGTCGGGGCAGCCTTCCAGGAACGCCTTGGCGGCCGGGTCGTGGAGCAGCCAGTCCCACACCGCCGAGGCGGCGTCGGAGCGGAGCCCTTCCACGATCGGAGGGGCCAGGTTCCCGGCGCTGCCGAGTCCGATGGGGTTGAGGGTGAGGAATTCGGGGTCCTGCTGGAGGCTGTAGGTCATGGGCTGGCCGTAGCGGGTGTTCCCCGGCTTGGCGAAGGGTGCGCTGTCGGCGGAGGCCGGTGCGGTGTGCAGGACGTAGCTTTGGGTCAGCAGCTTCGCCACGAGCCGGGCGCTGAGGCGGAGGTTGCGGACCAGGGATCCGTTGCGGGCCCTGTCGGCCTCAAACTCGGCCTCGTTGGCGTAGCCGCAGTCGGCCGCAGTGTATTGCGTGAAGCGGCGGGTGCAGACGTTGTCGATGGTCATGGCGATCACGACGCCGCTCACCGCGGCCGGGGCGTACAGCGTGTCCTTCGTGCCGGTGACCGGCCGGGTGGTGAAGGCGAGGGGTTCGCCTCCGCTGAGCTGGGAGCGGGCCTGCATGTCCGCCATCGGTGAGAACCCGAGCGTGAAGTGCTTCTGGGCGCACATGCCGGGGATCCAGGACTTCATCGCGGCGGCCAGGGATTCCGAGCCGAAACTCAGGGTTGCTGCCTGGTCTGAGGGACAGACTGCGGCCACGTCCTGGAAATACAGCGGGATCTGTATCCGAGTGGCCCACAGGCTGGGCGAAAGCGGTCCGGCGGCAAGAATGCTGTCGATGACCTCGGTCCGCGGGACCGCCACAAGCCAGCATTTGCGCACGCTCGGGGCATCGGGGCGGTATCCGCAGCCCAGGCCTGACGCTTCGGCGCCGGTCTGCACCTCGAAGGTGCGCGATCCGGCGGCCGCCACCGTGTCGGAGCCGGTGTCAGCGGCGATGAAGCGTGAGTGCTCGTTGGTGGAGGTACGGTTGAAGTACGGGTTCCGGTATTCGCTGAGGTTGAAGCCGTCGGTAATGCGGGTCGACTGTCCGCTGATGGCCAGGAACGGCGCCGGGAGGTTCATGGTCGGTGATTTGCTGTCCGCCTGCTCCCAGTCCCCGCCGCGCACCAGCGGGTCGTTCAAGAGTGCCCGCTGGTGGGCCGAGTTGGAAATGTCCCCGTCTGGTCCCGTGGCGCCGAACTGGCACGTGGCCGGGTCGGGCGCGGCGGCGTCCGGGTCGGGTTTGCCGTCCGCACCCGGAGCACCCCAGCACTGGAACACCTGCAGATACGTCGAGGTCTTTCCGTTGCTTCCGGCCACCGCCTTGGCGCCGGAGAAGGAGACGGTGACGGCCTGGTTCTGCAGGTTGCGGGTCTGTGACACGGTGACGGCGAGTCCGCCCAGGCCGTTATTGGAGCCGAAGGTGGCTGCCGCTTCGCTTCTGAGCCGGGCGCTGACGTCAGCGTAGGTTTTCCCGGCCGTGTGCGGCAACACCTGCTCGGCTCCCCGCGGGACGACGGCGCCGGCCGGGTTGCCGCTGTTGTCCCAGTTGACCGTGACCGCCGAATCGCTCGCCATGGTGCCTTGGGAGCCCCAGTCCGATCCGGGAACCGGTGCGGCCGAGGCGCTTTGGAGGGGTGCCGCGACGGTGAGGGCGAGCAGAAGGGCGGCCGCCGCAGCCAACGGGACGGGGAGGACCCGGGAGCCGGCGCCGCCGGCGGAAGTGTGCGCGCGCACGCTGGGAAGAGTCATCAAGGGTTCGTGTTCTTTCGGTACAGCACGTGCCGGCGGAGCCAGGCGGGTTCGGAACGGGGTCTTTGTGGATGCCGGCAGCGGGTGCTGGAGCGGGCCGCACGGGCCCCGTCAGCAGCGCCGCGGCGGGCACCCCGTAAGTATGCGGGGGCGCCGGTCCGGGGCATCTGTCGGCAGGCGAAGGAACGAAAGCCTTCAGGTGAACAGTGGGTAAAACACCCGGGACGGGCCGGATTCGCCGGCCCGTCCCAGGTGGATTGTTGTTAGCGGAAGAGCCTGTAGGCCGAAGTGGCCGACGCACTCAGGTATCCTGTGCGGCTGAAGATGACCCGGACACGGATCTGCTTCCCGCGATCGGCGGCCGTCAGCTTGTAGCTGGCGCCGGTCGCGCGGCTGATGGCGGCTCCGTTCCGCAGCCACTGGTACCTGGTGGCCGAAGGGGCGGGGTTGGGCCTCTTGACGACGGCCTTGAGGGTGTAGCCGGACCTTGCGGTCCCGGTGATGCCAGGAGCCGTGACGGAGCTGAAGACGGCCTTGGAAACCACGGCTGCGGAGTCCCGGTACGTCGACAGGTACCCGGCACGGGCGAAGTAGGCCCGCGACCGGATCTGCTTGCCGGTGTCCAGCGAGGTCAGCCTGTAGCTCGAGGATGTTGCGCCGCTGATCAGCACGCCGTTGCGCAGCCACCGGTACGTTACGGCAGTCGGCTTGGGCGTCGGCAGGGTCACCGCGGACTTCACCGTGTAGCCTGCCGCTGCTGTTCCGGAGATCTTCGGTGCGGCGAGACCGCCGAACACTCCCTGGACGGTGACGGCGCCCGAGGTTGCCTCGGCGTCGGCGTATTCGGCCTTCCTGTGCTTGGCCCGGACACTGATCTTTTGTCCCTGGTCGGCGGCAACCTGCTTGTAGGTGGCCGCCGTCGCCCCGGCGATCGGGGCTCCGTTGCGCAGCCACTGGAACGAGGTGCTGTCCGGGGCCGGCACGGGGGCGGTGACCTTGGCCGTGAGGGTGTAGCCGACGGCGGTTGTTCCGCTCATGGCCGGGGCCGCTACCGAGGTGAATGTTCCCTGGGCGGCCTTGATGCTCCACTGCCCGGCGGCGTCGGTGGTGAGGGTCGCCCAGGCCGCGGCGGGCTTTCCGTTCACGGCGTTGACGGTCGCGGTGGCGAAGTCGGCGGACTGCTGGGTGCAGACGTAGCCGATGCTGTAGGTGTGGTTGGGCGCCATCGCCGAAGCCATGCTGGCGACCGCGGCGTTGCTGCTGTCCCGGAAGCCGTTTTCCAGGGTGCTCGGCGCGGCCAGGTTGCCGTTGCCGTCAAGGGACATCTGGAACAGCGCGTCCTGCGTGAACGGGTACAGCGTCTCCACCCGGACGTCCGGGCCGGCAACCGCGGGCGTCTCGGCGCCAGGTTCGGACAGGAAGACCAGGGCGCCGGACATCGCATCGATGACGGGGCAGGTGATGTCCGTTGTCAGGGCTGTTGCGGCGAGGTCCGCGGCGGACCAGGCACCCGTGGTTTTATCCGAGGTCACGGTGCCGGCGGAACCGGCGGGTACAACAGCATGGGCCGGGACGATGCTGCCGGTCAACAGCAGCGCGCCGGCGGCAACGCCGGCGGCGGCCTTGGCCCCCCGGCGGATCAATGTAGTGCCTTCGATGGCCATGAGCCTTCTCTTTCATGAATGGTTCGCCCGAAAGCGGGAAGTGTGATTGCTGTGTGCGGGAACTGACTTTGTCCGGGCACGGGAGCGGGAGCCGGCCCGGGGTGGCTGCTAGTTGGTGTAGCCGGAGGGCTTGCCCTTGGTCCAGTCGCCGGCGTAATCGACGTTCCTGAAGCCAAACCGGGTGATGATGCTCTTGCCTGAAGTTGTCTTCAGCAGCGTGGTCACCGTGTTCCGGAGGATGATGGACCGCCCATCAGTCGCGGTCTGCACGGAGGCAGGCAACACGTTGTAGGTGTCGCGGGCGAACGTGCCCACCGCTCCGTCGGGAACGAGAGAGGGGTTTCCGAACAGGGTTCCCGGGCGCAGGGAGGAGCCCGATGATGCCGGATCCACGGCCTTCAGGCCGTCAATATCGGCAATCATCTGGCCGGCTGCGGTGGTGTCGGCGGTGGCCCCGTTCTTCTGGGCGATCCACTGTGCGGCGGAGAAGGGGATGATGTCGCCCTCATTGGCCAGTGCCGCACCGCTGTTCTCCGCTGACGTCTGGTTTCCGGCCGGAACGCACGTGGTGCTGACGCTCACGCCGGCCGCCTTCAGGAAGAAGCTGCGCGTGCCGGAACTTGCCTGGGGCAGCTTCGGGGTCAGCGTGATACCATTCACGACGGGCTTGCCGCCGGCGTCGATCGTGACACCTGCCCCCGCGGTGCAGGTGAAGATGTTCCTGATTTGCTCAGCCGTCAGGTCAAGCGCCGCGGTGCCGGCGGAGTCCTTGTAGGCGACGGTGACCGCGTCACGCGCGAACGGCAGGAACGTCAGATCGTTCCCGGCCACCGACGGCGATGACGACGACCGGGCGATGCTGATGTCCTCAGGTGCCAGGGTGAAGGCGTTGCCGGCAGTGTCCTTGTAGACGTGGTTCAGCGGGTTGTGGGCCGCACTCAGTGCCTTAACGCCCGCGCCGGAGCCGGCGGGGCGGGACAACTGCTTGCCCGTTTCCAGCGTGACGGTCGGAGTCCCGAACGCGTCGTAGGAGGCCACGGTCTTCAGCGGCCCGGCGTTGGTCAGGCCGTTCCAGACATCCTGGGTGGTGTCGGAGCCGACGGCCGCATACGGCCGGCCGGCCGATACCGGATCGGCCGAGGCGAGGGTGACACCGGTAAGCCCCAGAACCAGCACAGACGCGCTGATGACCCCGGCTTTCTTGAGGGTCTTTGAATTCATGATGTTTCCCCATCTAGGAATGAGTTAATTGACGGATGGCCGCCGGGAGGGCATCCGCGATGCCCTCCTGCCGCTGGTCAGCAGCCGCTTCTTGGTTGGCACGCCGCTGTGTACGGGTGGAGCCAGAGAAAGTCTGCGGCAGGGCGGCCCGGCCCCACGAAGCCCCGGATAAAGGAACGGCGCCTTCCAGGTGAACATCAGCCGACCCGGAGGGAAACCCAAGGCGGTCTGATCGTGCGGGCCTGAAAGGCCGATGCTTAGCGACCGGAAATGCCCAGCGGAGCCATCCCGGAGGCCTCGCGCAGCCCGCGCCGTTCTTGAGCGAATCTTGATCTTCACTGGGGCAAATCTTGATCCGCGCCTGACAACTTGATCGGGGCCCAGCCATGGAGGAGAACGAGTTGGTGAACGAGCGCATTGCCCTGACGTCCTTCAAGGACCAGGCGGCCCCCGCCGTCGCACGCTGGAAGGAACGGGAGACCGAGGTGCTCGCCTCAGTTCCGCATCCCGGCTTCACATTGCGGAACCCGCAACTCTTGTACCGCCACCGCCCCGCCGTCCCGCTGGTCCAGCCTCATGCACCAGTGGCGCCCCGGCCGCTGACGAGACGGGTGCCCGGATACCGGGAGCCAGTGACGATCTGGCGGCTCATCTCCGGCAACCACAGGGAGCTCGGTCGCGGAGCCGGCACCTTCGCCTCCGAAGCCCTGGCAGTCAGCCACGCGCAATCAGCACTGAACCACGCCAGCACTCTCAAAGTCAGCTTCATCCGGCACCCCGATACCGGGACCTACGGCTGGCATGCCGGATCCGGCAGCCGCCCACTGATACTGGCCCCCGCCTGGTACGGCACAGCCCGCGACTGTGAAAAGTCCGCGGCCTCCGCCCTGCGCGCATTGATGGACGCCACCATTAGCGCCGCAGTGGCCAAGCACGGTCCGCGGTATGCCACCGAGTCGCCAGGGGATGCCGTCCCGGCACTTCAACCGTGCTGAGCGCACGAACTGCGCGCTGCCTGGTTCCTCACACCTGACACCATCCCGGGCACCCCGGCGGCTCTGGTAACGGGTTACTGGAGCGGGGCGGGACCGGTTTTCCGTCCGTCGGCCCATCCGGGCAGTGCCGCGTCCAGCGCCTGGGCCCGGGCTGGGTCCATCTGGCCCTGCCTGTACTTGTGCCGTTGCCCGCGCAGCCAGACGCCGGGTTCGTGCTCCTGCCCGGTGACGGACGGCGCGGAACGCGGCCACGGCTGTCCCCTCGCACGATAGGCGACCAGCTCCTGGAGCCGGGCCTGCATCGTTGCTCGTGCCGGATCTGGCCGGGTTTCCGCTTCCAGTCAGGCAGCGCGGCCAGTCCGTCGCGGATGACCGGGTTCAGAATCCCGGCCTCGGCATCGCGGCGCCGGCGGCGCAGCCATTGCGCGAGCTCCCGCTCCGCGCGGTCCTCGGAATTACGGGAAGGGTAGCGGCCGGTTGCCTCGACCATCGCGACGACCTGGTACAGGCGTTTCAGGCCGGGCACCGTGCGCGGTGACCTTTTCGCTGCTGCCGCGTGCTCGGCGTGCAGGCCGGGATCGGCGGCCTTCGCTTCGGCAATCTCACGGGAAACCGCGGCGACGTCGTTCCGTGTCAGTTCCGCGATCTTTTTCCGCGACAGCCCCTTGCGGTACATCAGCACCCACTCCGGGTGCGGCGCCGCGGCGGGCCGTTTCTTCGTCACGGCTGCATCCTCCCACATGCGTTTGGAGCTTGCCTTGCCTGGCTCTGCTGGCCCGTGCGGCGGCCTAGAAAGCCTCGGGGTTTTCCAGTACAGGCAAGAGCTCCACGGGGTCGCCGGCCAAGTACATCCGTCGCGGGGCATGACCGTCGATCCGGACCCACACCACGGACGCGTCAGGCGTCACGTTGTCCACGACACCCCGTCCGGCCGGCCGTCCGGCTTCGCGGACCTCCACGTCCTGTGCGGGCGTCAGCTTCGTCCATGCTACCTGGGGTTCAGCATCGCCTGCAGCGGGAGGATTTGTGTCCATTTGATCATCTAATCAGGTGGCGGTGAACAGTCCGTGAACCTGGCCCGCGAAACGCCTGCCGCAGGTACCTTAGGTCCGTTGAACTCCCAGACCCGGCGCCTGCTCCCTTGTCCGCACCTGCCCGGGATGGTTGGCTGTGGGCATGAGAGACGACGACACGAAGAACCTGCCGGCAGACAACCACCTCCAGGAAGACATCTCCGCTGCTTCCAGCGAAACCCCTGACGAACCAGCGGACCGGTTCGCACCCAGCCAAACGAACGCCGGCCAACAGATCGCAGGCCTGGCCTCCACCACTCCCTATGGTGAAGATCAGGATCCAGACGGAACGGATGCCAACAATCCTGTTTAGGTCCCAGTGAAGGCAGTCCCCGTCCCGCATCAGCTCCGCGGGACAATGAGGACTGGCCGTGGCTGACGGTGAATCAGTGCTGCGGAAACAGATCCTTCGAGCAGCCTTTCGATCCGTGCCAGGGCCCCGACCCCGCCGGCGCCGACGACCAGCAACGACGCGTCTGTGTTCTCGGCCAGGCGGATAAGTGCCTTGGCAACGTCGCCGTCCAGCACCCGGTAGGACCAGGTCTCGCCCGGCTGTCCGAGAACCGATTCGAGACTCCGACGCAGTTGCTGTGATGGGAAGTGGGCTTCTTCGTTGCTGGCCGGCTCCAGGGAAAGAGCTGTCCGTTGATGCTCCGGTTCCCACTCCGCCAGGTAGCCGGCCGGGTCTACGAAGGCGCAGACAAGATGTTGTCCCAGCGCTGCCGCGATGGCGGCCGCGGTCCGGACCAGGTGTTCTGAAACGCCCCACCCGACGCCAAGCACGACAGGACCGTCGGGCCATCCCTCATCGCAGTCCAGCCATATTTCATCCGACATCGAAGCCTCGCAAGGCGAATGCGGGGTGGCCGGGACGTCACAGCCGGCGCCCCGTCCATGGAACAGAGTGTGATGTCACCAGAGTGCCACCCCGTTGGAGCGATTTGAAACAGGCAGTCTTCAAGCGGGACTTTCCGTTCTATGGTCATGACCATCTTGGTTAAGCGTCTATTCAGCCTGCGTACCCCGCCTGTAGGCCAGCTGGGAAATCACCGTCCCTAGCGTCTGGCGGGTGAACACCCGTAAACCTCAGATGCCAGTCTTCTGGGTGCCGCGCTGCTGGGCACCGCGATGCTCCCCCTCTCCCCCGGGAGGGACGGCCACGGGTATGGCCCGCAAGTCGACGGGCAGGGGATCGCTTCATGTTCGAGAACGAACCAGTACCGACCCGACCTTCGTGGGCTCTTAAAAGAGCGGGCTGAGCGCTTTGCGCCCAGCCCGCTCAGGTGGGATGTCAGCGACTGGCGCTCAACTCCCCGGTCAATGAGTTGTCAGTCGTCCTCGTGGCTGGTTGATCCGGCGGGGATGCCGGGCACCTCGTCGGGGCCGTAGATCTTCTCGTCGCCCGGGTAGGGGCTCTCCCATTTGTGGGTCTGGTACCAGGTCCAGCGGTTGAACAGGTTGGGGTCCGCGTAGTCTTCCTTCGCGCCGTTGCCGGTCAGGTGCTGTTTCTCGGACCAGTCCTCCCACTTTTCGGCGGTTTCCTTCATTAGGGCCGGAACAGCGGTGTCTTTGACTGCGGCGTCATTGACTGCCGCGGCGGCCGCTCCGCTCTGGCCCAGGGTGTCCGGGCCGCAGGCAGGGGCGGTCTTGACGCCCTCGGTGAGCGGGACCTGGTTCGGGACCGCGGAGTATGGCGTCAGATCCGCCTTGTTGCCGAAGGCGTCGAACATCGGGGTGGCCGCGGCCACCTTCTGGTTCAGGGGCTGTGCACCGAGGATCTGCTCAATGGTGCGGACCATGTTGATCTGGGAGTAGAAGGTGCTGACGGTTTTACCGTGTACAGCGTACGGGCTGACCACCTGAACGGGGGCGCGATGACCGTCGACGTGATCGGTGCCGTTCTGGCTGTCATCCTCGGCGATAAAGATCGCGGAGTCCTTCCAGTACGGCGAGTGCGAGATCTCATCGACGATCTTGCCGACAGCGAGGTCGTTGTCGGCGACCTGGGCCCGCGGGCCGGCAGTCCCGCCGGTGTGGTCACTCGAGAGCCAGGTCATCTGGAAGTTCTTCGGACCGTTCTTCTCAAAGTCCTGCTTCCAGGTCTCGTAGCGGTAGATGTCCGGCACCGAAGTGTCGAACGGGGCCGCGTTCGGGTCCGTGATCTCGTTCAGCGACGGGATGGCCGAGCTCGCGTGCATCTGCAGCGCCGGGGTGAAGAGCTGGGCCGGGTCGCCGCCCCCCATCGTGCTCGTTGCAGCGCAGTAGTACTGCTGCCAGGTGGCACCGGCCGGCTTGCCCTCGTCAGAGTCGAACTCGCCGTAGTTCCTGGCGGTCTTGCCTGCGGCCCCGATAGCGGTCCAGAGGAACCCGGAGCGCTGGTGGCCCAGGACGTCATCTTCGGTGTCGTAGGACCGCTTGTACTCACCGCCGCTGGTCTCGGTGTAGGCGGGGTCGTCGCCCTGCATCATCCAGTTGTGTCCCTCGGCCGAGTTCGTGCCGATGTCATAGGTGTTGTCGTACAGGCCGAACTGGCCGGCGAGGGCGTGCTGGTTCGGGGTGACCTTCGCGCCGAACTGGGCCAGCGACGCGTCGCCGTTTCCCTGCTTCATGTCGCCGTAGACCTGGTCGTAGGTTCGGTTTTCCTTCACGATCAGGAACACGTGCTTAATCGTTGACGGTTCCCCGATCCGCTTCGGCACAGCCACGGCTGGGATCTTCGCGGCGGCTGCCGCCGTGGCTTCCTTGACTGAGCTGCCGTCCCAGCCGTTCTGCTCGAAGACCGTCTCAGTCGACTGCTTGATCTGCTCATCGCCGGGCAACGTGAACTTGGTGAGCGAGGCCGTCGTGGAGTGGGTGCCGTGACCGGTCGCAGTCGTCGTGTTCGGGCCCTCGCTGATGGTCACCTCAGGGCCGCGCGCGTCGATGCCGCGGACGTTGGTGACCACAATCTGGCCGTTCGCCGTGGTGACGTTGCCCGGGTAGTAGTCCGTCGGCAAAAGGCCAATGTAGCTGGCCGGGTCTTTCGGGTCCTTCTTGTTGACCTTGTAGACCGCGATCGCGTTTGCGCGGCCCAGGGAGACCAGCAGGTGATCGCCCTGCATGGTGATGGCGGTCGGCTCGTAGCCGACCTGTGAGGAGGCCCACGGCTGGGTCGCGATGGTCTGCAGGACCTTGTTGGTGGCCGTGTCCACCACGGAGACAGAATCGCTGTTGGTGTTCGCCACGTACAGGGTGGGGCCGTCCAGGAACATCGCCGTCGGGTGCAGCTGAACGTCGATTGAGGAGACGGGCACCGACGCGTTGGCCGTGTCGATGATGCTGAGCGTGCCCGTCGTGGAGGTACCGAGCTTGGTGTCCGCGGGAACTTCCGTGCCGTAGGAGTTCATGGTCGCCTCGCCCGCGACCGCCTGGCGGCCTCCCTCGTTGGAGACGTACAGCCTTGTGCCGACGAACTTCAGCTGGCGCGGGGCGATACCTGTACCAAAGGTCTGCTTGATGGTGCCAGCCGCCGGGTCGATCGAGACCACCGTGTTCTGGCCGTTCGCTGCCGCGTACAGTGTCGAACCGTCGGGAGAGAATGCCATGCCGGCGGTCAGGGCCTGCTTGCTGCCCGCGGTCGGAATGCTGATCTTTGTGCCGACACCGAGCGAGCCGTCCGTGTTGAACGGATACCGGATGATGCCGGTTGCGACCGGCTCGAAGAGGAACTTGCCATCCGGCGAAAAGACCGGGCCCTCCTGGCCCACCGAGCCATCCGTGATGTGCTGGTACGCCATGTTCGCGTAGCCCGCATTGCCTGCCGCTGTTGCAAAAGCGGTCGCTGATTGGGTGCCCGCCGCAGCCACGGGCTCATAGGTTGTGAGGTCGAAGACCTGCAGGTCAACCGAGCGGTCCGCGCTGGTCCCGACGAGATATCGGCCGTCCGGGCTGACCGTCGAGCCCATCATCTTGCCGAACGGGGTCATCAGGCGGTCGCCGATGGGCTTGATCACCTGGTTCGAGGAGACCTGCTCCCCGCTTTCATTTTGCGAGCCGACCTGCTGCTGGCCGAAGGGGATGGTGGAAGCGGCGGCGATGCCGGCGCCGCCCAGAACGGCGAGGGTGCAGCCGGCGGCAACGATCGCGAGGGGCTGGCGGCCCCGTACGAATGCGGACAACTTTCCCGGACCGGGGAGGCCGGGCTGCTGCTCAGTGGATGGGTGGACGGCTCTGAAAGGTCTTTTCACGCAAGCGAACCTACGGACCCCGGCTTAAATCGAGGTGACGGTTTTGATTACTTCAGGCAACGATTGGACACCCAATCCGCGCCAAGGGTCCGCTCGTGAGGGGCCCTGACTGCCCGCCATCTCGTGTTCACGAAGCCGTCCCCGGGAGTTATTTACCGGTTAGTAACAATTGGGAGCGCTTTACGGCCATCCCCCTTCACACACGAAAGACTGGGTCCCCCATGCCTCATCTCCAGGCACAACGCAGATTCAACCACAAATGCGTCGCGGCCACGGGCGCGGCCGTCCTCGCCACTTCAGCATTGACATCCGGTCTGGTCGGGTTCGGCACTGACACCGCGACCGCCGCCGAAAGCCCTTCGGGCAAAGCGACACCGATCAAGCATGTGGTGGTGCTCTTCCAGGAGAACGTCTCCTTCGATCACTACTTCGCCACCTACCCCAAGGCCGCCAACACTCCCGGTGAAACCCAGCAGGGCTCCGGTGCCCCGGCCGCAGCCTTCACCGCTTCCGAGGACACGCCCAAGGCCATCAACACCCTGGCCTGCCCGGAAATCTGTGCGATGTAGTTGGGCGTTGAGTGATGGGCGATCGCGTAGTACTTCGAGAGCAGAACGCCTTGGGCGCGAAGCGTTTCTGACAGATAGGGGGCCTCCGAGTCAGGCCCCCAGGTAGTCTCGAAGCCCTTGTTCTCAAGGTTGATGACGAATACGTGCCCAGCCCGCCCCGTGCCGGTGCTGCCGCCGGGTACCGGCGGTGCCGGCGACGGACCCTGACAGCGGGACAGCCAGGGTCGCCACGGTGGCCAGCACGAGCCGGCGTATCCTCCGCATGCCATGCGGGTTACCGTGGGGCTGGTTCAACGCTGGTGGTAGTAAGGGCTTCCCGTCAGATCCTTGACCAGATCGCGACCCAGGCGACCTGGACGTGGCCGGCGGTCCCGGGCAGCGGGCATCCGGTCAGGCATGACTCGGTTTGCAGGATGTAATGCATGGGCTTATTGGGGATGCCGGTCCTGAGAGTGCCCAGCCGTTTTCCGTCGAGAAGGAAGGTGACCCGTCCGGGTATCCATTCTGTGGTGGCGGTGTGCCAGGACGTGAACAGGGCATGTGAGGGGATTACGTCATAGGTGTTGTGCGGGGATCCGCTCCGGTGCACGGCACCGAAGAATGGCCCGGCGAGATCCCCTTCCGGGTAATCCAGTTCACCGTCCCTGGGCCATATGCCGCTGTCGGGCCACATCAGCCAGGCAGTTTTGAAGCCCCGAAGCGAATCTGCTTTGAAGCGTACGGAGTACCGTCCGTACAGCTGGCTGTTGGGCCGGTGCGGGCGGCTGCTGGTGTTCGCGATCACGGGGGCAGGGGCGGCGCCCATGGAGATTCCGTTTTCGGAGTGCAAATACCAGTCCAGAACGCCGTTCCTGACGCTGAGGACTTTCGTGGGGTAGTAACCGGATTTGCCGCCACTGACCTGTCCGGCTGTGTCGGGCGTACCGTCGGCGTAGCCCGCGCTCCATTTGCCGCGGTAAGCGGCACCGGGGAATTCGCCGACGGGGACATCGCCGTGGGTGAAATCACCGGCGAAAACCTGCCGCCACCCCGGCAAATCCCCGACGGGCAGGCGCTGACCCGAAACGGACTTATCCTCCGGGAATGAACCCGGCGTTCCGGCCGGGTTCGGCACAGGCGCGTGCGTCGGACTGGGCGCCACCGTTCCGGGGCCGCCCGGAGTTGGTGTCTGTGCTGTCCCGGCAGCGTGCGGCCCTGGGGCCGGGACTGACCCGGTAGAAACGGCAGCGGTGGATCCTCCCGGGAGGGGGACGGCCGAATATATCGCACCGTCTGTGGACGTCGCTGCCGGGCTTGACTCGACCGAGACCGCAGACGTCCGCGGGGCACCTGGGTCACAGCCTGCAATCGGGATCGTCAGAACACTCAGGCCGCCGACTACCATCAGCGTGCGGTAGCGGCCGCAGGCCTTCCCTTTGAGATGTCCCAGCACCCTGAACATTGTCAAAAGATACCCGTGCCCCGGGACCTTGGAAAGGGAACGCAGGCGTCCCGCTGCCGGAGGGCCGCGTTGCGGCACTCCGGCAGGTAGCTGCAATTCCCCCCGGGACAGGGCAACAACCCGACCGCCGGACACGAAGCCGGAGGTGACCGTCAATTCGCCGGTTCCCAGGCGTAAGCCCGGCGCCGGCTTTTCTGGCCGGCACCGGGCTTACTTCGCCCCGTGGCTG
>NZ_JBHTXX010000019.1:0-38740 GCF_042791415.1 Arthrobacter sp. NPDC056691
GAATCTCCTCACGAGTAAAACCCTGGCTTCTCCACGACACGCGGCTGCTCCTTCACTACAAATGAATGACTCACAACCAGCCTGACGCAGAGGGTATCTGGACAAAAACTCCACCCTCATGGGCGAGATGTTGGCCACACGCGCGGAGGGAATAACTTCATGAAAGTGCGGTGTGACGCCGATTTTCCGGGCATTACGGCACCCTGGGCACCCTACGGCCGCGTAATATTTCTCAATGTCCGCTGGAAGCTGTATTTTGCGCGGCCTAGCTTGTTGTGGTGAGCAATCAAACCACTTCATCCACGGCCGGGCGTCCCGGTTTCCAGCTGCCCCGGTGGGCAGGTTCCTTCGGCTTCCAGATCATCGCGGCCCTGATCGTCGGGCTGGGCCTTGGCCTGCTGGCCAAGTACACCGGCAGCACCAAGGCGAACCCCAACGGGCTGGGCGCCACACTGCAGACCATCGGCTCCAGCTACGTGTCGCTGCTGCAGACCGCCGTCGTGCCGCTGATCTTTACCGCCGTGGTGAGTTCCATTTCCAATCTCCGCGAGGTCTCCAACGCGGCACGGCTCGCCTGGAACACGCTGCTGTGGTTTGCCATCACGTCGCTGGTCGCCGTGCTGATCGGCATCGGCCTGGGCGTGCTCCTGCAGCCGGGCGCCAACACCGGGATCTCCGGCGACGCAGAGTACGACGGCAAGCAGGGCGACTGGTGGGCGTTCCTCATCGGGCTGTTCCCGAAGAACTTCCTGGGCCTTGGCGCCAGCTCCACGGTCACGGACTCCGGCGCCGTGACCACCTCCGTGAGCTTCAACGTGCTGCAGATCCTGGTGATCGCCATCGCCGTCGGCGTTGCCGCCCTCAAGGTGGGCAAGCAGGCCGAGCCGTTCCTGGCCCTCAACGCCTCTGCACTGGCCGTCATCCAGAAGGTGCTGTGGTGGATCATCCGCGTCGCACCGCTGGGCACCGTGGGCCTGATCGGCAACGCGGTGGCCGTTTACGGCTGGGACACCATCGGCTCGCTGGGCAAGTTCACCGTTGCCATCTACATCGGCCTCGCCCTGGTGCTGTTCGGTGTCTACCCTGTCCTGGTCCGCTCCCACGGCCTGTCGGTCAGGCAGTACTTCTCCGGCGTGTGGCCGGCCGTCCAGCTGGCCTTCGTGTCCCGCTCCTCCATCGGCACGCTGCCGCTGACCCAGCGCGTCACCGAGCGCAACCTCGGCGTCCCCCGCGGCTACGCCTCCTTCGCCGTTCCGCTGGGCGCCACCACCAAGATGGACGGCTGCGCGGCGATCTACCCGGCCGTCGCCGCGATTTTCGTGGCCCAGTTCTTCGGGGTCCAGCTCGACTTCAGCCAGTACCTGCTGATCGCACTGGTCTCCGTCCTCGGGTCCGCTGCGACGGCGGGAACCACCGGCGCCGTCGTTATGCTCACACTGACCCTCTCCACGCTGGGACTGCCCCTGGCCGGCGTCGGACTCCTGCTGGCCATCGACCCCATCCTGGACATGGGCCGCACGGCCGTCAACGTGGCCGGCCAGGCACTCGTGCCCGCCATTGTGGCCAAGCGCCAGGGGATCCTCGACGAAACCCTCTACAACGCACCGCGCACCGGGGAGGCCTTCCGCGAGGAAGAGGCCCCCGCCGCCGTCGAGCGTGAGCTGGCTGAGTCGAAAGCCTGATCGCCGTCGAATGGGTGCGCCCCGTGGATTCCTGAACTGGCGTCCCCGGGGCACACCCATTTAAGTCCGGCCGCCCAAATGAGCCCCCCGGCGGCAGGCAGCAAGGGTAGGGTACCGGCATGGACATCATTCTGGTTCCCGGTTTCTGGCTCGATGGTTCATCCTGGTCCGGCGTCACTCCGCCGCTCGTGGAGGCCGGCCACCAGATCCACGCACTGACCCTCCCGGGGCTCGAAGCAAAGGACGCCAAGCGTTCCGGCATCGGGCTCCGCGACCACATCAACGCAGTTGTGGAAGCCATTGACGGCATCGAGGGGCCGCTGGTCCTCGTTGGCCACTCCGGTGGAGGTGCCATCATCCATGGCGCCGTGGACGAACGCCCGGACCGCGTGGTCCGGGCGGTATACGTTGACAGCGGACCGCTCGGCGAGGGCGGCGTCATCAATGATGAACTGCCGGCTGACGGTGATGAGATCCCCCTGCCCTCGTGGGACGTGTTCGACGACGCCGACCTCACCGACCTCGACGACGGGCTTCGCGATGCATTCCGTGCACGGTCCATCCCGCAGCCAAAGGCTGTGGCCTGCGACAAGCAGCACCTTCACGATGTGCGCCGCTACGACGTCCCTGCCACGGTGATCGCCTGCGAGTTCCCGTCCTCATTGCTGACGGAGTGGATGGACGCCGGGCACCCCTACGTTGAGGAGCTCGCCCGCATCCGGGATGTGGAACTCGTGGACCTTCCCACCGGGCACTGGCCCCAGTTCACCAGGCCCGCGGAGCTCGGAGCGGCGATCCTCGCCGCCGTCGAGCGCACTGGCTGACTCGGCGTCCGCACAGGCGCGCGCAGCCCGGAACGGTTCCCCGCCCGCTCGCCCGGGGCTCTAGCGGCCGCCGATCACACCCTTTTCCACGGCCTTCGTGACGGCGTCCGCTTCGGCCTGGGTGAGCATGCCGTCCTTCACCGCCTGATCGAGCCGGCTCTTCAGGGCTGCCGCACGGTCTGCCTGCGCCTGGGTGCGGAGTTCGTCGAGTGCGGCTTTGACCTTGGCCTCATCGATGCCCAGGGATTTGGCCAGCGATGCTGCCAGCGCCGCCTCCCTGGCCGCCCTGTCCGGCTTGGCGCCGTCTGCATTCCGGGCGGGCGGACGGTTTGCCTCGCGGAATGCCCTGAGCGCATCCTCCAGCTTGGCCTGGTCCACGCCCAGCTTGGCCGCGAGCGCCGCGGCGTCCGCCTTGAGGACCCCGTGACCGCGCCCGTCCCCATGTCCATGTCCGTGCCGTCCGCCGTCGAGACGCAGCCCGTAGTCGGGACCGCTGGATGGGCTGCTTGATGTGGGGGTGGGTGCGGGAGTGGCCGTTGTCGCGTCTGCAATGCCGGTAACACCGAATCCTGTGCCAAGTGCCAAGGCAGTCGCGCCCAGTCCGAGAGCCACTTTCTTTGAACGCTCCATGGTCCGCTCCTCGATTCGCCGGCCTTGAGGCATCATTGCCGCCGTGCCGGCTACGACAACAGGATGCACCATCCTCCTCAAGAACAGCTTTGGCCTGGCTGTGAAGGCGCTGTGAATGTGGCGGGGCAAGCTGTGAAGCACTCCAAGCCCAGTTGCGCAGAGTGCAAACTTGCACGTAGTGTAACTGCGTGTCCACTTCCACTTCCCCCTCGTCCCCCACGCCGGGTTCTGTGCCGGCCGACGGCGGGCCGGTTTCCCGGCGCGAGCTGAACAAGGCTGCCACCCGGCAGGCGATCACCGGGTCAACGCTTGCCCTCCTGCGGCAGAACGGCCCCGGCAACTTCACGGTCGAGGACATTGCCGAAGCGGCGGGCATCTCACGGCGGACCTTCTTCAATTACTTCAGCAGCACGGAAGCCGCGATCGCGTCTGTGACCAACGGCTTCCTGGACAGCGCCCTCGAGCAGTTCCGGCGTCGCCCGGCGGACGAACCCATCCTCGAGTCGGCCCGCGCCGCCCTGGTGGAACTGGCGGATCCCATGACGGTGGCTCCGCTGGCCGAGCTGTTCGGCCTGACCCAGGGCAATCCCCTGATGGCGCGCTCCGAGCTGGAGGCCTGGGACCACTGCACCGAGCAGATTGTTGCTGCGGCCCGGGAGCGTTCCCCGCGGGGGCCCGAGGCCGAACCGGACGAACTCTACGTCCGGGCCCTTGCAGGTTCGGTCGTCTCCTGTGGCAAGGCCGCGATGGACGTGTGGTTCCGCCGCTGCGGCCCCGACCTCTCCCCCGAGTCTCTGGCCATCCTCCGCCAGCTGCTCATCGATTCGATGGGCCTCCTCGGATCAGGTTTCTCCGGGCCCCCAACGGATCCGACTGAATCTTCCGCCAATCCCTCCATCCGCAACGCAGAACGGTCCTGACATGGCACTTCTCCTGTACCGCCTTGGCAAGTTTTCCTATCGTCACCGGTGGCTCGTCGTCTCAATCTGGCTGGCGATCCTGCTGGCCGTCGGCGGCGCCGCGGCGGCCTTTCACGGCACGCTGTCCAACAACTTCCAGATTCCAGGCACCGAAACCCAGCAGATGGCCGACAAGCTCCAGAAGGAGCTGCCCGCGTCGTCGGGAGGCTCTGCCGGGGTTGTCTTCCAGGCAAACGACGCCCAGTTCAGCCAGGCCGGCAAGGACGCAGTGTCCGCCGCCCTGACCAAGCTTGAGGCCCTTCCGGACGTCCGGGGAACCGTCGACCCGTTCGCCACCCAGGCCCAGCTGGACAAGGCTGCGGAAGTTCTGGCCGCGGGCGAGGCCAAGGCAGCCGCGGGCAAGGCCGAACTGGATAAGGCCGCCGCCGGGCTGGCTGCCGGCAAGGAACAGCTGGCCGCGGCTGAGGCGCAGATGACTGCTGCCGGACTCCCGGCGCAGGCCATCGAGGCCCAGCTGGGTCAGCAGAAGGCCGGTTTGGCCGCCGGGCAGGCAAAGCTCGACGCCGGCACCAGGGAAGCGGCCGCGGGCGCAGCCAGGCTGGCACTGGCCAAGCGCCAGGTCGAAGCGTCGCAGGGATTGCGTTTCGTCTCGGAAGACGGCAAGGCTGCCATAGCGCAGGTGCAGTTCAAGACCTCCATCAACGGGCTGGACCCGAAGGTGCGCCAGGAGGTCCAGGACATCGTGCAGGAAGTCTCCCCGGCCGGGGTCACCGCGCTGCCCAGTAAGGAAATCAGCGAGGACGTCTCCGAGATCTTCGGCGTGGCTGAGATCATCGGCATCGCCGTCGCGGCACTGGTCCTGATCATCATGCTCGGGACACTCGTCGCCGCCGGGCTGCCGCTGCTGATGGCCGTGATCGGCGTGGCGGTGGGCGTCGGCGCCACCATGGCACTGAGCAGTGTCATCGATATGAGCTCCATCTCCCCGATGCTCGCCCTCATGCTGGGGCTCGCGGTCGGCATTGACTATTCGCTGTTCATCGTCAACCGCCACCGCGGGCAGCTGCTGGCAGGCATGGACGCCGGAGAGTCGGTGGCCCGTGCCACCGGAACCTCCGGCAACGCCGTGCTCTTCGCCGGCCTGACGGTCATCATCGCCCTCGCCGCGCTGGTGGTCCCGGGCCTTCCGTTCCTCGGGGTCATGGGCGTGTCCGCGGCCGGGACCGTCGCGGTGGCCGTCCTCGTCGCACTGACGCTGACGCCCGCGATCCTCTCCCTCGTGGGCAGGAAGCTGATCTCCAGGCGGGCCTGGGCCAAGGCGGCGAAGCATCATGCCGACCCCAACCGCGAGGCCGAGGACCGCGCCAAGGACGAGCACCGCAGCAGCCACGGCTGGGGCGGGCTGGTCACCCGGCACCCGGTTCTGGCCATGCTCGCCGGCGTCCTGGCGCTGGGCATTGTGGCCCTGCCCGCCGCCCAGCTGCGGCTCGCCCTGCCGGACGGCGGCTCCGAACCTGTCGATTCCCAGGCCTTCAAGGCCTATGACGCCACCAAGCGCAGCTTCGGCGAGGGCATGACCGGACCGATCATCGTGGTGGGTGACTTGCCGGACGGCCTGAACGAAACGGAAGCAACGGCCAAGCAACTGGACGTCGCTGACATCCTGCGCAAGACGGAGAACGTCACTGCGGCCATTCCGGTGGCACTGAGCGAGGACCGCGGAACGGCAGTGTTCCAGGTCATTCCGAAGGAGGGTCCGGCCAGCGCCAGCACCGTGAACGTGGTTTCCGACATCCGTGCCGAGAGGGCCGAGATCAAGGACTCCACCGGCGTCAGCATCGGCCTTACGGGCCAGACGGCAGGCAATGTTGATGTTTCTGCGAAGCTGGGCGACGCTCTGCCGTCGTACCTGGCCATCGTGGTAGGCCTCTCGCTGATCCTGCTGCTGCTGGTATTCCGCTCGATCGTGGTGCCGCTGCTTGCGACCGGCGGCTTCCTGCTCTCGCTGGCGGCCGCATTCGGCGCCGTGGTGGCCGTCTACCAGTGGGGCTGGCTGGGTACCGTGTTCGGCGTCGACAACCCCGGCGCCGTGCTGAGCTTCCTGCCGATCATCCTGATCGGCGTGCTGTTCGGGCTGGCCATGGACTACCAGGTGTTCATCGCCTCGGGCATGCGTGAATCCTTCATGCACGGCGAGTCCGCCAAGCACGCCGTCCGCTCCGGCTTCAGCCACGCCTCGGCGGTGGTCACCGCCGCGGCCATCATCATGGTCAGTGTCTTCGCGGGCTTCATCTTCTCGCACCTGAACATGGTCCGGCCGCTCGGCTTTGCGATGGCGTTCGGCGTGCTGGTTGACGCCTTCGTGGTGCGCATGACGATCGTCCCGGCAGTCATGTACCTTCTCGGCGACAAAGCCTGGTGGCTGCCGCGCTGGCTGGACCGCATACTGCCGGACGTTGACGTGGAAGGGGCGAGGCTCCGGGAGCACGCACCGGTGACGGTGGCCGCGCCCGACTCTGAGCCGGACGCTGAGCCCGCGGAGGTTGCCGCCCGCTGAACCAACGCGGGATCACTCAGTAGTGCGAAGCCGCCCGCCGATCCTTTGAACCGGCGGGCGGCAAACGGGAGGCTGTCAGGGGGTCCTGCTAGCGTTGCGACCATGACGACTCCCCCGATCACCCTTGGTGCAATCAACTTAGAGGCCCGGAATCCAGCCGCACTTGCCGAATTTTGGGCGTCCGTCACCGGCGCCGTGCCTTCACCCGGTGGTGACAGCGTCTACCTGCCACCCGCCGGCCCCGGAGGGTTCGCTATGTTCTTCCAGCCCGTGACCGGTCCGCGCCCCGAGCACCAGGCGTTCCACCTGGACCTGACCGTCCCCTGGGGGTCACGACAGGCCGAGGTCGAACGCCTCCTCAGCCTCAGGGCCACGTACCAATGGGATGTCCTGGACGAATTCCCACACGTGCAGTGGACCACTCTTGCTGATCGGGAGGGGAACCTCTTCTGCGTGGCCGAACACCCACCTACAGACCAACAGGGCGTGTGACCGGCACCCTGGCCGGCATCGGCTGCGTGAGAGGGTCCGCGGATGGGGCACGCCGCCACCGGTGTCGCTTTCTGAACGTACTAGGCTGGAGCCGTGACCCGCCTCATTCTTGCCTCGCAGTCCCCCGCCCGCACCAAACTCCTGACTGAGGCAGGCATCGAACACGAGGTCCTCGTGTCCGACGTCGACGAGGACGCCGTGCAGGAACGCTACGGCGTCACCGATCCGCACGACACCGCCCTGCTCCTGGCCCGCGCCAAGGCTGAGGCCGTCGCCTCCCTACCGGAAGCCGAAGGGGCCCTGGTGCTCGGCTGCGACTCCGTGTTCGAGTTCGACGGCGAGTCGCACGGCAAGCCGTACACCGTGGACGTTGCCCGGCAGCGGATGCTGCGGATGAGCGGCAGCAGCGGGGTCCTGCACACCGGCCACTGGCTGGTGGACTGCCGGGACACGGACGACGACGGCGGCTCCGGCGCCACGCTGGGCAGCGTCGCCTCCGCGGAGGTGCACTTCATGGAGATGCAGCTCGCAGAGATCGACGCCTACATCGCCACCGGCGAGCCGCTGCACTGCGCCGGATCCTTCACGATCGATGGCCTGGGCGGCGCCTTCATCCGGAAAGTCGACGGCGACCCGCACGCCGTCGTCGGACTGTCGGTATCCACGCTGCGCTCCCTGCTGGCCCAGGCGAACGTGAGCATCACCGAGTTCTGGCAGGACCTGCCCGGCTCGGCAAATCCCGGGGAGTTGTAGCTTCCCTACAAAGGCTTGGCCTCTTACACGCGGATTCCGCCAGTAATATCAGCGGAATCCTCAAAATCAGGCTAGGCTCCCTGAAGGAAAGAAGGAGACGCCTTGTCAGTAAAGCCGGAGCAGTCCGCAGGTCCAGTGCATTCAAAACTCACCAAGGTTCTGATCGCGAACCGCGGTGAAATCGCCGTTCGCATCATCCGGGCAGCACGGGACGAGGGCATCGCCTCCGTCGCCGTCTACGCCGATCCTGACCGGGATGCCCTGCACGTCAAGCTCGCCGACGAAGCGTTCGCCCTGGGCGGCAACACGGCAGCCGAGTCCTACCTCGTGATGGACAAACTGATCGAGATAGCCCGCCAGTCCGGCGCCGACGCCATCCACCCCGGCTACGGCTTCCTGTCCGAGAATGCCCAGTTCGCAGCGAAGGTCATCGACGCCGGCATCACCTGGATCGGCCCCTCGCCGGAAGCCATCTCCGCGCTGGGCGACAAGGTCCAGGCCCGCCACATCGCCGAGAAGGTGGGTGCCCCGCAGGTGCCCGGCACCGCCGACCCCGTTGAGTCCGCCGACGAGATCCTGGAATTCGCCGACAAATTCGGCCTGCCCATCGCCATCAAGGCGGCCTTCGGCGGCGGCGGCCGCGGCATCAAGGTGGCCCGCACCCGCGAGGAAATCCCCGAGCTCTTCGATTCCGCCGTCCGCGAGGCCACTGCAGCCTTTGGCCGCGGCGAATGCTTCATCGAGCGGTTCCTTGACGCCCCGCGCCACGTCGAAACCCAGTGCCTCGCCGACGCGTACGGCAACGTGGTGGTCGTCTCCACCCGCGACTGCTCACTCCAGCGCCGCAACCAGAAGCTCGTGGAGGAGGCCCCGGCACCGTTCCTGACGGCGGAGCAGAACCAGCGCCTCTACGAATCGTCCAAGGCCATCCTGAAGGAAGCCGGCTACCTCGGCGCCGGAACCTGCGAGTTCCTCGTCGGCCAGGACGGTACCATCTCCTTCCTCGAGGTCAACACCCGCCTGCAGGTGGAGCACTGCGTCTCTGAGGAAGTCACCGGCATCGACCTGGTCCGCGAGCAGTTCCGCCTGGCCCGCGGCGAGGAGCTGGGCTACGGCGACCCCGAGGTGCGCGGCCACTCCTTCGAGTTCCGCATCACCGGCGAGGACCCGGGCCGCAACTTCATGCCCGCACCGGGCACCGTGAGCACCCTGAAAAACCCCACCGGCCCCGGCATCCGCATTGACTCCGGCATCGAAGAGGGCGACGTCATCAGCGGCAACTTCGACTCCATGCTGTCCAAGCTGATCGTCACCGGAGCGAACCGCCCGCAGGCCCTGCAGCGCGCCCGCCGCGCCCTCGAGGAGATGGTGGTGGAAGGCATTCCCACCGTCATCCCCTTCGACCTGGCCGTGGTCAGCAACCCGGCATTCGCGCCGGCGGAGGGTCCGTTCAGCGTCCACACCCGCTGGATCGAAACCGAATTCGTCAATGACCTTCCCGCCTGGACGCCCAACGGCGCCGCACCGGAAGGTGAGGACGCCGCTGAGCGCCGCACCGTGGTGGTGGAAGTGGGCGGCAAGCGCCTCGAGGTGGCACTCCCGGCCAGCCTGGGCTTCAGCGGGGCGGCAGCGGCCGGAGCGAAGCCGGCCAAGTCCAAGAAGCGCGGCCGCACCGGCGCCGCCACCGCCGCCGCGGGCGGCAACGCCCTGACCTCCCCCATGCAGGGAACGATTGTTAAGGTGGCCGTGGCCGATGGCGACGTCGTCGCCGAAGGTGATCTCGTCGTCGTCCTTGAGGCGATGAAGATGGAACAGCCGCTGACCGCGCACCGTGCCGGCACCATCACCGGCCTGTCCGCCGCGGCGGGCCAGACGGTGGCCGCCGGTGCCGTGATCGCGACGATCGAGGACTAAGCGCTTATTGGAGAACATGAAAATGCCCGGTGTGATTCACACCGGGCATTTTCGTTTCCGCAGCTAAACCTGGGATCAGGCCACGTTGTTCTCGTAGTCCGTGTCCTTGGTTTCGCGGGTGAGCCACAGGGCAATGAACGTCAGCACCGCGGCCGCGGCCATGTACACGCCGACCAGCCACGTGCTGCCGCCGGCTGCCTGCCACAGGGCAATGGCGATGAACGACGCCGGAGCGGCGCCGATAACGCTGGAAAGGTTGTAGGCCACGGCTGAGCCGGTGTACCGCACATTGGACGGGAACAGCTCGGGCAGGATCGCGGCCATCGGGCCGAAGGTGAGTCCCATCAGCGTGAAGCCGATGATGAGTCCGACGATTGCTGCGCCAGGGCCGGGGCCGAACATGGTGAACCACAGCGCGCCGAACACGAAGATGCCTGCGGTGACGCCCATGAGGAACTTGCGGCGGCCCCACTTCTCGGCCAGCGGACCGGACACGAGGGTGAAGATACCGAAGAAGACGACGCCGAGGATCAGCATCCAAAGGAAGTCGCCGCGGGAAACGCCCAGGCCGGGAACGAAGTTGGCCACCTCGGCGGCGGACATCGGCTTGCCTGCCTTTTCGCCGGCAGCCTGCGCGGCCTGGACGGACGCGGGCTTGGTGCCGTAGGTCAGGGTGAAGGACGTCATGATGTAGAAGAGCACGTACGTGGCCAGCATGATGAAGGTTCCGGCCAGGACCGGCCGCCAGTGGCTCTTGAAGGTGGCGGTGAAGGGGACCTTTGCCACCTTGTCTTCCTTAAGGACATTCTGGAAGGAGACGCTCTCCACGAGCTTCAGCCGGACGTAGAGGCCCACGATCACCAGCACGGCGCTGAGCAGGAACGGAACCCGCCAGCCCCAGGCGATGAATTCCTCGGGGGTGAGGGCAGCGTTGAACCAGATGAAGAGCAGGTTGGCCAGGATGAAGCCGATGGGGGCGCCGAGCTGCGGGAAGGTTCCGTAGACGGCGCGCTTGCCCTTGGGTGCGTTCTCGGTGGCCAGGAGCGCGGCGCCGGACCACTCACCGCCCAGCGCCAGGCCCTGGGCGAAGCGCAGCAGCACCAGCAGCAGCGGCGCCAGGATCGTCCAGCCGGCGACGGTGGCAGTGGGCAGCAGGCCGATGAAGAAGGTGGCAAGGCCCATGGTGAGGAGCGAGGCCACCAGGGTGCCCTTACGGCCGAACTTGTCGCCGAAGTGCCCGAACAGGACCGAGCCGATGGGCCGGGCGATGAATGCGACCCCGAAGATCGCGAACGAGCTCAGGAGGGCGTTGATCTCCGTTGCCTGGGGGAAGAACAGCTTGGGGAAGACCAGCACCGATGCGGTGGCGTAGATGTAGAAGTCGTAGAACTCGATCGTCGTTCCGATGAGGCTGGCAAAGATCACTTTGCCCTTGGAGTTCACCGGTTTGGCGGTGCCATGTTCCGTTGATGTTGCAGGCGATGACATGTGGGGACGCTTTCATGAGAACTGGACGGACCTCGCTCGGAAGTCCCTCCAAACATAGGGATAAAACAGAGTTCAATCTTAGTTCCCGCCGTCCACGGAACGGACAAGCGGTCCATGATACGGACTTTTCGAGTTGTCTCAGCATGAGGTCGTCCAGCAAGCCTAACGCCGCCCAAAGCGGTCTGATAGGCAAATGTCACAGCACGTTAACAAACCGCGACCGTCTGCGAAACGCGCTGTCCCTACCTTGGAAGGACAACATTCCCCAAGGAGGTATACCGTGACTGCTGACCGCACCGCAGACGCCGGAACCCACAATTCCCTCGATCTTGCCGCCGCCACAACCACCGACGCACCTGCCCTTGAAGAGCGTCCCGGACGCTGGATCGCCAACTGGGACGCCGAGAACAGGCACCAGTGGGAATCCCAGGGCCGGTCGATCGCGCGCCGCAACCTCAACTGGTCCATCTTCGCCGAATTCCTCGGCTTCGTCGTCTGGCAGCTCTGGTCCATCGTCGTAGTCCAGCTTCCCACCGCAGGATTCACGTTCAGCACTTCCGAGATTTTCTGGCTGATTTCGATGCCGAGCCTCGTGGGTGCCACGCTCCGGATTCCCTACACGTTCATGGTTCCGCGTTTCGGCGGCCGCAACTGGACCATCGTCTCGGCGCTGCTGCTCCTGATCCCTTCCACCGGCCTGGCACTGTGTGTCTCCAATCCGGAAACACCGTTCGGCGTCATGCTGTTCGTGGCCGCACTTGCCGGCTTTGGCGGGGGCAACTTCGCCAGCTCGATGGCCAATATCACCTTCTTCTACCCCGCCCGTGAAAAGGGCTGGGCACTGGGCCTGAACGCCGCCGGCGGCAACCTCGGCGCAGCCGTGGCGCAGCTTGCTGTCCCGATCGCCATCACGCTGCTGGCCGCCGGCACCGTCAACCTGCCCGTGGCCGGTCTGATGTGGGTTCCGCTGATCCTCCTGGCAGCCTTCGGCGCCTACAAGTACATGAACAACCTCACGAGCGCCAAGGGCGACGTCGCGGGATCCCTCGCCGCCATCAAGGAACCCCACCTGTGGGTCATGGCCCTGCTGTACATCGGAACCTTCGGCTCCTTCATCGGCTTCGCCGGCGTGTTCCCTAAGCTCATCAAGGACTACTTCCCGGCGTTCTCCTCCATCCACGTTGGCGCCGTGGCCCTCTCGCTGGCTTTCCTCGGCCCGCTGGTCGGCTCCCTGGCCCGCCCCTACGGCGGCCGCATGGCTGACCGCATGGGCGGAGCACGCATGACCGTGTCGGCCTTCGCCGCCATGGCCGTGATCACGCTGACAATGATCTGGACGCTGCCGCTGAAGAACTTCTGGCTCTTCCTGGTCCTGTTCCTGATGCTGTTCACGGCCAGCGGCTTCGGAAACGGCGCCACCTACCGCATGATCCCGGTGATCTTCGCGACGTCCAGCCGCGCGGCCCGCTCCGGAGCCAGCTCGGTGCAGACCCAGCGCCTCGCGTCCTCGGCGCTCGGCCTGATCTCCGCCATCGGCGCCTACGGCGGGTTCGTCATCCCGCAGGTACTGAACGCCTCCAATACGGCCAGCGGCTCCTACACCCCGGCCTTCTACGGCTTCGTCGGAGCGTACGCCCTGATGCTGACCGTCTGCTGGTTCTGCTACATCCGCAACGCCAACCGAAACGCGATGGGACACGTCTAACATGACCAAAAGCGCCGACACGCACTGCCCTTACTGCGCTCTGCAGTGCGCCATGACGCTCAAGTCCCCTGCGGTTCCGGCCGCTACGGGCCTGGCCCCGGCTGCCCAGCCGGGGCCAGGCCCCGTGCCGGCAGCGCCGGCACAACCAGCCCCGGGCATCGAGGGCCCCGCCCTCGAGGTCAGCGGACGTGACTTCCCCACCAACCGCGGCGGCCTGTGCCGCAAGGGGTGGACGTCGGCATCGCTCCTGCAGCACCCCGGACGCGTCACCGAGCCCATGTTCAAGGGGCCCGACGGCGTCTTCCGCCCCATCTCCTGGGACGAGGCACTTGGCCGCGTCACCTCAGCCGTCAAGGACGCACGCGCCAGGTACGGTGCGGACTCCGTCGGCGTCTTCGGCGGCGGCGGCCTCACCAACGAAAAGGCCTACCAGCTGGGCAAGTTCGCCCGCCTCGCGCTGGGCACCTCGCGGATCGACTACAACGGCCGGTTCTGCATGTCGTCCGCGGCTGCCGCAGGCATGCGGGCCTTCGGCCTGGACCGCGGGCTGCCCTTCCCGCTTGAGGCGCTGGATACGGCCAGCACCATCCTGATGCTCGGCTCCAACGTCGCCGAGACCATGCCGCCGTTCGTCCAGCACCTGCAGGGCGTCCGCGACGCCGGCGGCCTCATCGTGGTGGATCCGCGGCGTTCCGCCACGGCCGCGTTCACCTCCGACGGCGGCGGCCTCCACCTGCAGCCCCTTCCGGGCACCGACCTCACGCTCCTGCTGGGTATTTCCCACGTGGTGATCCATGAGGGCCTCCTGGACGCCGACTACATCCAGGCGCGCACCGGCGGCTTCGATGCCGTGGTCCGGTCCGTCAACGCCTACTGGCCGGAGCGGGTCCAGTCCATCACCGGCGTTCCCGCCGAGCTCATCCGCGAGACGGCCCGGCGGCTGGCCAGCGGCGCCCGCCAGGGCGGCAGCTACATCCTCACCGGCCGCGGCGTGGAGCAGCACGTGGACGGTACCGACACCGCCACGGCAGCCATCAACCTCAGCCTCCTGCTGGGCCTGCCCGGCAGCACCCGCAGCGGCTACGGCACGCTCACGGGCCAGGGCAACGGCCAGGGCGGCCGCGAGCACGGCCAGAAGGCCGACCAGCTGCCCGGCTACCGCAAGATCACCGACCCCGCTGCCCGCGCCCACATGGCAAAGGTCTGGAACGTTCCCGAGTCGCTCATCCCGGGCCCCGGCCTGCCGGCCGTGCAGCTGCTCAAATCACTGGGACAGCCCGACGGCGTCCGGTGCCTTTTCGTGCACGCCTCCAACATCGCGGTCGCCTCGCCGGACGCCAACGCCGTCATCCGCGGGCTCCGCAGCCTGGACTTCCTGGTGGTCTGCGACTTCTTCATGTCCGAGACCGCGGCCGAGGCCGACCTCGTCCTGCCGGTCCTTCAGTGGGCCGAGGAGGAAGGCACGCTGACCAACCTCGAAGGCCGCGTCCTCCGCCGCCGCCAGGCGATCCAGCCGCCCGCCGGCGCCCGCAGCGAGCTGTGGATCATGGCCCGGCTGGCCGAGGCCCTGGACGCACCGTCCACCTACAGCGACGATCCGGAGACGGTCTTCGAGGAGCTGCGCCTGGCATCCGCCGGCGGCGCGGCGGACTACTCCGGCATCGACTACGCCATGCTGGACAGCGGCGCGGCCGCCTACTGGCCCTACCCCGCCGGCAGCACCGGAACGCCGCGCATGTTCCTGGACAGCTTTGCCCACGCCGACGGCAAGGCGGTCATGACCCCGGTGGCACCCCGCCGCCGTCGTACTCCGATGGCAAACCCCGATCCTGCCGCCAAGCCCATGACCCTCATCACCGGCCGTCTGCTGGAGCACTACCAGTCGGGCGCCCAGACGCGGCGGGTGGCCGAACTCCTGGCCTCGCAGCCCGAAGCCAGGATGCAGATCCATCCGGCGGCCGCCGCGGCCATGGGCATCACGGACGGCGCGCAGGTCTCGGTGGCGAATGAGCGCGGCGAAGTGGTCTGCCGGGCCGAGCTCAGCACCGGCATCCGCCCCGAAACCGTCTTCCTGCCGTTCCACTTTCCCGAACTGGAGAGCGCGAACCGGCTCACGGAAGCGGCCACGGATCCCATCTCGGGGATGCCCGAATTCAAGTACAACAAAGTATGGGTCCGGCTGGCAGCGGCCACCCCGAGCACCAGTGTTCTTCAGACAGCGGAGGCCTCATGAGCGAGCAGATTGTTATTGTCGGATTCGGTCCGGTGGCGGCGCGGCTGGTCGACGAACTGCTGCCGGCACTGCGCGCCGGGCAGGTGGGGCTGACGGTCATCGGCCAGGAAACCGAGGCCGCGTACAACCGCGTGCTGGTGGCCGACCTGGGAGTTGGCCGCACCACGCCCGAGGCCCTGGCCCTCGCCGACGCCGCAGCACTGGTGGCCGACGGCGTGGACGTCAGGCTGGGCGTGAAGGTCCGGCGCGTGGACCGCGCACGGCAGTCCGTCATCCTCTCCGACGGCACCTCCGCCCACTATGACCGGCTGGTCTTTGCCACCGGTTCACGGCCCGTGGTCCCCAACCTCACCGGGCTGAACCCGGACCCTGCCGCTCCCGTCCTCCCGCCGGGTGTCACGGCACTCCGCGACCTCCGGGACGCCGAGGTGCTGCGCCAGGCAGTGGAAGGCCGCAAGCGCGTGGTGGTCCTGGGCGGCGGCGTGCTGGGGCTTGAGACCGCCCTCGCGGCCGCGGAGGAGGGCGCCACGGTCACCGTGGTTCACAACGGACCCCACCCGCTGGGCCGGAACATCGACCGCGGCGGCGGCGCCGTGCTGGCGGCGAGCCTGCGCAACTGCGGCGTCCGGGTGGCCGGCAACGCCCGTTCCACGGGCATTGAGCACAACGCGGCCGACGGCGGATTCTCGGCTTTGCTGCTCGACGACGGATCGGCGATCGACGGCGACCTGCTGGTCCTGTCCTGCGGCGTCCGCCCGCGCATTGAGCTCGCCGAAGGCTGCGGGCTCTCCACCGGGACAGGCATCCTGGTCGACCACCGGCTGCGCGCACACCACGAGCCGCATATCTTCGCCATCGGTGACTGCGCCGAGGTCCGCTGCCCGGATCCGGCCTGCATCGAGTGCCGCACCGCGCGGGCACCGTCCGGCCTGGTGGGACCCGGCTGGCGGCAGGCCGAATGGCTCGCCGAATACCTCCTGCTGCTGTCCGAGGGTGACGCGGAGGACGCCGACTCGCTGCCCCCGCTCCCCCAGGAAAAGCCCGGCGTCATCGTGCTGAAGGCCCGCGGCATGAACATGGCTGTGGCCGGGGACAACTCCGCGGATCCCTGGGATGAGGAAATCCTCACGGCCGGGGCCGTGAACGGCAGGCCGCGCCTGCAGATCGCACAGTGGGCGGACCCGGAACACGGGCGCTACGTGAAGATGACCACCCGCGGCGGGGTGCTGGAAGGACTGGTCACCGTGGGCATGCCGCGCACCGCAGGAGAACTGGTGCAACTCTTCGAACGCGGCGCCGAACTGCCCGCAGACCGGTCCCTGCTCCTGCGCCTCGACGGACCCGACCAGCTCGCGTCGGCCGGCGCCTCCAGCGACCCCGAGAGCACGGTGTGCCGCTGCGCCGGCGTGAGCGGAGGCAAGATTGCCGACGCCGTCGCCGGCGGCTGCTCCACCGTGGCCGAGGTTTCCGCCGCCACCCGTGCGGGCACAGGCTGCGGCGGCTGCCACGAGGACATCAAGGGGCTGATCGAGAAGCACTTTCAGGGGGCTGCCGCCTGAGGCCCCTGCCGGGTGACCGGACCTGCCCTATGGAGCGGGCACCAGACGTGCCATACTACGGACACCGGCGGCAGTGACCGCCGGCCCTATCGGGGTTTGTCACGTGGAGGCCGAGGTGGAGCACTCCTCTCCAAGACATCTGCTGGTCGGCGCGCTGTTGGTGACGGTTCTCCTCTTCTGCAGTTGCACCGCGCCGCCCAACACCTTGCCACCCAACAGCGCACCGCCGCCCAAAGGCAGTGCAGCCGGACCTGCGGCACCGGAAGCTGGCGACCCCGGCGCATGGGAGTTGTTGTACCCCGCAGACGTCAGTCCGTTCGCCATGACCCTCCGGATCGGCGTAACGCGGCTGGCCTGCGCCGGCGGGAAAACCGGGAGTGTGCTTGACCCCCGGGCGCAGGTTGAGCCGGAACGGATCCTGATCCGGGCCGATGTCCGACGGTTGCCGCCAGGTGCTTACACCTGTCAGGGAAACGACGTCGTTCCCGTGACCGTCGAGCTGCAAGAACCCATAGGAAAACGCGAACTGGTCGATGCAGCGTGTCTGGAAGAACGCGCGGCGCGGACGTCATACTGTCTGGACGGCGGCGTGCGTTGGCCCTGCCAGGCCACCCCTGAGCTGCCGCGTCACACAAATCGGGCCTGCCGCCCGTGGCCGGTAGCATCGGGATCATGAATGCCGACGAAGACGACGACATCACCGAAGAACTGCTGGCCGATTCCGAAAAGCTCACCGGCCTGGGCCTTGAGCTTCTTGGCCTGGACCCGCACCCCGACGACATGACCGCCGAGCAGCGGCTCCAGTTCGACCCCGAGGATCTTGCCGAGATGGCCGCCGCCAGCCCCGACGAGCGGGAGCGGTCCGTGCGCCAGGCGCGCCTGCTCGCCGGCCTGCTGTGGAATTCGTCCAGCATCCTCATCGACCAACTGTTCCGCGACCTGGGCACGCTGCATGAACTGGACACCGTCACACCCGCGGCCATCGCCGGAACGTCTGTGCTGTCCTCGCTGCCCCCGCAGTTCGCGTCCAGCTACGACGCGAAGTTCACGCAGCGGTTCATTGTGGTGGCCTCGGACGTCACCGCGTCCCTTGCCCGCGGCTGGACCGCTCCCGGCTGCCTGGCGGGCGAACTCGCGGTCCATTGCCTCCTCGATCAGGCCAGGATCACGGAGGACATCTACGAACTGGACCTCCCCGGGGAGTGGCGGGCCATCGTGGAGGAAGTCCTGCTGGAGGACGCCGACTCAGAAACCCTGTACGCGGACGGTGCCGGCGAAGCGGACACCGGCGTCGAACAGAATCTGGGAAACCTGGACATCCGGCACTGGTTCGAGCCCTTCACGCCCGGCGACGCCGTTCCCCCGTACGCCTGTTCCTGAGTTGCGGACATAACGACAGAGGGCCCGATGTCATGATCGGGCCCTCTGCCTGTACCCGCCGGATTTACCGTCGTCCGGCTTCCGTGGCGGTGATGTTGAAGGAACCGTCCAGCTTCACTGTCGCCCGCGAGCCGTCAGCTTTCGTGATGTGCGCTTCGTAGACCGCCCCCTCGGCGTCGGTCTCAACCCGGAGAACCGTTGCGCCGGGGTTGGCCGCCAGCACCGCGTTCGTCACCCGGGTGGCAGTGCTCCCCGTCAGCAGCTGCTCGGTGATCCCGTTGGCCTGGTGGCCACCTTTGGCGGAGTCCATGATGGACTGGCTTCCCGTGCCGTTTGTGGACGAGGCAATGACGGGATAACCCATGGCGAGATAGGCACCGCCGCCCACGAGGGCCGCTACGAGCGCGGTGTTTATTGCGGCTTTTTGAACAGTGATCATGGCACGCTCCTGGCTTCCGCGGTCCGACCGTTCGGAAGAATAATCTCCGCATAGCTGACCGCTGGTGGATCGGTCTGTCGGAGCCCGGTGCCGCCAATCCCGGGGATCGACAGTCTGAATTTTACTCAGCTTCGCCGGTAGCGACTAGGAGAAGCCTGCCATTCACAGGTTCGTGTGCTGCCTACATGTGCACGTGCAGGCGCCGTGCCGCTTCGGAGATGGAGCCGCTCAGCGACGGGTACACAGTGAAAGTGCTGGCGACGTCGTCGACATGCAGTTTCTGCTTCACTGCGATCGAGATGGCGAAGATCAGCTCCGACGCGTTGGCACCCACCACCACGCCGCCGATCACGGTGCCCGAGCCCTTGCGGGCGAAGATCTTGACGAAGCCGTCCTTAACGTTGCGCATCTTGGCGCGGGCATTGCTCTGCAGGGACAGCTTGATGATGTCGCCCTGGTACTTGCCGGAGTCGATCTCGGCCTCGGACACGCCCACGGACGCGATTTCCGGCGACGTAAAGATGTTGGACGCCACCTGGTGCAGCTTGATGGGGGTCACCTGGTCGCCCAGGAAGTGCGCAATCGCGATCCGGCCCTGCATGGCGGCGACGGAGGCGAGCGCCAGGACGCCGGTGCAGTCACCGGCGGCGTAAATGTTCGGGGCGGTGGTGCGGGACACGCCGTCCACCTTGATGTGGCCGCTTTCGGTGAGCGCCACGCCGGCTTCCTCCAGGCCGATGCCGGCCGTGTTGGGAATGGAGCCCACGCAGACAAGGCAGTGGCTGCCGGTCACCTTGGAGCCGTCCCCGAGGGTTACCACCACGCCGTCGTCGATCCGCTCGACTGTTTCGGCGCGGGAACGGGACAGCACCTTCACGCCGCGGCGTTCGAAGACCTCTTCCAGCACCTCTGCAGCGTCCGTGTCGGAACCCGGAAGCACGCGGTCGCGGCTGGAGATCAGGGTGACCTTCGAGCCCAGGCCGTTGTAGGCGGAAGCGAACTCGGCGCCGGTCACGCCGGAGCCCACCACGATCAGTTCCTCCGGCAGCTCGTCCAGGTTGTAGATCTGCGCCCAGTTCAGGATTCGCTCGCCGTCCGGCCGTGCCGTGGGCAGTTCCCGCGGGTGCGCCCCGACGGTCAGCAGGATGGCGTCAGCCTCAACGGTTTCGGTTCCGTCGGCGGTCAGGACCTCGATGGTGTGGTTATCGACCAGCTTGCCGGAGCCGTTCAGGATGCGGACGTTCTGGTGCTCCAGACCGGTCTGGATGTCGAGGGACTGCTGGCGGGCGAGCCCGAGCAGGCGGTCGTTGATGTGCTTGAGATCGGCGCGCATGACCGGAACGAAGTCGCCGCCGTCGACGTCGAACTTGACCCCCAGCTCCCCCGCCACGCTGACGCGGGTCATCAGGTCCGCCGTCGCGATCAGCGTCTTGGACGGCACGACGTCGGTCAGCACAGCGGAGCCGCCCAGACCGGACCGCTCGATGATGGTGACTACGGCTCCCAGCGAGGCGGCCACCATGGCGGCTTCATAGCCACCCGGACCTCCGCCGAGAATTGCGATGCGGGGGGCACTGAAATCAGGATGCATAGTCACAGTTAGCCATTCTCGCGCATCCTGTGCAGGACCACCAACCGGCCGGGGCCGGGCGGGCAGCCCGGCGGGGCGCGTTTCTGCTGTCCGCACCCGGTCCTGCACGGTAGCTTGGACCGGGTGAGCACAACAGAATTCCTGAACACGGATCCCTTCGAGGCAGCGCGCACGGCCGCGGACTACATCGCGTCCGAGACCGGTGTCGAAGCGCACGACATCGCCCTGGTGCTGGGCTCCGGCTGGGCGGAGGCCGCCGACCTCATCGGCGAGACCACCGCGACGCTGGCGGCCTCGGAGGTCCCCGGCTTTTCGGCTCCCGCCGTGGAGGGGCACGTCGGCACGATCCGTTCCGTGCTGACCCTGGAGGGCAAGCGCGCCCTGGTCCTCGGCGCCCGCACCCACTACTACGAGGGCAAGGGCGTCCGGGCCGTCGCCCACGGCGTCCGCACGGCGGCCGCCGCCGGCTGCCGGACCCTGGTGATCACCAACGGCTGTGGCGGGCTCAACGAAGACTGGGCGCCAGGCACCCCGGTACTCATCAAAGATCACATCAACCTCACCGCGACGTCCCCGCTTGAGGGCGCCACCTTCGTGGACCTGACTGACCTGTACTCATCGCGGATCCGGGAGCTGGCCCGCGAGGTGGACCCGTCCCTGCACGAAGGTGTCTACGCCCAGTTCACCGGGCCGCACTACGAGACGCCGGCCGAGGTGCAGTACGCCAAGCGGATCGGTGCCGACCTTGTGGGCATGTCGACGGCGCTGGAAGCTATCGCCGCCCGGCACGCCGGCATGGAGGTCTTCGGCATCTCGCTCGTCACCAACCTCGCGGCCGGCATCAGCCCGACGCCGCTGAGCCATGAGGAGGTACTCGAAGCCGGACACGCTGCCGGGCCGCGCATCTCCAAGCTGCTGGCGGAAATCATCCGCCGGCTCTAGCTGTCCTGCCCGGCTCTAGTCCCGCCCGCCGTTCGCGGCAAGGAGTTGGGCGAGCGCGTCGACACGGGCCTGGGGAAAGCGCCGCTCAAGGGACTGCGCCATGCCAGCCACGCTCTGCCGCGCGAGTTCGGTGCGCCAGGCCAGCTCCGCCTGGCGCATGGACTGCGAAATGATGCAGCTCCGGAGATAGTCTTCGTCCGCGTCACTGCCCGGGCAGTTCGCCAGGATGCCGTCGCAGCGGAACGCCAGGTCCCGGCCTTCGATGGCCAGCACCACGTCCAGGACTGAGATCCGGTCGGCACGGCGCGCCAGATGGAACCCACCCTTGGGGCCGGACACGGACTGCAGGACGCCCGCCCGGACCAGGCACTGAAGCTGCTTGTTCAGGTACGCCGGCGGAAGCTTGTACAGCTCGGCGAGCCGGCCGCTGCTGATCGGCTCCCCCACAGGTGCCCACGCCATGTTGACGCAACAGTGGAGGGCCCACTCCACCCCCTGGTTCAACTTCACAACCCAGACGCTACGTGTCCAGAATTTTTGCTGTCAAGGAGCCTTCCAACCGCTTCGAACAGGCCGCGTCATGACGGGCCGGCAGCCCCGTCAGGCATAGCTCCACCGTACTTTGACGATAGTTTGGTATCCATGACGTCTTCCGAAGCCGATCTGCAGCTGCTCAACGACGCCCGTGCCTGGGCCGCGCAGGACCCGGACCCGCGCACCGCGGCAACGCTGACCGAACTCGTGAAGCTCACCGAGGCCGGCACGCCTGCCGCCCGGCAGGACCTCGAAGACAGCTTCCGGGGAACGCTGCAGTTCGGAACGGCCGGCCTGCGGGCCGCCCTGGGACCGGGACCCAACCGGATGAACCGCGTCGTCGTGCGCCGCGCAGCGGCGGGCTTGGCAAGATTCCTGGTCCGGACGGTGGCGGACGCTGCGCCCGGCACACGGCCACGCGCCGTCGTCGGCTATGACGCCCGCTACAACTCAGACATCTTCGCCGCGGAGACGGCGGCGGTGTTCACCGCGGCGGGAATCGAGACGTTCGTCATGCCGGCGGCCCTGCCGACGCCGCTGCTGGCCTATGCGGTCCGGGCGCTGGAATGCGACGGCGGCGTGATGGTCACTGCCAGCCACAACCCTCCGCAGGACAACGGCTACAAGGTGTACCTCGGCCGGCATGCGGTGGAGGAAAGCGGCCGGGGTGCGCAGATCGTGGCGCCGTACGACGCCCGGATCGCCGCCGAAATCAGCAACGTGGGCGATCTCGCCTCGATTCCCCTGGCCCAGGACGGATGGACAGTCCTGGACGCCGGGATCGTTCAGGACTACGAGGCCGCCACCGCAGGGTTGGCCGACGGCCGGCTCTTCCCGGCCCGGGAGCTGAAGATCGTCCTGACGCCATTGCATGGCGTAGGTGGAACGACGGCGGTCTCCGTACTGCAGGCGGCCGGGTTTACCGACGTGACGCTGGTCAGCGAGCAGGCCGAGCCGGACCCGGACTTCCCCACCGTCAGTTTTCCCAACCCGGAGGAACCCGGCGCCCTGGACCTGGCCCTTGGGACGGCGATGCAGGTGGACGCGGATATTGTCCTGGCCAACGACCCGGACGCGGACCGTGTCGCTGTGGCCGCGAAGGATCCGGACACGGGTGCGTGGCGGATGCTGCGGGGCGATGAGGTGGGCGCCCTGCTGGGGGCGCACGTCGTGGCGCGGCTGGCAGCCTCCAGTGCGGACGCTGCCGGGGCAGGCGCTGCCGGGGCAGGCGCTGCCGGGGCGGACGGGGCCGGCGCAGGCGCGGCCGGCGGCGTGTTCGCCAATTCGATTGTTTCGTCGCGGCTGCTTTCACGCGTCGCCGCGGCAGCCGGGTATGCGCATGAGGAGACGCTTACCGGGTTCAAGTGGATTTCCCGGGTGCCGGGCCTTGTTTATGGCTATGAGGAGGCGCTGGGCTACTGCGTTGCACCGGATCTGGTCCGCGACAAGGACGGGCTGTCCGCCGCGGTGCTGATCGCGGAACTCGCGGCCGCCGCCAAGGCGGAGGACAAGACGATCTTCGACACCCTGGACGAGCTGTATCTGGTCCACGGGCTCCACGCGAGCGACCAGCTGAACATCCGTGTGGGTGACCTCGGACTGCTGGATGCCATGATGAACAGGCTGCGCGTGAACCCGCCCGAATCGTTTGGCGGTTCGGCCGTGGAGTCGTTCGTGGATCTGGCCGAAGGCAGCGAGCAGCTGCCTCCGACCGACGGGCTGCTGTATGTGACCCGCGACCTCAGCCGCGTGATCATCCGGCCAAGCGGCACGGAGCCGAAACTCAAGTGCTACCTCGAGGTCATCCGAAGTGTCGGCTCGGCCGCTGAACTGCCCGAAGCCCGGCTGGCGGCCAGGGCCGCCCTGGACCACGTGCTCACTGACGTGCGCGAGGCGCTGGGACTCTGACTAGAGCTCAACCTCGATGAAGCCGTCCACGATGCGCGTGCTGAAGGCGGCCAGGCGCAGGTCCGCGTTGCCGAAGCATTCGCCGGTCTCGAGGTCGTAGACCTCTTTGTGCAGCGGCGAGGCGATGGTGGGGCGCGTGCCGCGTGAGCCGAGGATGCCGCGTGCCATGACGAAGGCGCCGGTGGCCGGGTCTTCCTGGGCTACGGCGAAAACCTCACCGGGGGCGGTGCGGAACACGGCCACCTGCCGGCCAGCCACCAGTGCGGCTTCGCCCCAGGCGGGTTCCAGGTCCTCCACTGCGCAGACGCGGTGCCAGCCTGCGTATCCGGTGGCGAGATCCTCAAGTTCCAGTGTTGCCGTCATGTCCGGCTCCTCTCCCTTTTGCGTGCTTTCCGGCGGCGGGCCGGTCCTGCGAGACGTGTAATTTCGCCTGCTTTTGCCGCCGCTGCGGCCGTATAACAAAGCTAGGGTGACGGTGTTTCGACGGGGTGCAGTCAATGTGTCAAGAACGTAAAAGACACCTCACATGGCCCGAAACAATCCCGTGATGCAGAAGTTAAGTTCACGAAACAATTGGGAAACTGAAGCGAAACTGCGCCTCCCTAGGCTGGATGCACAAGCTGCAGAGCACCGTCTGCGGCCCAGCGAAAGGCCCACAGTGACCGAACAGACTTCAACCTCATCGACTCCGCGCCGCATTGTGGTCGCCGGCGGCGGCCCTGCAGCCCACCGTTTTGCGGATGCCATGCATGCCCGCGGCCTCGAAGGCTGGCAGGTAACTGTTCTGACCGAGGAAGCCCACCTGCCCTATGACCGCGTTGCCCTCAGCAAGGCCCTCACGGACAGCACCGTTGACCTGACGCTGGGTACGGCTTCCATGTGGGACCACGAGTCGCTCACCCTCCAGACCGGCGAGCGCGTGGTGAAGATCGACACCGCCGGCAAGTCCGTTGAAACCGCCGCCGGCAACACCTATGAATACGACCAGCTGGTGGTCGCCACCGGTTCTGACGCCGCCCGGCTCCCGCTGCCCGGCGCCGAGCGCGTGCACGTCTACCGCACCCTCGAAGATGTCTGGGCCATCAACAAGTCCATCGCTGAACTCACCGCAAAGCTCGGCCGCAAGGTCAACGCCGTCACCATCGGTGGCGGCCTCCTGGGCCTCGAGTCCGCGGCCGGCACCGAACAGCTCGGCGCCACCCCCGTCGTCATCAACGGCGCCCCCTGGCTCATGAACACCCAGCTCGACGAGGGCGCCGGCCAGGCGCTGGGCCGCCTCATCGAGGCGAAGGGCTTCGAAGTCCACGGCGGCGTGTTCCCGTCCGAAATCCAGGCGGACGACGACGGCCAGGTCACCGGTGTGCTGATGGCCAACGGCCGCATCATCCCGGCCGACATCGTCATCGTTGCCATCGGCGTCAAGCCCCGCGACGAACTCTTCCGCGCCGCCGAAGGCGAAGAGTCCCTGTTCGACCTGGGCCCCCGCGGCGGCGTGGTCATCAACGACTACTGCGCCACCCAGGTTTCCGGCATCTGGGCCATCGGCGAGGTCGCCAACTTCGAAGGCATGTGCCTGGGCCTCGTGGCCCCCGCCAACACCATGGCCGAAATCGTGGCCGACCGCCTGCACGGCGGAGACGCCACCTTCCCCGGCTTCGACACCGCCACCAAGCTGAAGCTCTCCGGCGTGGACGTTGCCAGCTTCGGCGATGCCTTTGCCCGGACCGAGCACTCACTGGAGATTGTCTACGCGGACCCCGCCCGCGGCGTTTACCAGAAGATCGTCACCACCGATGATGCCAAGACCCTCCTGGGCGGCATCTTCGTCGGCGACGCCTCGCCGTACATGAGCCTTCGCCCGCTCCTGGGCCGCGAGCTTCCCGCCGAACCCGGCGCGTTCCTCAGCGCTGCAGGCGGCGGCGACGCCCCCGAAACCGAACTGCCGGACGACGCCATCCTGTGTTCCTGCAACAACGTCACCGCCGGAACCATCCGCGACACGGTCAACGGCTGCGGCGCCTGCGACGGCAACGCGCCCGTCCAGGAACTCGGCGAGCTCAAGGGCTGCACCCGCGCCGGAACCAGCTGCGGTTCCTGCGTGCCGATGCTCAAGAAGCTGCTGGAAACCGAGCTGACCAAGTCCGGCGTCGAAGTTTCGAAGGCGCTCTGCGAGCACATCGAGCTGTCCCGGCAGGAGCTGTTCGACGCCATCCGCGTCCTGGAACTGACCTCCTTCGAAGAGATCATGGCCAAGTACGGCACCGGCGCCGGCTGCGACATCTGCAAGCCGACCATCGGCAACATCCTCGCGAGCCAGAACAGCGCCTACGTCCTGGACGCCGGCCGCGGCACCCTGCAGGACACCAACGACCGTGCGCTGGCCAACATGCAGAAGGACGGCACCTACTCGGTGGTCCCCCGCATTGCCGGCGGCGAGATCACCCCGAAGAAGCTCGGCGTCATCGCAGCCGTTGCCGAAAAGTACAACCTGTACACCAAGATCACCGGCGGCCAGCGCATCGACATGTTCGGTGCCCGGCTGGAGGAGCTCCCGGAAATCTGGAAGGAACTGGTGGACGCCGGCTTCGAATCCGGCCAGGCCTACGGCAAGAGCCTGCGCACGGTGAAGTCCTGCGTCGGTTCCACCTGGTGCCGCTTCGGCGTCCAGGACTCGGTGGCCATGGCCATCCAGCTGGAGCTCCGCTACCGCGGTCTCCGCAGCCCGCACAAGCTGAAGATGGGCGTCTCCGGCTGTGCCCGTGAATGTGCAGAGGCCCGCGGCAAGGACGTCGGCGTGATCGCCACCGCCGACGGCTGGAACCTGTACGTCGGCGGCAACGGCGGTGCCACCCCGGCCCACGCCCAGCTGCTGGCCAAGGACCTGGATGACGAGACCCTGATCAAGTACATCGACCGTTACTTCATGTATTACATCCGCACCGCGGACCGCCTGCAGCGCACCGCGCGCTGGCAGGAGGAGCTCGACGGCGGCATCAAGCACGTCGAGGACGTGGTGGTGAAGGACACCCTGGGCATCGCCGAGGACCTTGAGGCCGCCATGGCCAAGCACGTCGACACCTACATCGATGAGTGGGCAGACACCCTGAAGGACCCCGAGCGCCTGCGCCGGTTCCGCTCCTTCGTCAACGCCCCCGACCAGAAGGACGATTCCATCACCTTCGTCCCGGACGAGCGCGGCCAGATGCGCCCGGCAACGGCTGAGGAAAAAGGCAAGGTGCTGATCGGGGCCTCCATCCCCGTAAGGCCCTCCACCCCGGAACTGCTGGACACGAACGAGGTATAGGCATGCAGCTCAGCATTGATCTCACCGGCCGCGACGTCCTGGTCACCGGCTCGGATTTCGCCGCCCGGCAGGCCGTCCGCCGCTACGAGGCAGCCGGCGCCGTCGTCTCCCGCCTCAGCACCCCGCAGGGTGCCGGGCACGACGGCCCCCTGCCCGAGCGCCCGTTCCTCGTCGCGGCGGTGGACGACGGCCAGGCCGGCTGGGAACCGCTGCTGGACCGCTGCCGCGCCGCCGGCATTCCGGTGGCGGCAGAACCGGCCGCCGGCCGGGCCGGCCACGTCACGCTGGTTGGCGGCGGACCGGGCACCGGCGAACTGCTGACGGTGGCCGCCGTCAAGGCCCTCCGGGACGCCGACGTCGTGTTCTACGACCGGCTGGCCCCGTACCAGGAGCTGGCGTCCCTCACCTCGGCCGAACTGGTCGACGTCGGAAAGCGCCCGGGACACCACAAGGTGAGCCAGGGTGACATCGAGAAGCTGATGGTCGCTTCCGCGCTGGAGGGCAATAACGTGGTGCGCCTGAAGGGCGGCGACCCGTACGTCTTCGGCCGCGGCGGGGAGGAAGTTGCGTCCTGCGTCGCCGCCGGCGTCCCCGTCCGCGTCATTTCCGGTGTCACCAGCGCCATCTCCGTACCTGCTGCCGCCGGCATCCCCGTGACGCACCGTGAAGTCAGCCACATGTTCACGGTCGTGTCCGGCCACGCGCCGCTCACGGAAAAGGAACTCACGCACCTGGCCGGCCTGGGCGGAACCATCGTGGTGCTGATGGGCATCGGCACGCTGCACCACCTGGCCGCCGGCCTGCGCCGCGCCGGGATGCGCACCGATATGCCCATGGCTGTGGTGGAGCGCGGCTACCGGCCGGGCCAGAAGACCACCATCGCGGAACTGGGAAACATCGCAAGTGCCGCCGCCGGCTGCAGCAACCCTGCCGTCCTGGTGATCGGCGAGGTGGTGCGGGTGGCTGAGGCCAACCGCGGGCATGCCGAGGCCGCGGCGGAGCTCGACCGCCTGGCGGCCTCGCTGCTGGGTTCGTGATAGGCATGAACACAATGAATGCACTGGCCCCCACTGAAACAGCACCCGCCGAAACGGCGATCACCGAAACGGCTCCGGAGGCGGCCGCCGAGGCCCCGCTGGAGGGTTTCCGGATCGGTGTGACGTCCCACCGCCGTTCGCGGGACCTCATCGAGGCCCTGGAACGCCGCGGCGCCGAGGTCCTGCATGCCCCGGCCCTGAAGATCGCCCCGGTGAACGAGGACATCAGCCTCATCGAGGACACGAAGGCGATCATCGCGGCCAAGCCCGACCTCTGCATCGCCACCACCGCCTACGGCATGCGCCGCTGGTGCGAGGCGGCTGACGCGTCGGGCATCGGTGAGGAGCTGCTGGAAACTCTGGGCGCCTGCCGGATGTTCGTCCGCGGGCCCAAGGCCCGTGGCGCCGTGCGCGCGGCCGGCCTTGCCGACGTCGGAATCAGCAGTGACGAGACCACCGCAACGCTGGTGGACATGCTGCTGGCCGAAGGCGTGCGTGGCAAGACAGTGGCAGTGCAGCTGCACGGATACACCGATGTCCGGCAGCTGGAGCGGCTGCGCATGTCCGGAGCCACGGTCCTGACCGTGACCCCGTACCGCTGGGTGAAGCCCGATGGCGCCGACCGCCTCCCCCGCCTCATCGAGGCTGCGTGCAGCGGCAACCTGGACGTCCTGACGTTCACCAGTGCCCCCGCCGTGGATGCCATGTGGAGCACGGCCCACGAGATGGGGCTGTACAAGCAGCTCGTGGAGAGCCTCAAGACCACCGTAACGACCGCCGTCGTTGGTCCGGTGACCGCGCAGCCGCTGCTCGACGCCGGCATCACCCCGCTGGTGCCGGAGCGGTTCCGGATGGGCGCGCTGATCAGGCTGGTGTGCGAGCACCTCGCACTGAACCATGTCCGGCGCCTGGATACACGCTCCGGAAACGTGGAACTGCGCGGCCGGTCGCTGCGCATCGACGGCGAGGCGGTGGAGATCGCCCCGGCGCCGCTGCTGCTGCTCCGTGCGCTGCTGGGCGCCGGCGGGGCGGTCCTGTCCCGGGAGTCCCTTTCCGAACTCCTGGAACTGCGCGGCTCGGTGCACGCGCTGGACATGACGGTCAGCCGGCTGCGGTCCTCCCTGCCCGACGGCAAGCTCGTGGAAACGGTGGTGAAGCGCGGCTACCGCATCCGCGTCTAGCCGACACGCGCCAAGCATCGACAACGGTGTGATGCGACTAACAGAGGGAGTTTTTGTCCAGATAATGGCCCCAAAACGTGGTTTAGGGCGCGATATCTGGACAATAACTCCCTTTTGTTGCCGGGTGGTAAAAAGCAGCGAACAGCCGGGGACAATTCCGCAACAGCCGGGAAACACCCGCGAAAAACGCTCCCCCTAAGCTGGGTCCCATCAGCACAACAGGGCCCCCGATCGGCCCGCCTGGTGCAGCATTCGAAAGGGCCCGCACATGTCCGCTCCGGCACAGTTTCCGTCCACCGATACCGCATCGCGAATCCTCATCGCCGGGGCAGGCCCGGCCGCCCAGGCGCTCGTGGCCCAGCTCGCCGCAGCACAGTTCCCCGGCACAGTCACCGTGCTGAGCAGCCGCGACGACTCCACTGACGACCTGCTGGAACTGGCCGCCCTGCCGTTCGTCTCCGTACGCTTCGGCCAGCCCGCCAGCCACATCGACGCCGCGGCCAAAGTGGTCACCACCGCCGACGGCATGGAATTCGGCTACGACCAGTTGGTCATCGCCACCGGATCGGCCCCGGTGGACTCGCCGGTGGACGGCTCCGGCCGCTGCCTCAGCTACTCCACCATCGACGACGCCGCCAGGATCGGCCACGCCGTCAAGGAAGTCACCCGGGTCCTCGGGCGCAGGCCGCTGGGCATCCTGGTGGGCACCGGTCCCGCCGCCGGCCAGGCCGAAGCGGTGCTCCGTGCCCGCGGCGTCCGGCCCGTCCGCACCACTGCCCGCCCCGCCGCCGTCGTGCCGACGCTTGCCGGCTCCGTGCTGCCGGCCGCCGGCATCGTCTTCGAGGACGGCAGCCGCATGAACGGCGACCTCGTGGTCCTCGCCGAGGACCGCACGCCCCGGGACGGTCTGGCTGCCGCCGCCGGGGTGAAGACGGCGGCGGCAGGCGGGATCGTCGTCGGCCGCGACTTCCGCTCCTCCGTGCCGGGCATCTGGGCCATCGGGGATGCGGCAGCGTTCGACGGCGTGCGGCTGGGTCTGCTGGTTGCGTCCGGGTCCGCTGCCGGCGTCTGCGCCGCCGAGCTCATGGCGGCGCTTTCCGTGGGGCAGCTGGCCACGGCCGCGTAGCGTTCCTGCTGTGGCAGGATGGTTCGCAAGGACGCCGCGACACCCGGGGCGCCTTCGGCCAAAGGCCCGTGGAAAGGACCAGCATGAGCAACGAAGCCAGCCCCGGAACGGGCACGGCAACCAGCCCCGCAGGATCTCCCGGCGGACGTACCGGTGAGGACAGCGGGGCGCCGGGCATCGCTTCGTACATCGACCACACACTGCTGAAGCCGGAGGCCAGCGAGGCGGACATCCTCAAGGTGTGTGCCGAGGCTGCTGAGTACAGGTTCAAGTCCGTGTGCGTGAACCCGGTGTGGGTCAAGACGGTAAAGACTGCCCTCAAGGGCACCGGCGTGCTCACGTGCTCCGTTGTCGGGTTCCCGCTGGGCGCCACGCCCAGCGACGTCAAGGTGTTCGAGGCACGCGGGGCCGTTCTGGACGGTGCGGACGAAGTGGACATGGTCATCGACATCGCTGCGGCCAGGGCCTCGGACAAGGGTGCCCTGGTGGACGATATCAATGCTGTCGCTGAAGCTGTCCACGCCGGGGAGTCCATCCTCAAGGTCATCATCGAGACCGCCCTGCTCAGCGATGACCAGAAAGTCCTGGCCTGCGAAGCGGCCGTGGAGGCCGGCGCCGACTTCGTCAAGACCTCCACGGGCTTCAACGGCGGCGGCGCCACTGTCGAAGACATCGCCCTCATGCGGCGCACTGTGGGCCCGGACCTGGGCGTCAAGGCGTCCGGGGGCGTGCGGTCCCTCGAGGACGCACAGGCTATGATTGCTGCAGGTGCAACACGTATTGGCGCCAGCTCCGGTATTGCAATCGTCAAAGGCGAACAGGGTTCGTCCGCGTACTGACCGGCGGCAGCCACAGTTTGAGCCCCGCGGGGCCGAGGAGGAATGAATGTCCAGCAAGATTGACCAGCAGGTAAAGACGCCGCAGAACGAGAACCCCCTGGCCGGCAGCATCGTTCTCTTCGTGGTGATCATGGCCCTGTTCCTGGGTGCCATCTACTCGCTGTCCTTCCTGACGCTGGGCAACCCCTGGCCGATGGCTGTGTGCCTTGGCCTGTTCGCCCTCGCGTTCTGGATCCCGCAGACCATCACCGGCCGCTCCGATTCGGCCGGCGAATACTAAGCCTCGCTTCACAATAAGCCGAAGCCCCGGACTCCGGGGCTTCGGCTTTTTAACTTCTGTTTATGGCAGTCCTGTTTTATGGCAGTCCGATCTCAGGGCAGTCCGAGCAGGCTGCTGGCCAGCCGGCCGGCCAGGGCCAGCGCCGCAGGGAAGTGGGTACCCGCCAGTGACCATGCCGCGAGGGACATTCCCACCATGGCGTAGCCGCTCACCGGGATCAGCACCAGCCACTCCCGCCGGGACCCTGCCCGGCCCAGCAGCGGGATGGAGAAGGCGCCGTTGGGCCGCCAGAAGTTCCTCAGCACCCACATCCGGCGCAGGAACTTTGGCGGTTTGATCACCAGCGGCCAGAGGAGCGGAACACCTCCGACGGTCACCATGTCTCCCACGATGTGGACCACGACGCCGATCAGCATGGACATGGGCAGCCACGTCCACTGGTGGGGCGCGAACCAGGTCACAAGGCCGGCCATGGCCAGGGCGAAGACCCAGTTGGTGATCCACCCGGACTTCGGAAACAGCTTCAGCGCCTTGGCCGCGATGTTGATCATGAACATGCACAGCAGCCCGGCGCCGACGGACAGCACACCCCACGGCGTGTCCAGCTGGATCTGCGCCGCGACCGCGGCGAGCAGCACAAACATGGCCGCCCCCAGCACCGAGTGCGTGCCCTGCCGGTGGCCGCCACTGGCGTTCTCGATGCCCACGGCGATCACGTTTGACAGCGGCGGCAGCGAGTGTGCCACCGTGCTGGAGCGGTGGTCCCAGTCGCACACGAGGGCGGTGCCCGCCGTCGCCATGCCGCCGATCAGCACGCCGGTCGCGTCCAGCGGGTACCATCCCAGCGTGTACGGCCCCGTCGCGGCAACAGCCACCCACGCCGCGGCTCCTGACGCGGCGTGGTGTCCTCCCATCACGGCTAGCCCTTTGTGGCTTCGAGCGGGACCGGGGCGTCGGCAAAGATATTGCGGATGACGCCGTCGGCCCACTGCAGGATTTCGGCGTCCTGCAGGTCGCGGCCGCCGATTCTTGCCGTTTTCGGCTTGGGGATGAGCACGGCGTCGAGGGCGGGCTTGGACTGCGCGCCGGGGTACATGCGGTTGAGCCGCATGGTCTTCGACTCGGGCAGCTGCGCCGGGGAGAACCGGATGAAGTTTCCCTGCAGGGCGACGTCGGAGAGCCCGGCTTCGCGGGCACCCACCCGGAAGCGCGCGACGGCGACCAGGTTCTGCGCGGGCAGGGGCGGCTCGCCATAGCGGTCCACGAGCTCGGCGAGGACCTCGTCGATGGCCTCGTAGGTGAGCGCTGACGCCAGCTTCCGGTAGGCCTCCAGCCGCAGCCGCTCCCCCGGCACGTAGTCGTGCGGCAGGTGCGCGTTGACGGGCAGCTCGATCTTCATTTCGGCGGCCTTCTCCTCGGCTTCGCCCCGGTATTCGGCCACGGCCTCGCCCACCAGCCGGATGTAGAGGTCGAAGCCGACGCCCTGGATGTGGCCGGACTGTTCACCGCCGAGCAGGTTGCCGGCCCCGCGGATCTCCAGGTCCTTCATGGCCAGCTGCATGCCGGCGCCGAGCTCGTTGTGGGTGGCCACGGCCTTCAGCCGTTCCAGCGCCACCTCGCCGAGCGGCTTTTCCGAGGGGTAGAGGAAGTAGGCATAGGCGCGTTCACGGCCGCGGCCCACGCGCCCCCGCAGCTGGTGGAGCTGCGACAGGCCGTACTTGTCGGCGCCGTCCACGATCAGGGTGTTGGCGTTGGAGATGTCCAGGCCGGTTTCGATGATGGTGGTGCACACGAGGACGTCGAAGCGCTTCTCCCAGAAGTCCACGATGATCTGTTCCAGGCGGCTCTCGGACATCTTGCCGTGTGCCACCTCCACCCTGGCTTCGGGGACAAGTTCGCGGATTTTGGCCGCGGTCTTTTCAATCGTGGACACGCGGTTGTGGACGAAGAAGACCTGGCCCTCGCGCATCAGCTCGCGGCGGATGGCGGCGGAGGTCTGCTTGTCGGTGTACGGCCCCACATAGGTGAGCACGGGGTGGCGTTCCTCCGGCGGGGTGGCCAGCGTGGACGTTTCGCGGATGCCGGTCAGCGACATTTCGAGCGTACGCGGGATCGGGGTGGCGCTCATGGCCAGGACGTCCACGTTGGTGCGCATCTTCTTCAGCGCTTCCTTGTGCTCGACGCCGAAACGCTGCTCCTCGTCCACGATCACCAGGCCCAGGTCCTTGAACTCAAAGTCCTTGGACAGCAGCCGGTGCGTGCCGATCACCACGTCCACGGACCCGTTCTTCACGCCCTCTGCCGTTTCCTTGGCTTCCTTGGATGCCTGGAACCGGGACAGCGGCTTCACCCGCAGCGGGAAGCCGGAGAACCGCTCGGTGAAGGTCTCGTAATGCTGCTGCGCCAGCAGGGTGGTGGGCACCAGCACGGCCACCTGCTTGCCGTCCTGCACGGCCTTGAACGCGGCCCGGACGGCGATCTCGGTCTTGCCGTAGCCGACATCGCCGGAGACCAGCCGGTCCATGGGGATCTCCCGCTCCATGTCGGCCTTGACCTCGTTGATGGTGGTGAGCTGGTCCGGGGTCTCCACGTACGGGAAGGCCTCCTCCAGCTCGCGCTGCCAGGGTGTGTCCGGTGCGAAAGCGTGCCCGCGCGAGGCCATCCGTGCCGAGTAGAGCCGAATGAGCTCGCCGGCGATTTCCTTGACCGCCCGGCGCGCCTTGGACTTAGTGCTGGCCCAGTCCGCCCCGCCCATTTTGCTGAGCACGGGAGTGTCGCCGCCGACATAGCGCGTCACCTGGTCCAGCTGGTCGGTGGGGACGAACAGCCTGTCCCCCGGGGCGCCCCGCTTGGACGGGGCGTATTCCAGCACAAGGTATTCGCGCACCCCGTCTCCGCCACCAGCGACCTTGCGCTGGATGAGCTCCACGAACCGGCCGATGCCATGCTGTTCGTGGACCACATGGTCGCCGGCCACCAGCTGCAGCGGATCCACGGCGTTCCGCCGCTTGGACGGCATGCGGCGCATGTCCTTCGTGGAGCCTGCCGACGTGCGGCCCAGCAGGTCGGCCTCGGTCAAGAGGCCGACTTTCAGTCCGTCCAGGACAAAACCGCGTCCGACGGCGGCAGTCGTCACCTCAATGATCCCCGCCTGGGGTTCGTGGTCCAGTGTGTCCACCCGGGCGCAGGGGATGTCGGCGTCGTGGAACAGCTCGGCGAGGCGCTGCGCCGGCCCCGGTCCCTCGGTGGCCACGACGATCCGCCACTGGTCCCGCACGTGCGAGCCGATGAAGTCCATCATCTCGGCCACATCGCCCTGGTAACCGCGCGGCTCGCGGGCGCGGAGGTTGAGCACGTCGATATCCGGCGTCAGCTCCTCGTCCGTGGCCAGCGACGTGATGGACCACCAGGACACGTCGTTCCCAAGGGCCGCGGAGCGGGTCTCGGCGAGCGATCGGAAGCTGGCGGAATGCAGGGCTGCCGAGGCCTGCGAGCTGAGGTCCAGCGGCGCCGTTCCACCGTCCGAGGCCGTGGACCAGGCCGCCTCCAGGAATTCTTCATTCGTGGCCGCGAGGTCGTGGGCGCGGGTGCGGACCTTTTCCGGTTCGATGATCACCGAGATGGAACCCGCGGGCAGCTGTTCCATGAACGGGACCATGGCGTCCACGAGGACAGGCGCCAGGGATTCCATGCCCTCCACGGCAATGCCGCCGGCGATCTTCTCCAGCATGTCGGCAGCCGCGGGGAGCTGGGGCTTCAGCGTGGCAGCCCGGGACATGACCGAGGGCGTGATGAGGATTTCACGGCACGGCGAGGCGTGGAGTTCGGTGGGGTGGTGCACGCCGGGGGCGGACAGCGAGCGCTGGTCGGCGACGGCGAACCAGCGCATCTGGTCCACCTCGTCGCCGAAGAATTCCACCCGGATGGGGTGGTCCTCGGTGGGCGGGAAGACGTCCAGCATGCCGCCGCGGACGGCGAACTCACCGCGGCGGGTCACCATGTCGACCCTGGCGTAGGCGGCGTCGGCGAGGTTCTTGACGACACTGCTGAAAGGCGCCTCCTGGCCCACCTTCAACGTCACCGGTACAAGATCCCCCAGGCCGGCCACAATTGGCTGAACCACGGCGCGCACGGGGGCCACCACCACGCGGAGAGGTCCCGCTGCGTTTTCCGGGTGCGCCGCGTTTTCAGCATGCGCTGAACCTTCCGGACGGGCTGAATCTTCAGGGTGGGCGAGGCGCCGCAGGACCGACAAGCGGCGGCCCACAGTGTCCGAACGCGGGGACAGCCGCTCGTGCGGGAGGGTTTCCCAGCTGGGGAACTCGGCCACGGCGTTGGCCGGCAGGTAGGCGCGGAGCGCGGCGGCAAGGTCCTCGGCCTCGCGTCCGGTAGCCGTCACGGCCAGGACCACGCCGGGCGCACCGGCATCAGCGCTGGCGTCGCCGGCGGCGTTCCCATTGCCGGCGTTCAGCAGGCCGTCCGCCATCTCGGCCAGGAGCACCGGCCGCAGGCCCGCCGGGGCGCTGATCTGGTAGTCCTCACTGCGAATGCTGAAGCTCCGCCCGGCCTCGGCCTGCACCCGGGCGAACGTCTTGTCCGCATGAAGGACACGGCGCAGGCCGTTGAGCGGCAGTCCGTTGAGGGACTGGCCGGTGGGCTGGCCTTTGGGGCGCTGGCCGCTGGGGCTCATGGCAGGATCTCCTGGAATTTCATTCGAACGCAGGCAACACGAAAAGCCGAGATTCTTGCGAATGCCGGGGCTTCCAGCCTACCCCTGCGGGCGAGCACGCGGCATCCGGGCCCCCGATGCCGCGTTGCTAAGCTTGCTGAGCAGGTGAATACAGCAAAGCCCGAAGTTCACAGCCATGCCGCCGCCCCAAGGAGACTCCCGTGAGCGACCAGACCGGAAATCACAGCAGCGGAAATGACAGCAGCGCCGGCGGCACCGCCGGAGCCGGCAGCAGCCCCGACGCCCGGACGGCGGATGAACAGACGGCGGCTGATCAGACGGCGGCTGCCCGGACGGTTCTGGTCACGGGCGCCACAGGATACATCGGTGGCAGGCTGGTCCCGCGGCTGCTGGACGCCGGCCACCGCGTCAAGGTGCTCGTCAGGTCCCCGGAGAAGATCGCCGGCGTGCCGTGGTTGGACGACGTGGAGGTAATCCGCAGCAGCCTCGACGACTCCGCGGCCCTGGAGGAAGCCCTGCAGGGCGTTGACGTCCTGTATTACCTGGTCCACTCCATGGCGGCGGGCTCCGGTTTTGAGGCCAAGGAAAAGGCCATGGCCGGGCTTGTGGCCGGTGCCGCCGCGGCCGCATCTGTCGGGCGGATCGTCTACCTGGGCGGCCTGCACCCGCGCAACACGGCGCTGTCAACGCACATGCGCTCCCGCGAAGCGGTGGGCGAGGTATTTCTCTCCGGCCCGGTGGACGCCATCGTGTTCCAGGCCGGAGTGGTGATCGGTTCCGGCTCGGCGTCGTTCGAAATGATCCGCCATCTCGCCGAAACCCTGCCCCTCATGCCGGCGCCCAGCTGGGTCCGCAACCGGATCGAAGCCATCGCCGTCCGCGACGTGCTCTACTACCTCGTCGGGGCCGCGTCGCTGGCGGAACAACTCAACCGCACCTTCGACATCGGCTCCCGGGACGTCCTGACGTACGCCGGCATGATGAAGGAGTACGCGGCCGAGGCGGGCCTGCCGCCGCGCCCGGTCCTGGCGCTGCCGGTGCCGGCGCCCCGGCTGGCCGGACTGTGGGTGGCCCTGGTGACCCCGATTCCGCTGTCCATGTCCGTGCCGCTGGTCCAGTCCCTGCAGCACGACGCGGTCTCGGCCGAACACGACATCGACAACTTCATCAGGCAGCCCGACGGCGGCCTGACCGGCTACCGCAGGGCCGTGGGCCTGGCGCTCGGCAAGGAACGCGACGGCCAGGTGGAAACCACCTGGGCCAACGCCGGCGCCGATGCCGACCCGCTACCGAGCGACCCCGGCTGGGCCGGGCACCGGGTCTATGTCGATGAGCGGACCTTTGCCAGCGACGTGGATCCGCGGCGCGTGTGGACGATCATCGAGGGGATCGGCGGCCGCAACGGCTGGTACTCGCTCCCGCTGGCGTGGAGCGTCCGCGGCTGGCTGGACAAGCTCTCGGGCGGAGCAGGCCTGCTCCGCGGACGGCGGCATCCGCACCATCTGGTGGCCGGAGAAGTGGTGGACTGGTGGCGCGTGGAACGGATAGAGCGCGGCCGCCTGCTCCGGCTCCGGGCAGAAATGCGCGCCCCGGGACGCGCCTGGCTGGAGCTCTGCGTGGAGCCCGACGGCGCCGGAAGCCGTTACAGCCAGCGTGCGATTTTCTTCCCCAAAGGACTCAGCGGGCGGCTCTACTGGCTTGCCGTCCTTCCGTTCCACAGCATCATCTTCCCGGCCATGTCCCGCAACATTACCGCGGCGGCCCGGAGGCTCTCCGCCGGGGAGAAATCCGGCGTCGCAGAGCACGGTGCCGGATGTCCCGGTGCCGGGGAAGCGCGGCCAAGCCCGTAGGATGTGGTGAGCAAAAACCGTTCTGACCCCACAACGACGGAGGATCAATGGCACTGAGTGCATCCACCACCCTTCCCCACGGCGTCGACAGCGTCACCGCAGTCTTCGCGAACGAGGACTTCCAGCGCCACACCAGCGAGTTCGTCGGCGGCAGCCTCGAATCCTTCACCGTGACCGGCGACACCGCCGGAGAGTTCAGCACCACTTCGGTGCGCACCCTCCCCACGACCCGCCTGCCGGAAATCGCCCGCAAGTTCGTCGGCGAGAGCCTCAAGGTGACCCAGGTGGAAAACTGGGAAGCCCCGGCAGCCGACGGTTCGCGCCAGAGCACCATCTCCCTGAAGATCGCCGGCGCGCCGATCGACGTGTCCGCGGTCCAGCGTCTCGTTGCTGACGGCGGCAGCACGCGGGTTGAACTCGAAGGCAACGTCACGTCCTCCGTGCCGTTCCTGGGCGGCAAGATCGCCGACGCCGCCGAGCCCATGGTGGGCAAGGCTCTGAACATCCAGTCGCAGCAGGCCCAGGCCTGGCTCGAAAGCCACTAGTTCCGTGGACGTCCCTGCCTTCATTGCGCTGGTCCTGATCGTTTCGGGCCTTTGGTCCCTGGCGGTGTGGCCGCAGTTCCTGCGCCGCGTCATGAAGGACCCGCGGGCACGGGACACCGCCGGCAAGGCCACGAAGTTCCTCACCGTCCACGTGGTCCTGGTCACGGTATCCATGGTGCTGGGCGCGGCCACGGCCGGGATCGGAATCGCTGCCCTCGTCGGCTGATTGGGGTCCGCTGGTTGAGCTTGCCGGAACCCGGGTTGCTCAACGTGAAACAGCGGCCTCCCGCACTCCGATAAACTGGCCACCACGTGCGCCGGGAAAGCTGGTCGGCCA
>NZ_JBHTXX010000019.1:38750-99523 GCF_042791415.1 Arthrobacter sp. NPDC056691
GGGGGGGGCGGGCCCCGGGCGGGTATCTTAAGGGGTCCCCTGGTGGGTTTTTGGGGGCCCGGTGGTTGAGCTGCCCTAACCGGGTTTCCCAAACCAAAAACCAGCGGCCTCCGCCAGTCGGATAAGCTGGACACAAGGTGCGCCGGGAAGTCTGGTCGGCAGGTCACTTTGCCGAGCCCGAGGAGCCCCGATGCCCAGACTGCCGCTCCCCTCCCGGAAATTCCGGGTCTTCAGCCGCTCCACCTATCCGGAGTACCTTCGCATAGCGGCCATCCTGCGTACCGAGACAGTCGGTGGCGCACTTCTCCTGGCCGCCACAGCAGCCGCGCTGATCTGGGCTAACTCCCCCGCCGCTGGCGCCTACTTTAGGCTGCGTGACCTGGAGCTCGGCTACGAGCCGTGGGACCTGCAGCTCAGCGTGGGGCACTGGGCCTCGGACGGATTGCTCGCCCTGTTCTTCTTCATTGCCGGGCTGGAACTCAAACGCGAGTTTGTTTCCGGCGACCTGCGCAGGCCATCCCGGGCAGTGGTCCCGGTAACGGCCGCGGTAGGCGGCGTCGCCGTGCCGGCCATCATTTACTCCGTCATTGTCTGGAACCAGGGGGCCGAGGCCCTCCGGGGCTGGGCCATCCCCACGGCCACCGACATTGCCTTCGCGCTGGCTGTGCTGGCGGTCATCAACACCCACCTGCCCGCCGCGCTGCGGACCTTCCTGCTCACCCTCGCGGTGGTGGACGACCTGATCGCCATCAGCATCATTGCGTTCTTCTACTCCTCCGGGCTCCAGCCGGCCCTGCTGCTCGCCGCCCTTGTCCCGCTGGCCCTTTTCGCCTGGCTGGCGCAGAAGCGGATCACCCGCTGGTACCTGCTCCTGCCGCTCGCGGCTGCCACGTGGGTCCTGGTGCACGCCTCCGGCATCCACGCCACGGTGGCGGGCGTTCTGCTCGGTTTCACCGTCCCGGTGGCAGCCTCGCGGCGGGACCGGCGCCACCCAGGCAGCAGTGCCGGCGGCAGCATCACTTCGGGCGGCACCACCGGCGACGGCGGCGGCACCGGCATGGCTGCACGCCTGGAACACCTGCTCCGTCCGCTGTCTGCGGGTTTTGCGGTCCCCGTGTTCGCGTTCTTCTCGGCAGGCGTTGCGCTCGGCGGCGCCCCGGGGCTGACGTCCGCCTTGGCCGACCCGGTGGCGGTGGGCATCGTTGCAGCACTGGTCGTGGGCAAGGCCGTTGGCGTCTTCGGGGCAACGTTCCTGGTCACGAAAACCACCCGCGCGCAGCTTGACGACGGGCTCAAGTGGGTCGATGTCGCCGGGCTATCCGTCCTGGCCGGCGTGGGCTTCACTGTCTCGCTGCTGATCGCGGAACTGAGCTTCGGGCCGGGCTCGGCCCACGACGACCATGCAAAGGTGGCCATCCTGACCGGTTCGCTGACCGCGGCGGTGCTGGCCGCCGTCGTTCTTAAGGCCCGCAACAGGCACTACCGGCGCCTGGAAGCGGAAGAGACAAGGGACGACGACGGCGACGGCGTGCCGGATGTCTTCCAACGGTCCGATCAGGACCGCTGAGGCCGGGCGGTCAGGCTGCCTGGTTGAGGGCGTCCTCGGCGGCGACCCACGAGATCATGGCGCACTTTACCCTCGCGGCGTAGCGGGCCACGCCTTCGAAGGCGGCGGCGTCGCCCAGGATTTCCGGGTCGGCCGGGATTTTTCCGCGGGACCGCAGGACCTCGCGGAAGTTCCCGATCACCGAGCGGAGTTCGTCCACGCTCATGCCCTCGGCCAGCTCGCTCAGCACGGAGGCGGAGGCCATGGAGATCGAGCAGCCTGCCCCGTCCCACGCCAACTGCGTGACCGTGCCGTGGTCCACGGCCACACGCAGGGTGACCTCGTCGCCGCACACGGGGTTGAGCTGGTGCGACTGGCCCGTGGACGCGCCGTCCGGAGCGGCCGTTGCGGCCAATCCGCTGCCGTGCCGGGCCTTGGAGTGGTCCAGGATGATCTGCTGGTAAAGCTGGTCGAGGCTCATGCTCAGGTACCTGTCGTCGGGGAGCGGGGCTAGTCGTCGGAGGGCTAGGCCCGGAAGTAGGCGCGGACTCCGGACACTGCGTCCAGGAATTCGTCCACGTCGTCGGTGGTGTTGTACAAGTAGGCGCTGGCCCGGGTGGTGGCCGTCAGGCCAAGACGGCGGTGCAGCGGCTGGGCGCAATGGTGGCCCACGCGGACGGCGATGCCCCGCGCGTCCAGGAACTGGCCGACGTCGTGCGCGTGGACACCGGCAACGTCAAAGGCCGCCAGGCCGATCCGGTCCTGGCCGGCGGCCGGACCCAGCACGCGGACGCCGTCGATGGCTTCCAGGCCTGCCACCATCCGCTGGCCGAGTTCGGACTCCCACCGGTGCACCCGGTCGATGCCGGTTTCCGTCAGATAGTTGACCGCGGCGGCAAGGGCCACTGCCTGCGAAATCTTCTGGGTCCCGGCCTCGAACCGCTGCGGCGCGGGAAGGTACTCCGCGCGTTCCATGGTCACCGTGGTGATCATGGAACCGCCGGTCAGGACCGGCGGGAGCACGTCCAGGAGCTCCTGCTTGCCGTACAGCACACCGACGCCGGTGGGTCCCAGCATCTTGTGGCCGGAAAACACCGCGAAGTCGACATCCAGCTGCTTGACGTCCAGGGCGAGGTGCGGTGCCGACTGGCAGGCATCCAGCACCACCAGGGCACCTGCCCGCCGGGCGAGGGCGACGAGTTCGCGGACGGGGTTGATGGTGCCCAGCACGTTCGAGGCGTGGGTGAACGCCAGCAGCCGGGTGCGCTCCCCCACAATGTCCGCTGCCTCATCCATCCGCAGCACCCCGGCGTCGTCCAGCGGGATGTGCCGCAGGGTGGCGCCTGTCCGGTAGGCCAGTTCCTGCCAGGGAATCAGGTTTGCGTGGTGCTCCATTTCGGTGACCACGATTTCGTCGCCCGGCCCCAGTGCGAGGTCCCGCAGCTTCGAGTCGCCGCGCCCCTGGGCTGCCCACAGGGCGGCGTTCGACAGCGCATAGCTAATGACGTTCAGGCCCTCGGTGGCGTTGGAGGTCCAGACGATTTCCGCATAGTCCGCCCCGACAAAGTCGGCGACGGTCTGCCGGGCGTCCTCGAAGACCTCGGTGGCCTCGACGGCAAGGTGGTGGGCTCCGCGGTGTACGGCAGCGTTGCGCTGTTCGTAGAACTCCTGTTCCGCCTCGATCACGCTCAGCGGGTTCTGCGAGGTGGCGCCGGAGTCAAGATAAATGAGCGGGCGGCCGTTGACCGTCTGGTTCAGCACGGGAAAGTCGTTGCGGATCCGCAGGACCTCGGCATTGTCCATCGCAGAAAGGGCACGCGTCAGCGTGGTTGGCGTTGATACTACGGCCAATGGGACTCCTTGGGTGCCTTGAGGTACCTCTCAATTGTCCCACAGCACGTTCGGCCGGAGCATGGGCAGGACCTGGCCTGCCTGACCGGTGCCTGCCTGACCGGTGACATGCCTGACCGGGCACGTGCGAAGGGCGGCCCCCGTCGCTGCGGGCCGCCCTTATCATGCAGTTGGATATTCGCTGGTTGCGGACTACTTGTAAGGGCCGGCGACGGCTGGGGGGAGAGCCTCGGTCTCAGAAGGCTCTGACGTCGCCGGCCCCGCCTTGCCCGGACCCCGAGGGCCGGAAATCTGGTGCGAGACCTGAAAAATCTGGTGGCAGCTTCGGGGGGAGATCAGCCCTGCTTCCGCTGCCACTAATAGTTAATCGCGTACTGGCGCCCGCGGCACCAGTACCCGGTACTCGTTTTTCTGAGTACTTAACTACTGGTTCCCGCAGGTGGCGCGGTCCGGCGTGCAACCGCGCGGAATTTGCCCCGGGGGGCCAGAAAAAAACAGCCTGGGAAGCGCTACTTCTTCGGAAGGGCCAGCGCGAGCTCGTCACGCCGGCGGACGCCGAGCTTGACGTAGCTGCGGTACAGATGCCCCTCGACGGTCCGTACGGACACCATCAGCTGCTGGGCAATCTCACGGTCGGAGAGGCCCTGCACCGCCAGCTCCACGATGTCCCGCTCGCGGCGGGTCAGGTGGACACTCGGAACGGAGGCGACAAACGGGCTTTCCCGGAACCGCTCGCCGAGTTCCTGGTCGCACTTCTCCCGATGGGCGATCGCCTGGCGGGCACGGCGCCGCTCGCCCGCGGCGTCCAGCAGGGCGCCGGCCCTGGCGTACGCTTCGCGCGCGAGGTTCAGCAGCCCGGCTTCCTCGAGGGCTGCGGCCGTGTCCATCAGAACGTCGGCGTCCTCCGAGGCCCAGGCCTGGGCCAGCTGCCGCCAGCCGGCTGCCCACCGGCCCTCAACGGTGGCGGCGAGGGCGGCGAGTTCCGGTGCCAGCGACCGCTCGCCGAGATCCGAGCAAAGGATGAGGCACTCCATCCTCGTTCCGGGATGGTCCGCAACGGACTCGGAACCCGCGAGTTCACGGAGCCTGTCCAGCCCGCTGCCCTTCCGGTCAAGGTGTTCAGCCGCGGCGGCAGCATAGGCCTCCGCGACGGCATCGCAGCCGGGTCCGCTGGCGTGCCGGGCCGAAATGAAGTCCTGTTCGAGCCGCTTCGCCTGGGCGGTGTCGCCCAGCCGTGCTGCGGCGTAGAAGGCAAGCGACGAGCCGAACCTGAACTCCTGCAGCGGGTCATTGACGCGGAGAGCTTCGACTGCGGGCAGGAGGACCTGGTAAGCGCGCTCCAGCTGGCCCTGCCGCAGCAGTCCCAGGCCGCGCAGTGCCTGGATCCCGCCGCCGAAGGTCGAAGCGCCCTCGGTGCGTTCCGCAGGGTAACCGGACAGCTCATGCTCGGCAGACTCCCAGTTGCCGGCAGCGAGGGTGCTGATCGCCAGGCGGGTCAGGACGAACTCGTTGAAGAAATAGAGGCCACCGCCAAGCGCCGGCAGGTAGGGGCCGGCCGCCAGCGCGGCGGCGTGGGCCTGGTGCGACCGTCCGGCGGCCACCAGCGTTTGGGCAAGCAGTGCCTGCGCCACGGCGTGCAGTGTTGCTTCGACACCCGGTGCAGACTCCGGATCCGTGGTCCCCAGCGCCGCGATGACAGCGCTGATGCCTTCGTGGTCACCGGCGGCAGTCATCTCCAGCAGGCCGTGGATCCTGTCCTGCCAGGCAGCGTCCGGGGCGATCCCGGCCTCCTCCAGCCGGTGGCGCGATTCAGCCCTGAGCGACGTCACGGACTTACCCAGCGCCAGATGGGATGACGCCCTGAGCATGAGGACCTGCGGCGCTTCCGGATCCCCGGCCAGGTTAAGCCAGCAGCCGTCGAGGAGTTCGGCGGCCTCGCGGTACTTGCCTTCGTTGAAGTGGGCCCGCGCCGTGATGGCGAGCGCGTGGGCCTGCAACTCCGGTGCCCGGACGTGGCTGGCCATGAGCCGGGCGCCGGCGTTGTTGAACGTGGTCGCAGCCAGCAGGGCGGCGTCCAGCAGGTCCCGGTCCGGCACCTCGAGACCGCATTCCAGCGACCACTCCACCAGCCGCAGCCTGCCCTCCGCGCTGGCGGCGGCCGGATCCAGGTGGGCATCAAGCTTCTGCCGCAGCTGCAGGCTCCGCGAGACGGACACCTGGCGCCGCGTCGATTCGCCCAGGATCGGGTGCGTAAGGCTCAGCTCGGTGTGCGTCGCGGCTGATTCGGTCACCACCTGGTTGTCCAGCAGGGAACGCACGACGCCGCCGCCGCAGACGTCCTCGATCAGGCCCCTGGGCACGGGCTCGGCCAGGGCGATCACTTTGAGCGCATCCTGCTCCTCCGGCGGTCTCCGGAGGAGATCCTTGACCACGAGGTCCGAAAGCCTGGGTCCGTCCGCCGGCAACGGTCCGAGCAGCACCCAGATCCCGTTCCGCTGGACCAGGGTACCATCGGCTGTTGCGTCGCTCAGCAGGCAGTCGAGGAGCAGCGGGTTGCCGCCTGAAGCGGACCACAGCGACTGGACGGTGCTCACGGGTACCGTCCCCTGCAGAGTGTGTTCCACGACCTCCCTGACCTGATCGCCGCTGAGCGGCCGGAGATCGATGCGTTCCGCCAGGCCGTCATACCAAAGCTGGTTCAGTGCCTGGGGCAGGCCCGGCCGCGGCCGCCCGGCGGCCAGAACGGTCGCCCAGCCGGCAGAGGTCATGTCCACCACCATGCTGGCCGTGGCGTCGTCGAGGTGGTGGGCGTCGTCCACCACCAGGAGGACAGGGGCGTCGGCGCCCCCTTTGAGGCCGCGGCTCCCCTTCAGCTCCTGGAAGTGGGCCCAGACGGCCCGCAACACCGCGACCGGCGAGTCTGCTTCCTCGGGGGCGAGCCCGGAGGTGTACGGCGCCAGCACGCCGTAGGGGACTTTTGCCAGCGAGGAGCTGCCGTGGATGCGAAGCACTGTCATCTCTGCCGCGAGCTTCTCGCGCACGGCGTCCGTCACGGATGTTTTCCCGACGCCGGGGCCCGCCATCAGGTAGACGGCCTGGCTGGCACGGCTGCGGATGATGGTGCAGACATGCTCAATCGCTTCACGGCGGCCGGTCAGCTGGCGGAGTTCCGGTTCCGCCTTGGCACCGCGGCCGTTGGACGAGACGCCGTGGGACGAAGTGTTGGGCGAAGCGCTGTTTGGTGAGGAGCTGTTAGACAAGGCCAGGCAGATCACCCCTGGATGTCACGCCGAGCTTGGTGAAGACCTGGTACAGGTGGCCCTCAACCGTTCGGACGGATACGCCCATCTCCAGGGCGATGTCACGGTTGGACACGCCCCTTCCGGCCAGACGGGAAATCTGGCGTTCACGCGCGGTAAGGAGCGGGCTTCCGCTGCTGGGAACGATCGGCAGGCTGGGCACCGTGGCGGTGAGCGTGTCCAGCCGGGCCTGGGCAACGCGGGCGGAGGCAGAATCCCCGGAGTGGCGGGCAAAGTCGACAGCGAGCGCAACGCACCGGGCCTCCACGGCGTCGAGCTCCAGTTCGGCGCACAGGTGCGCGCCTTCCAAGAGGACCTTGGCGTCCTTGGTGCGGGTGCCCACGGCGACGAGGCGTGAGATCTCGGCGAGGGTCCCCTGGCGGCGGCCTGCCACCTCCTCCATCAGGCGGAAGTCCTCATCAGTCCCGTTCACGGTGGCTCCGAGCAGGCTGATGCCCGCCAGCGTGTACCGGCCGGCGTCGATGTCGCGGTGTGCTGCCTCGAGGAGGCGCTTCACGGCGTCGGTGTCCCCCAGCCACCGGCCCGCCATGTCGGCACAGAACTCGGTGACGAACAGCGTGCCGAAGTTGCAGTGGCCGCGCACGCCGCGGAGCTTGTCGAGGTACTTGTGTGCCTGCCCGGCGTTGCCGATCTGGGCGTAGGCGAAGGCCGTGGCGGCGTAGGCGGCCTGCAGCATGTTCAGCACTGGGCGGAGCTCGAGCTGGGCGACGGCGGACAGCAGCGAATCCAGGGCCACCGCACCGCGGCCTGAGAAAACGTAGGCGATGCCGGCTGCCAGTTCCGTGGCGGACGTCCGGTAGGCCAGCCGGCGCTCCTCCTGCCCCTTGGGCGGCCCGACGAGTTCCAGGCACCGCTTCCACTGGCCGGCCTGCAGCAGGACGTTGAACGCCGTCATCGCGAACCGTTCCCGCAGGCCGGTGAGCGGCCCGGCATCCGAAAGCTGTCCGCCGACGCGGCGCATCAGCTGGAGGGCGTCCATTTCCCGGCCAACGGCCGACAGGGCGTGCATCAGGAGCAGTGCTGCCTGGATCCTGAAGCCGGGGTCCTTGTTGACCGCGGGGTCGATCGCCTCCTCCAGCTCCGCGACCATGGAGGCGTAATCGCCGACGAAGGACTTGTATTCGAATTCGGCCAGGGTAATGGCGTCGGCGGCCGTGCCCAGCGGATCGGGCCAGCTGGAGGCCACTCCCACGGCAACGCCCAGCCGCTTCCGCGCAGCTGCCAGCTCGTCCGGCACTTTGTCGCACAGCTCGGGCAGCCAGACCATGACCCGGATCTTGGCTGCCACCACGCGGGCGAAGGCCTCCGCATCGAGCGCGTCCAGCTGTCCCTGGGAAATGTCCTCCAGCGCGGACATGGCCTGCACCGGCAGGTCGAGCAGCAGGTAGGCGGTTGCCTTGTGCAGCTGCGCTTCCACCCAGACGTCGTCGGTCTTCGTGATGCCTTCAACGCACGAGATCGCGAACCGCGGGTCAAAGAGCTGCACCGCTGCCTCCGCGGCGGCCACCGCCATGGCAGGGCTGAGTTCGGCCTGGCATTCCCTGGTCCAAGCGGCGAACTCGATCCGCTCCTCCATGGTCAGGGCGGACAGCTCGGGTTCGTGGCCGCCCAGCAACAGGGTCCGGAGTTCACGACGGCGGGAGATGCTCAGCCATGAGCGCACAACGTCCCCAAGGTACTGTTCCCGCAGGGAGACCCAGCGGTCTCCGGCGTCGGCGACCGTCAGCAGCCCGGCATCTTCCATGTCGGCCACGGTGGCGGTGCCGTAGATTTCGGACAGCCGGGCCAGCGGCACACGCCGGGCGCAGGAAAGCATCTCGATGACCTCGCGGGTTTCCGGCTCTTCCCGGGTCCAGCGGGACCGGACAATGTCATCCAGCCCGGTGGCGCCGTCGAGCACCACCCTGTCCCGCAGGGTCCAGACGGAATCGGACAGGACGAGGTTTCCTGACTGCTGCTGCTCTGTGACAAGTGCCTTGAGCAGGAGCGGGTTGCCGCCCACGATGGCGTGGTAGGTGCTCACGAGCGAGGCCGAGACGCGGTGGCCCAGCAGCGTCAGCAGGACCTGCCGGGTCTGCAGTTCGTTGAGATTTTCCAGCCGGGCTTCCGTCAGCCGCCGGTCGGTGAGCAGCCAGTGGAAGTCCGCCGGAAGGTCGCTGGTGCTGGGCGCGATGGCGATGACGCGCGCAGTGTGCGTCAGCATGATGTTCAGGATGACGCCGGCGCTCATGTCATCGATCTGGCCGGTGGTATCCAGGGTGATGACGCAGTCCCGGCCCGCGGCGTCGGACCGGATCAGGGAAGTGATGCCCTGGAGGATGGCGGTGGGGGAAGCCAGCGCCGACTGCGGAAGCCGGGCCAGGAGGAACGCGAGGCAGCCGTACGAGGTTTGCGAGCCGGTCAGTGGGCTGCGCAGCTGAAGCGCCCAGACGTCTGGACCCAGCTCGGCGACGGCGGTGCGGGCGAGCGAGGATTTCCCCACACCGCGGGCACCTGTGATGACGACGCCCAGGGACTCGGGATCTGTCAGCGCCGTGCGGATGGCGTCAAGGTCTGCGCTGCGCGCCGGAACGGACCAACGTTGGAGGTCCGTTCCGCCCGCAACGCCCGCCGGTCCCGCCAGCACGCCCGCCGTAGACCCACGTCCCCAGCTCAGTGGCTCAATTGACATGAACTTTTCCTTACATCCCGCCCGGCAGGATGAAGGCTCCGTCGCCTCCCCCGCTTAGAAAGAAGACTACCCCGTTACTTTGCAGGGATATAGGGCACTGCGTTCACATTTCGCAGACCTTGATGCGACCTTGAGGTAGGTGCGTCGGGGAGGAAAAACCGTGGCGGAAGACGCTACACCTTGGCGGTGTGGAACTGCTGCTGGGCGGCTGTCAGGCCCTCCCTGACCAGGAGCTCGACGGCGTCGGCGGCATCATCGAGCAGGAAGGGCAATTCCTTCTTTTCAGCGGTGCCGAAGTCCCGCAGCACGTAGTCTGCGGTGTCCATCCGCCCCGGCGGACGGCCGACTCCCACCCGGACCCGCAGGTAGTCCTTGGTGGCGAGGGCCTTGGAGATGTCCCGGAGGCCGTTGTGCCCTCCCTCGCCGCCGCCGATCTTCAGCTTCACCGTATTAAAGGGGATGTCGATCTCGTCATGGACCGCCACCACTCGGGAGGGCCCGACGTCGTAAAACCTGGCGAGCGCGGACACCGGCCCGCCGGAGACGTTCATGTAGGTGCCGGGCTTCGCCAGCACTACGCGGGGGCCGCCGATGCCCAGCCGGCCTTCGAGGACGAGGGCCCTGGCCTTGTGGGCCTTGAACTTCGCGCCGATCCGTCCGGCCAGCCCGTCCAGCACCATCTGGCCGACGTTGTGCCGGTTGCCGCTGTACTCGGGTCCGGGGTTGCCAAGGCCTACGATCAGCCAGGTGTCAGTCATGAATCAATCCTAAAGGCGGGGTTTGCCCGCAAGTGGGCAGGGACGGCAGTGGCCGGGCCCGAAAAGGACCCGGCCACCGGTCCGCGCCGGATATGGCGCGGGAAGGGTTGTGCCCGAATTACTCGGCAGCAGCTTCTGCGGCCGGAGCCTCTTCAGCGGCGGCTTCCTCAGCTTCGCCCTCTTCTCCCTCAGCCGGTGCTGCGGCCTCGGAGATGTTGACCACCAGGGCCTCGGCGTCGGTCAGCAGGACGGCACCCTTGGGGAGCACGAGGTCGGAGGCGTGGATGTGCTCGCCGGCGGCGCGGCCCTCGATGTTGACCTCGACGGCCTCGGGCAGGTGGGTTGCCTCGGCCTCGAGGGAGACGACGGTCAGTTCCAGGTTGTGCACGGTGCCCGGGGCGGTTTCACCGACGGCGTGTACGGGAACGTCAACGGTGACCTTCTCGCCCTGGCGGACGGTCAGGAGGTCGATGTGCTCGATGATCTGCTTGATCGGGTCGCGCTGGACATCCTTGACGAGTGCCAGGTGGCCTTCACCGTTGAGGTCCAGGGACAGCAGGGCGTTGGCCGTGCGGACAGCCAGGGTGGTGGCCTTGGCCGGCAGGGTGATGTGGATGGGCTCTGCGCCGTGGCCGTAGATCACGGCGGGGATCTGGCCGGCGGCGCGGGCGCGGCGGGCGAAGCCCTTGCCGAATTCGGTGCGTGCTTCTGCTGCGAGCTTCTGCTCAGACATGTGAATCTCCTGGTGGATGGTTGGTTCAGCAAGGGCGGAGGTCTGGAGTGACCTTCAACGCCGGGCGGCCCGAAGGCGGCCCCACCAGAAGGGTGGTTCAGACCCAGTCGATAACGGAGACCAGCAGTCCGGAATTCCGGAGGTGCTCTCCCTCGCCAAGGTATCGGGAAAAAGCTTACCAGCGCCCGGCCCGTTTACTGAAAACGAGCACTTTCGTGGCACCGCTGGTTGAGCTTGCCGGAACCCGGTGCTTCGGGTTTCGGCAAGCTCAACCGGCGGAACTCAAACAGCGCCGCTATGCGTTGCCGTCGAACAGGCTGGTGACCGATCCGTCGTCGAACACTTCCCGGATGGCCCGGGCGATGAGCGGCGCGATGGACAGGACGGTGAGCTGCGGGAACCGCTTCTCCGGGTTGATGGGCAGCGTGTTGGTGACCACCACTTCGCGGGCACCGGACTCGGAGAGGCGACGGGCGGCGGGGTCGGAGAACACCGCGTGCGTGGCGGCGATGATGACGTCCTTCGCGCCGGCGTTCTTGAGCACCTGCACGGCGCCGGAGATGGTTCCGCCGGTGTCGATCATGTCGTCGATCAGCACGCAGGTGCGGCCCTCAATCTGGCCCACCACGGTTTTGGACACGGCCTGGTTGGGCACTGTCAGGTCGCGGCTCTTGTGGACGAATGCAAGCGGCGCGCCGCCGAGGCGCTCGGCCCACTGTTCAGCCACGCGCACGCGGCCGGTGTCCGGCGAGACCACGGTGATGTTGTCGGCGCTGACGCGGGTGCGGATGTAGTCGGCGAGCAGCGGGATGGCCATGAGGTGATCCACCGGCCCATCGAAGAAGCCCTGGATCTGCGAGGTGTGCAGGTCCACGCTCATGATGCGGTCAGCGCCGGCGGTCTTGTACATGTCGGCCACGAGGCGGGCGGAGATGGGCTCGCGGCCGCGGCCCTTCTTGTCCTGGCGCGAGTACGGGTAGAACGGTGAAACAACGGTGATCCGCTTGGCGGAAGCCCGCTTCAGCGAATCGATCATGATCAGCTGTTCCATGAGCCAGTTGTTCAGCGGTGCGGGGTGCGCCTGGATGACGAAGGCGTCCGTTCCGCGGACGCTCTCCCCGGCGCGGACATAGATCTCGCCGTTGGCGAAGTCGTAGGCGTCCACAGGCAGCAGTTCCGTGCCCAGCTCCTTGGCGATCTCCCGGGCAAGCTCCGGGTGTGCACGCCCTGCGGCGAGCACCAGTTTCTTCTCGCCGCGAGCCGTAATTTCGGTCATGGTTGCTAGCCCTCTTCTGTAGATGCGGGGGAATTTGGGGAATCAGTGCGGCTTTCGCGGGCCGCGGCGGCTTCTGCCAGTTCCGCGGACAGCGTGCCGGGGCGGTTGGCGGTGACCCAGCCTTCGGCGTTGCGCTGAGCTGCCATGGAGAGCGCCAGTGCACCCGCAGGCACGTCCTTGCGGATCACGGCTCCGGCGCCGCTGTAGGCGCCGTCCCCCACCGTGACCGGAGCGACGAATACTGTGTTGGAGCCGGTGCGCACGCCAGAGCCGATCACCGTGCGGTGCTTCTTCTCGCCGTCGTAGTTCGCCGTGATGTTGCCGCAGCCGATGTTGGTGTCCTCGCCGATTTCGGCGTCCCCGGCGTAGCCCAGGTGGGACAGCTTGGAGCCGCGGCCGATCCTGACGTTCTTGGTTTCGTAGAAGGCGCCGATCTTGCCCGTCTCGCCCAGGACCGTTCCCGGGCGCAGGTAGGTGAAGGGGCCAACGCTGGCCCCCGCGCCGATCTCTGCACCGGAACCGTGGGTCCGGGTCACCTTGGCGCCCTCACCGATGCTGACATCGGTCAGCGTGGAGTCGGGGCCGACGACGGCGTCCCTCGCCACGGTGGTGGTGCCGTGCAGCTGAGTGTTGGGCAGGATCCGGACGTCCTCCGCCAGGGTCACGGTGGAATCGATCCAGGTGGTGGAAGGGTCGACGACGGTAACACCGGCGCGCATCCAGGCTTCCACGGTCCGGCGGTTGTGCTCGGCGCCGAGGGCGGCGAGCTGCACGCGGTCGTTGGCGCCCTCCACCTGCCAGCGGTCGGCCGTGACGACGGCGGCCACGCGGCCGCCGGCCACGCGGGCGAGCCCGAGGACGTCGGTCAGGTACTTTTCGCCCTGCGAGTTGTCGGTGGTGACGTGGACGAGGGCGTCCCGGAGGACAGCAGCGTCAAAGGCGTAGATGCCGGAGTTGATCTCACGGATCGCACGCTCGGCGTCGGTGGCGTCCTTGTGCTCGCGGATGCCGGTCACGGTGCCGTCTTCGCCGCGAAGAATGCGGCCGTAGCCGGTGGCGTCGTCCAGGATCGCGGTGAGCACCGTGATCGCGTTGCCCTCGCGCTCATGCGTGGACACCAACTCGGCGAGCATTTCACCCGTCAGCAGCGGGACATCGCCGTACGTCACCACGACCGTTCCGGCGACAGGTTCCTTGGCGTCCAAGGCTTCGAGGGCAACTTCGACCGCGCGGCCGGTGCCGGGAACCTCGTCCTGGTCCACGATCAGGGCGTCCGGATCGAGTTCGGTGAGGTGCGCGGCGACGCGGTCCCGCTCGTGCCGGACCACCAGGGCCAGGCGCTCGGGGCTGATGCTGCGGGCAGCAAGCAGGGCGTGGCCAACCATGGAACGGCCGCCGATTTCGTGGAGGATCTTGGGGGTACGGGATTTCATCCGGGTACCGGCACCTGCAGCTAGGACGATAACGGCGGCTGGGCCGGATTTCTCGGGGCTCACGTACGGGCTCTCCTTGCTCGGTTGCGCTGTACTGCATCCGCGGCTGCCTGCGCGGCGGTGTCCGAACCTGTGCCCGGAACCGGCAACAGGGTTCATCCTACTGGACACCTCTGATGCAGCTGTTCCGCCCATAGGATTCGAACCTATACTCCACGGCTCCAAAGGCCGGGGTGCTGCCATTACACCAGAGCGGACCATGCCCGGCGTTTAGCCTGGGCACGAGAACCAATTCTGCCACGAACGTTGATGCTCGTGCGACCTCGGCGCTTTGGGTGCGCCGGCTCCGGCTGGGGCAGCGCGCCGGGACCCGCCGTCGCCCCCGCCCGCTGCTTGACGTAAGGCATGATTGGACCGTGAGAAACAGCACAGGGACAACTGACGGTCCGGGGAACCTGCCAGCAAGGCCCGAAGCAGCGGCGGGGCGCATCCCCCGGTCGCGGATGACCGGGCCCCAGCGCCGGTCCCAGCTCATCGAGGTAGGCCGGTCCCTGTTCGCGTTGCGGGGCCTGGACGGCACCACCATCGAAGAAATCGCTGCCGCTGCAGGCGTTTCCAAACCGGTGATCTACGAGCACTTCGGCTCGAAGGAGGGCCTGTACACGCAGGTCGTCGAGTACGAGTTCCGCATCCTGCTCGCCGCCATCAACGACGCCCTGGCCGACGAAGCCAAGCCGCGCGTCCTCGTGGAACGCGCCGCCCTGGCCCTGCTCACCTACATCGAGGAACGCACCGACGGATTCCGCATCCTCATGCGGGACGCTCCCCCGTCACAGCCCGAAGGCGCCTTTTCCACCCTGCTCTCGCACGTGACGGCCCGCGTTGAACACATCCTGGCCGACGAGTTCGCCCGCCGTGGATTCAGCGCAGCCGACGGCGCCATGTACGCGCAGATGCTCGTGGGCATGGTGGCGATGACGGGGCAGTGGTGGCAGGACGCCCGCCAGCCCGACAAACGGGCCGTCGCCGCCCACCTCGTGAACCTGGCCTGGAACGGCCTGACCGGTCTCAAAAAGGAGCCGGAACTCCGCAGCGAGCCCTGAGCCCGGCAGACCGCCGTCGGGGTTCCCGCCTTTAGCGGCCAATGTCTGGACAAAAACCCGGAACCGGCTACTCGCCGAGGACTTCCAGGGCCTCGAGCCACTCGAGTTCCAGGGCTTCGCGTTCTTCGGCCAGGGTCTTCAGCTTTTTGTTCTGCTCGGCGAGGGCGTCGAAGTCGGAGTCGGCGGTGCTTTTCACCATCTGCTCGTGGAGTTTCTTCTCCTGCTGTTCGAGCTTGCCCAGCTGCCGTTCGATGCGGTTCTTGGCCTTGCGGGCGTCGCGCTTTTCGGCCTCGGACGGTCCGGCCGGGGCCGCCGCCCCGGTGGCGGACGGGCCGGTGACCGGGTTCCCGCCGCCGGCAACCGTGGAGCCGGCGAGGGCATTCTCGCGGAGTTCGAGGTACTGGTCCACGCCGCGCGGGAGGGCCCTGATCTTGCCGTCGCCCAGCAACGCCATCTGATGGTCCGTCACCCGTTCCAGAAGGTACCGGTCGTGGCTGACCACCACGAGCGTGCCCGGCCAGCCGTCCAGGACGTCTTCGACGGCGGCGAGGGTGTCGGTGTCGAGGTCGTTGGTCGGTTCGTCAAGCATCAGCACGTTCGGCTCACCCACGAGCAGGCGCAGCAGCTGCAGCCGCCGGCGTTCGCCACCGGAGAGGTCCCTGACCGGGGTCCACTGCTTCTCGTTGGTGAAGCCCAGCTGCTCCACCAGCTGCCCGGCGGTGAATTCCTTGCCGCCGACGTTGAAGGAGCGCTTTTCGCGCTCGATCACTTCGATCACGCGCAGGTCCGAGACGTCGTCGAGCTCTTTGACCTCCTGGGTGAGGACCGCGGTGACCACCGTCTTGCCTCGCTTGAACTTCCCGGAGGTTGGCCGAATCTCGCCGTTGAGGAGCTTCAGCAGGGTGGTCTTGCCCGCGCCGTTGACGCCTACCAGGCCCAGCCGCTCGCCCGGCGCAAGCCGCAGCGTGATGTTATCGAAAAGCTTCTGCCCGTCATCACCTCCCAGGAGGTCCAGTGAGACGTGCTCGAGGTCCAGGACGTCCTTTCCGAGCCGGGCAGTGGCCATCTTGCTCAGGGCCGTGGAGTCCCGCGGCTCGGGTACGTCGGCGATCAGGGCGTTGGCCGCCTCGATCCGGAATTTGGGCTTGGCTGTGCGGGCCGGTGCACCGCGGCGCAGCCAGGCGAGTTCCTTCTTGACGAGCTGCTGGCGCTTGCTTTCCATCACGGACGCTGCGCGGTCGCGTTCGGCGCGGGCCAGCACATACGCGGCATAGCCGCCGTCGAAAGGGTCCATGATGCCGTCGTGGATTTCCCAGGTCTTGGTGCAGACCTCGTCCAGGAACCAGCGATCGTGGGTGACCACGAGGAAGGCGCCCTGGTTGGCCCGCCAGCGGGTCTTCAGGTGCCGGGACAGCCAGGCGACGCCTTCGACGTCGAGGTGGTTGGTGGGCTCGTCGAGCATGATGACGTCGTGGTCCTCGATCAGCAGCTTGGCCAGCGCCACGCGCCGCTTCTGCCCGCCGGACAGCGCGTGCACGTTGGCGTGCCAGTCGACGTCGGACACCAGTCCGCCCATGATCTCGCGGATCCGGGGATTGCGGGCCCATTCATAGTCGGCCTGGTCGCCCACGATCGCTGCACCCACAGTGAGGTCGGCGTCGAGCACATCGCTCTGGTCCAGGTAGCCGATGTTGACATCGCCGCGCTTGGTCACCCGGCCGGAATCCGGGGTGGAACGCATCGCCAGCAGCCGCATAAGGGTCGACTTGCCGTCACCGTTGCGGCCCACCATGCCGATCCGGTCGCCCTCTTCCAGGCCGAGGGTAATGCCGTCGAGGACGGTACGGGTTGCAAACGAAACCGTGAGGTTCTCGCCGCCGAGCAGGTGTGCCACGGGGAACTGCTTTCTGGTGTGTTGGTGGAAAGTATTAAAGGAGCGTATCGGAGATGATGCGGGCGCCGGGCACGGGGCCATGGACGGCCAGTGCATTGAGGCCCTTGTGCTGGAGCTCCCCGGCGAGGTTTTCCGCCGCCTCCGGATTGTGTGCCAGCAGGGCCACGGTGGGTCCGGAGCCGGAAACGATCCCGGCAATGGCCCCGCAGGATTCTCCCAGGCCGAGGGTGTCCCGGAGCCCGGGAGCGAGGTCGATGGACGCACGTTGGAGGTCATTGACCAGCACCCTGCTCAGCGCATTGGCGTCGCCGCTGCGCAGAGCCTGCAGGATCTTCGGGTCCACGGCCGAGGGCTCCTCGATGTCCAGGCCCTCGGCATCGCGGAGCCGGTCGAGGGTGCGGAAAACGTCCGGGGTGGACAGTCCGTACTCTGCCGTGACCAGAACCCAGTCCATCTGCGCCTTTGCCAGCGCAGGCGACAGGTCATCGCCCACGCCCAGCCCCACGGCAGTGCCGCCCAGGAGAGCGAAGGGAACGTCAGCCCCGAGCTCGGCGGCGAGCTGGGCGAGTTCGTCCCGGGACAGGCCGCTGTTCCACAACGCGTCGCAGGCCAGGAGGGTGGCGGCAGCATCCGCGGACCCACCACCCATGCCGCCCGCCACGGGCACCCGCTTGGTGATTTCAAGGTGCACGCCGGTGGAGTGTTCGGACACGTCGGCCATGATGGCCGCTGCCTTGTAGGCGAGGTTCCGTTCGTCGAGCGGGATGTCCACCCCGTCGAGGTCCAGCGTACTGTCGGCGCTGATGCTGACGGTGATGCCGTCGGATGTTGTGCTGGTGGCCGCGACTTCCTCATACAGCGACACCGCCAGGTAGACGCTCGCCACGGAGTGGTACCCGTCCGGCCGCAGCGGCCCGACATCCAGCGAGACGTTGACCTTGCCCGGAGCCTTGACCCGGACGGTCCTCGCCGCAAAGCGGCCCCTCAGGCCGTGGAGCGCCATCAGTCGTCCGAGGCGTTGCGGGCTTCGGCGATCCTCGCGAACGCAGCGATATCGATCACTTCGCCGCGAGCGGTGGGGTCCACCCCGGCCGCGACGAGGCAGCGTTCCGCTTCGGCGGCGCTGCCGGCCCAGCCTGCCAGGGCTGCCCGGAGCGTCTTACGGCGTTGCGCGAAGGCAGCATCAATGACGGCGAAAACCTCCTTGCGGCTGGCGGTGGTGGCCGGCGGCTCGCGCCGGGTGAAGGCCACGAGGCCGGACTGGATTTTGGGTGCAGGCCAGAACACATTCATGCCGATGATGCCGGCCTTGCGCATGCTGCTGTACCACGCGGCCTTGACCGAGGGCACCCCGTAAATCTTGGATCCCGGTTCGGCGGCCAGCCGGTCGGCCACTTCGTCCTGGACCATGACGAGGCCGTGCCGGATGGACGGGAAGTGCTGCAGCAGGTGGAGCACCACCGGCACCGCAACGTTGTAGGGCAGGTTGGCCACAAGCGCCGTGGGCTCGGCCGGCAGTTCGGTCACCTTCATGGCGTCGGCGAGGACCAGGTGGAAGTTGTTGGCGGACTCTGGCCGCCATTGCCGGATGGTCTCCGGCAGCTTCGCAGCAAGGACGGGGTCAATTTCGACGGCGACCACCGCCTTGGCGGCGTCGAGGAGCCCCAGCGTCAGCGACCCCAGCCCGGGCCCGATTTCGAGGACCGTCTCGTCCGGGCCGATGCCGGCCGCGGTCACGATCCTGCGGATGGTGTTGCCGTCGATGACGAAATTCTGGCCAAGTGTTTTGGTGGGGCGGACGCCGATCTCTCCGGCCAGCCTGCGGATATCGGAGGCACCGAACAGCGGAGCGGGCGCGGTGCCGGAGGCGGCGGGGGTCGGGTCAGTCACCTAGGTATCCTATCCCGCTGCTCCATATGGAACGGGGTTCTGTGTTCGCCGGGGACGGCGAAGGCCGGGCCCGTTAGTTCCGGGCCCGGCCTTGGCGGCCGCCGCGGCTGTGGTCAGCTGCCGCGGCGGCGAGGGGTTTCCTGCGCCGGCGACTGCCGGCGCCGGTGGTTTAGCTGCTGGCAGCCCAGCCGCAGCCCCACGGCTGCAGGCCGCGCTCCGCGTAGATGCGGTTGGCAATGTCGATCTGCTGCGCCTTGGATGCCTGGCTGGCGTTCGGGGCGTAGGCGCCGCCGCCGGCGCCAATCCAGGTCTGGACATCGAACTGGAGGCCGCCGTAGTAGCCGTTGCCACTGTTGATGGACCAGTTGCCGCCGGATTCACACTGGGCGATCTTGTCCCACATGCCCGCGTTCATCATGGCCGGGGCTGCCGCCCCAGTGTTACCGCTTTCGGCGGCTGCTGCGGGCTTGGGCTCTTCCTTGGTGCCGACCGTGATCTTCTCGGTTACCGGCTCGCGGGTGGTGGTCTTGGAGACGAGCGTCCGGGATGCCTCACGGCCATCGACCAGGACCAGCTTGTAGGTAAGGGTCGTCTCGCCGGGAACGCCCTCCTGGGTGACTTTCTCTTCACCCTTGGGAAGGGTGGCGCTGTCCGTGGAGAGGGACTGGAACGCGACCTCTTCGGTGACGGTGGCGGTCTTGCCGGCCACCCGGGACACCTTGATCACCATGTTGTTGACCACGGGGGCGTGTGCCGGCTGCGACGTCCGGTCTGCGGCGGCGAGCCTGATCCCGGCGTCCTTGAGGACCTCGCCAACGTCGGCTGCTGTGGTGGTGGTTTTCTTGGCCTTGCCATCGGCAATGATGCTGACGGTTTTCGGCGTCGAGATGGCCACGAACGAACCGTCCACGGCCAGCTGCGCGTTCTTCGGCACGGAGAGCTCCGACGAACTGGCGACGCCGAGCTGGGTCACGAGCCCGGCCACGTCCTGCGCCGTGGTGCTCACGGTCTTCTCTGCACCGTCCAGGCTGACCTTCACGGCCTTCGCCATGTTCACGTTGATGACGGAGCCATTCTCAACCCTGGCGTCCAGCGTCGGAGAGACGCGGTCGGCCGGGTGCAGTTCAACATTTGCACTCTTCACCACCTGTTCGACGGTGCCGCCGAAGGTCTGGACGGAGCTGACTTTCCCGTCGACGTTCAGGGTGACTGTCTTGTTGCTGCCCACAAAGGCAACGAGCCCCAGCACGAGGGCCGAGAGCACCACCAGCTGCGTGCCGACCTTGATGAAACTGAACTTGCCGTCTGACGTGAAGAAGTTGACCACGATTGCCCGTAACTTTTGAGCCATCCGGGCACGGGGAAAAACGCACAGGGGAACCCGCGGCGGACACCGAAATGGTGGCTCCGGACAAGCCGGAGCAGGCCGCAGGCATGTGCGTCGCCACACTCACATGGCAGGACATCCGAGGGCGCCCTGCCTGTCACGAAAGTGAGTTACATCATCCGGAGGCCTTCCCCGACCCCGGCTAATAGTTTTTCACTGTAACCGAAGCGTTATAAAGCATCCAAAATATTTGCCTACCAGGTATGCATTTCCCGGCATGCGGCGTGCTCGGTCCTAGTCCCAGGATCCGTACGCCCGCACGGTATTTGTGCTCACTTGGCCGCACAGCTCGGACAGGTCTGTTTCTGTCAATTCCGCAATCGCCCGCACGGTGTACGGCACCATGTAACTGGCGTTGGGGCGGCCCCGGTGCGGATGCGGGGTGAGGAACGGCGAGTCGGTTTCAACCAGCACCAGCTCCGGATCGGCCACGGCGAGCGCCTCCCTGAGGTTCGTGGCGTTCTTGAAGGTCAGCGTCCCCGCGAAGGACATGAACCATCCTTCGCGGTTGCAGATCCGGGCTAGCTCCGCGTCCCCGGAAAAGCAGTGGAAAACCACCCGTTCCGGGGTGCCCTCCTCGCGCAGGACCTGGACCACGGCGTCGTGGGCGTCACGGTCGTGGATCTGCAAGGTCCGGTCCAGCCGCTTGGCGATGTCGATGTGCCGGCGGAACGAGTAGCGCTGATGGGCCAGCCCCTCCCCTTCCGTGCGGAAGAAATCCAGGCCGGTTTCGCCAATGGCGCGCACGCGGGGGTGGGCGGCCAGCTCCTCGATCTCCGCCAGGGCGTCCTCCAGCTCACCGCGGGCCGCGTAGTCCGGTGCGTCATTCGGGTGGAGGGCCACTGCCCCCAAAAGCCGCGGATCCACGTCGACGGCGCGCACGGTAAACCTGGAGGATTCGAGGTCGCAGCCCACCTGCACGGCGCCGCAGACACCTACGGCTTCAGCTGCATCGAGGGCAGCCGCGATGTCCACCCGGACGCCGTCAGTCGGGAAGTCCAGGTGCGTGTGGTTATCCATCACGGGAACGGGCAACGGTTCGGGGGCCGGCGGGAAACCGCGCTTGCCGGAGCCGTCACTGCCGGGCGCCCGGTAGGGCCTGGGAGTCAGGGAATGCCGCATTCCTCCAGCCTAGCGGCCGCCCGGCCGCGTCTTCTCCACTGCCCGGGCCGCATCCCATCCCCCCGGCATGACCCGGAGACTACGCTCGGCATTGCCCGGAGATTTACGGGGAACTCTCTGTTAGCCACGGCAGTTGTGTTAGTACGCTGGATACGGACGGATGTGAGCGCCCAACGAGGGCAACGGCAGACCTCCGCCGCTTCGTTCCGCTTCATTCTGGGCTGAAAGGTTGCCGATGGAACCGCACCGACGCATCACGATCGACGAAGCACTTCCCGGCGGACAGGGCTTCACTGGAAGTGCTGCGCGCAACGTCAACCCCCTCAACGGACACAAAACGGTTCCTCTGGAAGCCCCGGCTTTCCGGGCCGCCAGCGAACGCATCCTCAGTGCCATCAACACCGTCATCGACGGCAAGGCCGAGGCCGCGAAACTGGCGCTGACGGTCCTCCTCGCCCAGGGCCACCTGCTCCTGGAGGATGTCCCCGGGGTGGGCAAGACGCTGCTGGCCAAAACACTGGCACGCACCATCGACTGTTCCGTCAGCCGGATCCAGTTCACACCCGACCTCCTCCCGTCGGATGTCACCGGCGTCTCCATTTATAACCAGTCCTCGCGCCAGTTCGAGTTCCGTCCGGGTGCCGTGTTCGCGAACATCGTGATTGGCGACGAGATCAACCGGGCTTCGGCCAAGACGCAGTCCGCCCTGCTCGAATGCATGGAGGAGCACCAGGTCACGGTGGACGGACACTCCTACAAGCTTGGCGAACCGTTCATGGTGGTGGCCACCCAGAACCCCATCGAAATGGAGGGGACATATCCGCTCCCGGAGGCCCAGCGGGACCGCTTCATGGCGCGAATTTCCATGGGATATCCGGACAAGGACTCCGAGATCGAAATGCTCGAAACCCACCAGGCCGAGTCCCCCCTAGCCCGGGTCAAGGCGGTCGTCACGGCGACGGATGTCGCCGCCATGATCGCCACCGTCCAGCAGGTGTTCGTCTCCGAAGCCGTGAAGGAGTACACCGTGGCCGTCGGCCGGGCCACCCGTGACAGCGCCATGCTGCGCCTCGGGGCAAGCCCGCGTTCCCTGCTGCAGCTGCTCCGGGCCGCGAAGGCAACGGCGGCGCTCGACGGCCGTGACTTCGTGCTGCCCGATGACGTCGTGGCCGTTGCCGAGGCGGTGCTCGCGCACCGGATCATCCTGGACCGCAAAGCCGCCAGCACGGGCGAGACCCCGCAGGGCGTGATCCGCGGCGTCCTTGCCCGGATCCCCGTCAGCCGGGAGATGACGGACACGGCAAAGACCGGACGGACTTCACCCGGACTCCGCCCTAGCCGCTAGTCAGGACCGCCGCCGTGGCACTGCTGGACAGCCTCCCCCGACATCTCTTCAGCTCCCGGGGCTGGGGGCTCCTGGCGGCCGGCGCCGTCTCGCTGCTCTGCGCCCAGGTCATGGGCCGCCGCGACCTCCTGGCCCTCGGCGTCCTGCTGGTTGTCCTGCCGCTCGTGTCACTGGCCGGCATCAGGGTGGTCAAGCCGCGGTTCCGGGTGTACCGGGAGTTCAGCCCTTCCACGGTCGAGACAGACTCGATCACCACGGTGCGGCTCGCCGTCGCCCGGACCGGGCTGGGCACAGGCCGGGTCATCATGGAGGAGCGGCTGCCGCCCCGGTTCGGCGAATCCCCCGCGTTCCGCTTTCCCGCCAGGTCCGCGTCGGGCGGCACCAGCCGCTACGAGTACCACCTGCGCTCGGGAAAGCGCGGACAGTTCACCATCGGCCCCGTCACCGCCGAGTTCACGGATCCGTTCGGGCTGTCACTGCACCGCCACTCGATCGACGACGGCGACACCCTCACCGTGACGCCGGCCGCCGTCGAACTTCCGTCCACCGGCCTGGCCGGCGCGCGCGGCAACGACGGCATCACCACCACCCGAACCAGGGCCAACCCCAGCGACGACGACGTCATGACGCGCGAGTACCGGCACGGCGATCCGATGCGCCGGGTGCACTGGCCGGCCACGGCCCGGCACGGCTCGCTCATGGTCCGGCAGGAGGAATCGGTCACCACACCCGAGGCCACGGTCATCCTGGACCACCGGTTCGTGGCCCATTCCTCGGGCTACGGCTCGGTGTTCGGCAGCCCGGGCGAGGACGGAAGCGACCTCGTCACCAGCGACACCTTCGAGTGGGCTGTCACGGCGGCGATGTCCGTGGGCGCCCACCTCGCCGAACTCAATTACTCGTTGCGGTTCCTGGACGCGGCGGGTGAGCCTGCCTTCCACCGCTCGTCCTCGGCCCCGGAGCCCGACAACGAGGAGTACAGCGGCGCGGCCGGCCTCCAGTCCATCGCCGAAAGCCTTGCCGCGATCCAGTTGACCGGCCCGCATCACGCGCGCAGGGAGCACGATACTGGACGCCGCGACCATGCGGGGGGCGCCGATCCGGCCCAGTCCGTCTATGACGACCGCCTCATGGACAAACTCGCGGCCCACCGGATGCGCGGCCCGGTCCTGGCGCTGCTGGGGAAGATTTCACTCGCGGAGGCGCGTGCCCTGGCACCGGCGGCCGGCTACGCCGCCAACGCGTTTGCCGTGGTGATCACGGACAAACCCGCGGACTGCCATGACGTGCTTGAGGCACTGCGGCTGGGCGGCTGGCGCGCTGTTGCCGTCGAGGCGTCCACCTCGCTGCCGGCCGCTTGGATGTACTTCGACGAGGGCGATGCCGCCATGTGGACGGCTGCGGCGGACGTACGGCGCGGTGCGGAGGTAGGGCGATGACACTGACATCACAGCGGCCGTCGGGGGCCGACGCCCAGCGGCAGACCGCTCCGGCGTCCCCGGGGAGCGGACGGTTCGGGGCGGGCGTCTTTCCGTGGGTCATGTCCGGCGCAGTGGCGTTGTCCGTCCTGGGCGCGTCGCTGTCCCTCAACGGCGTCCTTCGGGGCTGGGCGTGGTTCCTGCCTGTGGTGACCATGGTGGTGGTGGTCTCGCTGACCATGGCCCTGCTCCGCACGTTCCGTGCCCCGCCCTTGCTGGTGGCCGCGGGGGGCCTGGTGTCCCTGGCCCTCATCCTGACGTTCACGTTCTTCCGACGCGACAGCATTGCGGGTTTCCTCCCCTCCCAAGCCACCCTCGACGCGCTGGGCAGGCATCTTCGCCGGGCCAGCGAAACGGTGCTGGCCGAGAGCTCGCCGGTGGCGCCCAACGCCGGTATCGTCCTGGTGGCGTGCGCCGCGCTGGGACTCGTCCTCATCCTCGTGGATGCGCTGGCCCTTCCGCTGGGTATGCCCGCCACGAGCGGGCTCGGCCTGCTGGCGGTGCTGGTTGTGCCGGCCATGATCAAGCCCCAGAGCGTCGGATGGCTGGGATTCGTGGTGACGGCGGCCGGCTACCTGATGATCCTCGCGGGCAGCCAATGGTTCGTACCTGATGCGAGGACGCAGGCTGACACGGCCCGCAACCCGGGGCAGGTCAGGCGCGCTGCCCTCACCGGAGCCGTGACGCTGACGGTCACGCTGCTGCTGCAGCTTGTGGTTCCCGGCTTCGACCAGGGCACGTTTCCGCAGGGCTCCCGGCTGAACCCCTGGGGAACGGCCACAGGACTTAACCCGATGATCAGCCTCGGTAACAGCCTGCGGACCCCGACGGGCGAGGGCAGGATCACGTACGCCACCAACTCCACCACGCCGCTCTACCTCCGCTCGGTCACGGTGGACCGCTTCGACGGCGAGTCCTGGTCCCCGGACGACCGCAATGCCGGCCGCCGGGCAGGCACCGGACGGATGGATGTGGGCCACGAGATCCTGGCACCCGAACAGACCCGGCAGGTGACGGTGGTCAACACCGGGGACTTCACCAGCCCCTACCTCCCCGTCCCCTACGCCCCGGAATCCGTCAACGGCCTGACCGGGCGCTGGAGCTGGGACCCTGCGACCCTGAGCATCAAGGGCACCGACACCAACTCCCGGGACCAGCAGTACCTGGTGCAGTCCTCGGTGCCGAAGCTGACCACGGAGTTGCTGGACGCGTCCTCCGCCCCTGTCCGGGGAATCCCCGATGAGTTCATCCGGCCGCCGTCGAACGTTCCGGACATCGTCCGGACCACCGCCGAGTCCGTCACGGCCAACAGCCGGACAGCCTACGCCAAGGCGATGGCGATCCAGAGGTTCCTGCGCGGGCCGGGCTTCACCTATTCCCTGGAGTCGCCGGTCCAGGGCGGCTATGACGGGAACGGGCTATCAGTCCTGGCGGATTTCCTGACCCAGAAGAGCGGCTATTGCATCCACTTCGCGTCCGCCATGGCGGTGATGGCCCGGCTTGAAGGCATCCCCAGCAGGATCGCCGTCGGCTACGCGCCGGGCAGGCTGACCGGTGCCACGGTGTCTGTCGCCGGCCAGGGAGCGCTCCCGGAGTTCGAAGTTGACGCCCGCGATGCCCATGCCTGGCCCGAGCTGTACTTCCAGGGCCTCGGCTGGGTTCCGTTCGAACCCACGCCCTCGCGTGGCGTGGTCCCGCCCTACGCCCAGGACTCCTCAACGTCCGGAGGCGCCAGCACCAACGACCAGAACAACGACGGTCTGGTGCCGAGCAACGGTGCCACGGCACCGTCGGCGCAGGCACCGGCCCCGCTCCCACTGCCGGGGAGCGGAACGGCCGACGCCGGGAACCAGCTGGCGCCCGCACTTTACAGCACCGCCGGGGTTCTGCTGCTGGTCCTCCTGGCCGCCTCACCCCGCCTGGTGCGCGGAGGCATCAGGGCAAGGCGCCTCAGGGGAACGGGCACCGGCAGGAACCGGCTGGCGGAGCCGCCGCTCGTCTGGTCCGAACTCCAGGATTTGGCTACGGACTACGGAGTGCGTCCTGAGCCGAGCGAGACTCCGCGGACGTTCTCTGCCCGGCTGCGCGGCTCCGCGGCAGTGCGACAGCGGGCCGGGTCAGAACCCGGCAGCGGAGCAGGCACCGGCGGCGGAGAGGGGCCCGACGCCGGGACCGCCGAGGCCGTGGCGGTCCTGACGGATGCCTACGAGCGGCATCAGTACGGCCGGCCCGCCGGCCAGGACGCCACGCGCCGCGGCCTGCCGGAGGAAACCGCCGTCGAACTCATTGGCCGGGTGCGGCAGGCGCTGCGCCGCAATGCCGGCATGGTCAGCCGGCTTCGCGCCGACTGGCTGCCGCCGTCGGTCCTCTTCCGCTGGGGAGCCGTGGCTGGATGGCCTGTCCGCGTCCTGGGCCGGGCGGCGCTGCGGGTGGGGCACGCCGCGTCGGTGCTGTGGCGCAGAACCCGCAGCGGCCTCCGGCGTCTACGGGAAGGCTAGCCGCCGGCAGGAACGCCGGCACGGCCCGGGCCGCCCGGCTGCCGCCACGCCGCCATCCTGCCGACATTCCCAACGTTTGACATGTGACCGCCGCCACCTTATCTTTGAGAAACGGGAAAGCGCATTCCAGATGACATCCAAAGCCTGGGAAACCAGAAAAGTCGTCCGCGGACCTGCCGCAGCCTTGGCGGCGCGGAGCGCAACCTCCCACCTGATCCGACACCCAGCGACGGGGCGAATCCGGCGGGGCAGACGATTTGTCCAAAGGAGGACGATATGAAGAGCGACACACGCAAGCTGCGGACTACGACTGAATCGATTCACGCTGGCACGCACCGGACGAGCAGCACCAGGAAAGCTGCCGCCAGCGGCTGGGTGGGCAGCGCCCTTGAGTACTACGACTGGTTCATCTACGCCCAGGCCGCAGCCCTGGTCTTTCCGACGGTGTTCTTCCCGGGCGGAAACCCGACCGTCGCGCTGATCGCGTCACTCGGCACCTATGCGGTGGGATATGTCGCCCGCCCGATCGGGGCATTCGTCCTTGGCCAGTGGGGTGACAAGCACGGCCGGAAGAACGTCCTGGTCCTGGCCATGCTGCTGATGGGCGTCTCGACCTTCGCCGTGGCCCTGCTGCCCACCTATGGTCAAGTCGGCATACTGGCCCCGGCCCTGCTGCTGGTGCTTCGCCTCGTCCAGGGTTTCGCCGTGGCAGGGGAACTGAGCGGAGCCAGCGCCATGATTGTGGAGCACGCACCGTTCGGCCGCCGCGGCTTCTATGCAAGCTTCGCACTTCAGGGCACCCAGGCCGGGCAGATCATCGCCGCCGCCGTCTTCCTCCCGCTCTCGGCTGTGCTGTCCGCGGACGACTTCCACGCATGGGGCTGGCGTGTCCCGTTCCTCCTCAGCGCCCTGGTGGTGTTCGCCGGCTACATGATCCGCCGCCGGGTTGAGGAAACGCCCGTCTTTGTGGAGGAGAAGGCGCACAAGGACGTTCCCAGGATGCCGGTGGTCCAGGTGCTGCGCGAAAGCGGGCTGAACGTAGTGCGGGCGGTCTGCATGACGCTGGTCAACGTTGTGGGCGTCACCGTCGCAGTGTTCGGCGCAGCCTACGCCACGCAGCCGGGGTACGGCATCGGCATGAGCACCACGGTCTACCTCTGGATTCCGGTGCTGGCCAACGTCATCGCACTCGCCCTCATCCCCTGGTTCGGCGACCTCTCGGACCGGTTCGGCCGGCGGCCGCTGATGATCGTCGGTTCGCTGGGCTCCGGTGCGCTGGCCTACGGGTACCTCTACGCGGTCAGCCAGAACAACGTGCCGCTGACCATCGTCCTCGCGATCCTCATGTGGGGCACGCTGTACCAGGTCTGGAACGCCACGTTCGCCAGCTTCTTCCAGGAGCTCTTTCCCTCCCGCACGCGGGTCACCGGGTTTGCCATCTCCCAGAACATCGGGCTCCTGATCACGTCCTTCCTGCCGAGCCTCTTTGCGGTGGTCGCTCCCCCGGGCTCGGCAAATGTTCCGCTCACCGTCGGGTCCATCTGCTTCGGCATCACCGTCATCGGGGCCATAGCGGCCTGGTCTGCCAGGGAAACGCACCGGATTCCGCTCCAGCAGCTGGGATCACCGGACGCCACGCCCGTCTCCCGCGAGGAGTACGCAAGCGTCCGGGCCGCAGCCCGCTAAACGCTGCTCCACCGGCCTGACTCAGGCAAGGCTGGCCGCATCCGCGCAAAAGAACGCACCTGCAGCAGGTTTCCTGCCGCAGGTGCGTTCCTTGTTTGTCCGGAAAATATCCTTAGCCGGCGTAGGGGTCGGCGATGCCGATGTACTGCGTGTAGAGGTATTCCTCGATGCCCTCCAGGCCGCCTTCACGGCCCAGGCCGGACTGCTTGACGCCGCCGAAGGGTGCCGCGGCGTTGGAGACGACGCCGGCGTTCAGGCCGAGCATGCCGGTCTCGAGCCGCTCGCCCATCCGGATGCCGCGGTTCAGGTCCTTCGTGAAGACGTAGGCCACGAGGCCGTATTCGGTGTTGTTGGCCAGGCGGACGGCCTCGTCCTCGGAGGAGAAGGTGATGATGGGGGCGACGGGGCCGAAGATCTCCTCGGACAGGATCCGGGTTCCCTCGGTGACCCCCTTGAGGATGGTGGGCTGGTAGAAGTACCCGGGTCCCTCGACGGGGGCGCCGCCCACCACTGCCGTGGCGCCGGAGGCAACGGCATCGGTGACCAGCTCGTGCACCTTGTCCCGGCTCTTCGCGTCGATCAACGGGCCGACCTTGGACTCGGGCTCGGTGCCGCGGGCGGTGGTCATCTCCTTCATCTTCGCGGCGAACTTCTCCGCGAATTCGTCGGCGACGGAATCGTGCACGATGAAGCGGTTCGCGGCGGTGCAGGCCTCACCCATGTTCCGCAGCTTGGCCAGCATGGCCCCGGCAACGGCCGCATCGACGTCGGCGTCCTCAAACACCACGAACGGGGCGTTGCCGCCCAGTTCCATCGAGGTCCGCAGGACCGTCTCGGAGGCGTCGGACAGCAGGCGGCGGCCCACCTCGGTGGAACCGGTGAAGGAGAGCTTCCGCAGCCGGGAATCCTTGACCAGCGGGCCGGTGGTGGCGCCTGCGCTGGTGGTGCTGATGACGTTCAGGACACCGGCCGGCAGGCCCGCTTCCTGCATCACGGCTGCGAACAGGTGGGAGGTCAGGGGCGTCAGGTTCGCGGGCTTGAGGACCATGGTGCAGCCGGCCGCGACCGCGGGGGCGATCTTGCGGGTGGCCATGGCCAGCGGGAAGTTCCACGGCGTGATCAGCAGGCACGGACCCACCGGCTTCTTGGTCACCAGCAGGCGGGACTTGCCGTCCGGGGAGACCGAGTACCGGCCGAAGGCGCGGACGGCTTCCTCAGAGAACCAGCGCAGGAACTCGGCGCCGTAGGTGACCTCGCCGCGGGCTTCGGCCAGCGGCTTGCCCATTTCCAGGGTCATCAGCAACGCGAAGTCCTCGGCGCGCTCGGTGACGAGTTCAAAAGCCCGGCGCAGGATCTCGCCACGCTCGCGCGGCGGCACCTTGGCCCATGACTCCTGGGCAGCGGCGGCCGCGTCCAGGGCAGCGGCGCCGTCCTCGGCTGACGCGTCGGCGATGCTCAGCAGTGTCTTCCCGGTGGCGGGATCCTCGACGTCGAACGTCTTGCCCGACGCCGCAGGACGCCACTCGCCGTTGATGAGCAGGCCGGTGGGGACAGACGCGAGCAATTCGCTTTCGCGTTCTGCGGTAGCAGTGGACTGTGTGGTAACAGACACGGTGACTCCCTCGTCAGCAATCGGATTGCCGGTTATGTGCAGCTCCTGCACACGGCGTGCCGCCGCCTGCCGCCCGCTGCTTGCTTGGCTGGATTAAAGCCACGGTACTGCCGGGATCTCGGCAGTGTCTACGCATCGGCGCACTGCCCGTCCGGCCATTTGTTGTGCAGCTGCACAGCAGCTCCGGCGGCATCGCGGGGCGGCTGGGAGCGTCTCTCCTGGTCCGCGCTGCGGGCGCGTCAGGGCCGCCGGCTCAGGGTAAGTCAGGGCCGCCGGGGCGGGGTCAGCAGGGCAAGACCTACCAGAGTGCGGATGTCACCGGGCGGCGAGCACGGCGGAGTACAGTTCCCGCTTGCTCACGCGGGTTTCTTCGGCGACGGCCGCCACGGCTTCCTTGAGCCGGACGCCCTTGGCCACTAGTTCGTTGACGGCGGCCACGCCGTCCTCCGGCGAGCCGGGTGCACGCTCCGGCGCGCCTGCCACCACCACCGCGATCTCGCCGCGCACTTCGTTGGCCTCCGCCCACTGCAGCATGTCGCGCAGCGATCCGCGGAGGACTTCCTCGTAGGTCTTGGTGAGCTCGCGGCACACCGCCGCGCGCCGGTCCGGGCCGAAGCGCTCGTGGAGCGCCCGCAGCATGGCCTCCAGCCGGTGCGGTGCCTCGAAGAAGACCATGGTGCGGCGTTCGGCGTCAAGATCCCCCAGGCGCGAAGCGCGTTCACCGGCCTTCCGCGGGAGGAACCCTTCGAAACAGAACCTGTCGGTAGGCAGGCCGGAGAGGGCCAGGGCGGTGAGGACGGCGGAGGGGCCGGGGACGGCCGTGACCTTGAGGCCGGCGGCCACTGCGCCTTCGACCAGCCGGAAGCCGGGGTCGGAGACTGCGGGCATGCCGGCGTCGGTGACCATGACGAGGGTTTTTCCGGAGCGGACCTGTTCCAGGAGTTCCGCGGTCTTGGTGGCCTCGTTGTGCTCGTGGTAGCTGATGATCCGCCCGCTCACGGCGACGTTGAGGCTCTGCACCAGGCGGTGCAGGCGACGGGTGTCCTCGGCCGCCACGATGTCCGCCGTTGCCAGCAGCTCCACGAGCCGGGCCGAAGCGTCGCCCACGTTGCCGATGGGTGTTGCCGCCAGGACAATCCGCCCAGGACCCCCGCTGCCGAGGTCCTGCTCGCCTCTGCCCGCGGCGCCGGCCGGTACTGCGCTGCCGGCCGATTCTGCGGCGCCGGCTGGTTCTGCGCTGCTGGAAGGGTCGGAACTGCCGGGAAGGTCGGAAGTGCTGTCAGGGGCGCTGCTCGCATCATGGTCCACGGATCCAGCCTACTGCCGCCGGGTCCCATCCAAGCCGCACTCCAAGCCGCACGACAAGCCGCAAACGGTAGCATGGGCTCGTGACACAGACCTCCGTGCGGCCTGACGGGGCCGAACCAGCAAGCACCCCGGCTTCCGCACCCGCCGCGGAAGGCCGTGGCCCGCACGGGAAGCGCTGGATCAGCCGTCCCTCGGAGGCCTTCACGGCAGACGCCCTCACCCGGCGCCTGATCGGCGGCATCCGCACCTGGCGGGACTACCCGCCGTCGCTCCGGCTCTGGTTCTGGCTGGTTCCGGCGCTGACTGCCGTCGTGGGCGGGATCCTGAGGTTTGTCCGGCTGGATGTCCCCCGCAGCCTCGTGTTCGACGAGACCTACTACGTCAAGGACGGTTACTCGCTGCTGGTGAGCGGGTACGAGCGGAGCTGGCCGGACAAGGCCAACGACGCGTTCGTGGCCGGCAACCCCAACGTGCTGCTGAACACCCCCGAATACGTGGTGCACCCGCCCGTGGGCAAATGGATGATCGCAGCCGGCATGTGGCTCTTCGGGGCAGACAACCCCTTCGGGTGGCGGTTCGCCGCCGCACTGACCGGAACCCTGTCCGTCGCCCTCCTCGCACTGATAGCCCAGAAACTTTTCGGCTCCCTGGTTCTCGGAGCGGCGGCCGGCCTGCTGCTCGCCGTCGACGGCCACCACCTTGTCATGTCGCGCACGTCCCTGCTGGACATCTTCCTGATGTTCTGGATCCTGGCCGCGTTTGGCGCGCTGTTACTGGACCGCGACGACGGCCGGCGCCGGCTCGCGGCCAGGCTCGGCGGGCAGGCGGCCGCCTCCCCCACCGGCAGGCCATCGGCGCTCCAACTGCTGTCCGGCCCATGGCTGGGCGTCCGCTGGTGGCGGGTTGTGGCAGGCATCTGCCTGGGCCTGGCCGTCGGCACCAAGTGGTCAGCGCTGTTTTTCCTGGCCGGGTTCGGGCTCCTGACTGTGTTCTGGGACCTGAGCTCCCGCCGGACCGCCGGCATCCGGGGCTGGATCAGCGCAGGAATCATCAAGGACGGGCTCCTGGCCTTCCTCAGCATCGTTCCTGTGGCCGCCGTGACGTACGCCGCCACCTGGACCGGATGGTTCCGGTCCACGGATGCCTACTACCGGAGGTGGGCTGAGACAAACCCCAGCGCGGAATGGGGCTGGTTGCCGGACTCCGTGCGGTCCCTGGCGCACTACCATCTTGAGGCCTACAAGTTCCACCAGGGGCTCAGCTCGGAACACCCGTACGAGGCCAGCGCCTGGAGCTGGCTCGTGATGGGCAGACCCACCTCGTTCTTCTACGAGTCCCCCAAGCAGGGCACCCCGGGCTGCGATTTCGCCCACTGCACCACGGCCATCCTTTCGGTCGGCAACCCGCTGATCTGGTGGAGCGCTGCCATCTCGCTCGTGGTCCTGCTGTTCTGGTGGGCGGGCAGGCGCGACTGGCGCGCCGGGGCGGTCCTGGCCGCCGTCGGCTCCGGGTACCTGCCGTGGTTCATGTACCCGGAGCGCACCATGTTCTTCTTCTACGCGGTGTCGTTCGAGCCCTTCCTGGTCCTGGCGCTCGTGTACTGCCTGGGCCTGGTGCTGGGGAAAACCACCGACCCGCCGTGGCGCCGGCGCTCCGGGCTGTACGGGGTGGCCCTGTTCCTCGTTGCCGCGGTCCTGATCTCGGCCTTCTTCTACCCCGTCTGGACCGCCGAAATGATCACCTACCAGGACTGGCGCCTCAGAATGTGGATGCCTTCCTGGATCTGAGGCACGATTGCAGGTGGAACCCGGACGTGATCATCAACGAAATGGAGAGCCGCCCGTGAGGGAAGCAAGCACGGAACTGATGGTTGCCCTGGAGGACAGCAGCAACGTCACCGACCTGCTCCTGGACTGTTACCGGCACAATCCTTCTCACGCCGTCTACGCCCGCCGGGACGCCAGCGGCTGGCAAAACGTCACCGTCGGGCACTTCCTCGACCAGGTCACAGCCCTGGCCAAAGGCCTGATCGCCGGCGGCCTGGCACCCGGCGACACCGTCGCCGTCCTCTCCGCCACCCGCTATGAGTGGACGCTGGTGGATTTCGCCATCTGGTTTGCCGGCGGTGTGACCGTGCCCATCTACGAAACCTCCTCGGCCAGCCAGGTGGAGTGGATCCTGTCCGACTCCGGCGCCGGGCGGGTCTTCGTTGAGGACCGCCAGAAGGCGGCGCTGCTGGACCAGGTCCTGTCCGCCTCCAGCGTGCTGGCCGGCCGCCTGGTGCCGGTGGTCCGGATGGATTACGACGGCGAAGCCCCCAACCTTGCCAGCCTGGCCGCCGCGGGGGCCGGGGTGACGGACGCCGAGCTGGAGCGGCACCGCTCCGCAGCTGCGCTGCCGGACGTCGCCTCCCTCGTCTACACCTCCGGCACCACCGGCCGGCCAAAGGGCTGCGAGATCACGCACGGCAACTTCGCCCTCGTGGCCAGGAACATCGTGGTCTTCCTGCCCGAGCTGCTGCAGCAGGAGGCCGCCAGGACCCTGATGTTCCTGCCGTTGGCCCACGTGCTGGCCCGTGCCGTCCAGGTGGTGTGCCTGACGGCCGGAGTGACCCTTGGCCACGCCTCCGGAGCCGCGCAGCTGATGGATGATCTGGAAACCTTCAAGCCAACCTTCCTGCTGGCTGTTCCCCGCATCTTCGAGAAGGTCCGTGCCGGCGCGGAACAGAAGGCGAAGGACGCCGGGAAGTCGCGGCTGTTCAGTGCCGCCGCTGGGGTGGCGGTCCGCTACTCGGAAGCGCTGGATGCTGCCGGGCGTGGGGAAGGCGGTGGTCCGGGCGCCGTGCTGCGGGCGCAGCACGCACTGTTCGACCGCCTTGTGTATCCCCGGCTCCGCCAGGTGTTCGGCGGCAGCATGAAGTACGCCGTTTCGGGCGCCAGCCCGCTCAACGCCGGCGATGCGCATTTCTTCAGGGGTGCGGGGATCGCCGTGCTCGAAGGCTACGGCCTGACGGAGACCACGGCGCCGTGCACGGTGAACACCGCCGGTCTCGCCCGGGTGGGCACGGTGGGGATCCCGGCGCCGGGCACCACCATCCGCATCGCTGAGGACGGCGAGATCCTCGTCAGCGGCATCGGCGTGTTCAAGGGCTACCACGCCAACGAGGCAGCCAACGCCGAAGCGTTTACGGACGGCTTCTTCCGCACCGGGGACCTGGGTTCCCTGGACGCCGACGGGTTCCTCACCATCACGGGCCGCAAAAAGGACCTGCTGGTCACCGCTGCGGGTAAGAACGTTGCTCCCGGGCCGCTCGAGGAAAAGATCCGCGAACACCAGCTCGTGGGCCACGCCGTGGTGGTCGGTGACGGGAAGCCGTTCGTTTCCGCCCTGGTCAACCTCGACCCCGAGGGCCTCGGCCACTGGTGCACGGCGAACAGCGTTCCGTTGCTCAGCCCCGCGGAAGCCTGCACGGACCCGGCGGTGCGCGGTGCCATCCAGGATGCGGTGGACCAGGCCAACAGCCTCGTGTCCAAGGCCGAATCGATCCGCAAGTTCCGGGTCCTGGATGCCGCCTTCACCGTGGAGTCCGGGCACCTGACGCCCTCCCTCAAACTCAGGAGGGCCGCCGTCGTCAAGGACTTTGAAGCGGAAATCGAACAGCTGTACGGCTGAGCAGGCCCTCCGGCCCGGTCACCTGTACTGCCATCAGGCCGCTACAGGTTCACGGGCCGCGCTGTGCCTGTCTCCGGAGCGTCGTCGGCGTCGTCATTCACGTCGCTGCCATCCGCGTCCTCATCCTTGCGGGCCTTCCTGGCCGGGGCCAGTCCGCGGCGCCGGCGGGTGGGCCAGGTCAGGATCAGCGTCACCACGGCGGTGATCAGGACAAGGGCGGCGATGACCAGGCCGGCGTCGATCCAGAACTGCCCGGGGAAGAGCCGGATGAGTGTGTCCTCCAGCGCAAACGTCCAGGAGCCGGCGGCAAAGAAGATGCGGTGGAACTCGGTGAAGAACTGCTGCCAGCCGAGGGCGGCCAGCGTGCCCAGCCCGATGATGAGAACCAGCGTCACAATGGAACCGGCGAACAGCCCGCGGCGGACTCCGCCGGGCGTGCGCCGCCGCAGGTAGATGATGGCGATGATGCTGATCAGGACCAGCAGTGCCCCGGCTCCGAAGGCGGACAGGAAGACGAGCTTCACGTCGGCCATGTGGCTGACTTCGCCGTCCTTGAACAGCTTTTCGCCGCTCCGGTTGACCAGTTCGCCCAGGTAGCGCGGACCGGACCAGTTGCCCAGGTAGTCCACGGCGTAGGATCCGTAGGTCATGCGGTCGTCCGCGTTGAAGCCGTAGCCGTCGCCGGGGAAGCCGGGCCGGTGGTATTCGACCCAGAGGAAGAGCGGGCTGGTCACGGCGCGCACGGCCAGGACCAGCAGGATCACGGGGTAGAAAATCGCCAGCAGGACCTGGAAGAACCGCGGCAGCACCGGCTTGGCCCTGGCTGCCTGTTCGCGCTCGGCGTTGCGGCGCTCCACTTCCTCCTGCGGGGGACGGATCTGCAGGGCGGATGTGGGGAGCGGCTCGCTGTAGTGGGTGCCCACGGCGGAGGAACGGGCCGGCTGGCGCGCCTCCGCGTTCCGGCCGGGCGCAGCGCCCGGTCCTGCCGGCGCGCGCAGGCCCGGCTCAGCGTTCGGGTCAGTTTCGGCGTTCCCGGCAGCGGCCGCCTCCGCAGCCTTGCGGTCAGCACGGCTTTCCGGCTGGGCCGCATCGGAACCGGCTGCCGCAGTGGAACCGGCTGCCGGAGCGGGACCGGCTGCCGTGCCGGCAGCGCCCTGCCCCTCGGCGGCGCGCGCTGCAGTCGCGGGCTTCATCCATTCAAACGCCGGCTCGTCGGTGTCCTCCGCGGGATCCAGGGCGGGGCCCGCCGCCGGATCCAGCCGCGGATTAAGGCGTCCGGACGGTGTCGGAGTATTGTCTTTCACTGCAGCTTCACTTCCGTAGGCGTCCACGCTCCATGGTCACCGGGGATGCCGGGCCACGCAGCGCTTTGTATCTCTTCAAGAGCCTACCGTCAGCCGCTCCGGCACCGCGATGTGCCACCCCGCCACCTGCGTGAATAATCGGCTGGCGGTAATAATCAGGCTGCAAGTTCTGTGTAGCCGGAGTCCTGGCTCCCCAGGTCTCCGCGGGCGCCGGAGCGGTGGGCCCGTCCCCCGCACACCAGCACATATGACCAGTATGCCGCCAGCACGGCCGCGCCGATACTGATTTTCGCCCACACCGGCAACGTGCTGGGCGTCACGAAACCCTCCACCAGACCGGAGACAAACAGGACCAGCACCAGGCCAAGCGCCACCGTGATCATGGACCGGCCCTCCGCTGCGACGGCGCGTGACCGGGTCCGGGTGCCCGGCGAGACCATGGCCCAAAAGATTCTCAGCCCGGCCGCGCAGGCCACGAAAACTGCCGTCAGTTCCATCAGTCCGTGCGGCAGGATGTAGCTGAAGAACACGTCCGTCTTTCCCACCGCGGCAAACATCCCGGCGGCCACACCCACACCCTGGGCGTTGCTGAACAGGATCATGGGCACCCAGAAACCGGTGATGCCCAGGGCCACGGCCTGGGCACTGATCCAGGCGTTGTTGGTCCAGACGGCGCCAGCGAACGACGCCGCCGGATTCTCTGAGTAGTAGTCGATAAAGTCCTGCTCGACATACCGCTGGACTTCCGCTTCCGAGGCTACGGCCCGCAGGGCCTCGGGCGAGGTGCCAATCCACAGGGCGAAAGCGCAGCCTACAAGGCAGAACGCGGCGCCGCAGGCCACCGTCAGCCAGCGGATCCGGTACAGGGCGGCCGGAAGCGAGAGCACGAAGAACTGTGCCAGGTCTTCCATAAAGTTCGACCGCGCACCGGTGAAGCGGGTGCGCGCCTGCGCCAGCGTGGCAGACAGGGATGCGGACAGGCCGCTTTCCGGCCCGGTGGAACGCAGGAGGGAGAGATGGGCGGAGGTGACCTGGTACAGGCGCAGCAGTTCATCGGCGTCGGCACCGCTCAGGCGCCGCTTGTTCGCAAGGTGATGCAGCCGCGACCACGTGTCCGAGTTGACGGCGGAGAAGGCGTCCATGTCCACGCTCCTACCCTAGCCTGCGGAGAACTAGACTAAGGCGACCGGTGGCCGGAACGACGTACGGGGCAGGAATTGAGTCCACTCATCACAGGCGAGGCAGTCGTCCTTGAACTCCGACCGGCGTCCTTCGCCGCCCGCTCCCTGGGCCTGCTGCTCGACGTCGTGGTGCATGCCGCGCTGCTGATCGCCATTCTGATGGCAATGGGCGCCGCCCGGGATGAGCTGGACGAGGCGGCCGCCGCGGCGCTCACCCTGGTCAGCGTGGTTCTCTGCTTCGTCATTGTCCCGGCCACCGTGGAGACCCTGACCCGAGGCCTCTCGCTCGGGAAACTGGCGGCGGGACTGCGGATAGTGCGTGACGACGGCGGGGCTATCCGTTTCCGCCACGCGGTCATCAGGGCGCTGATCGGCTTCCTGGAGATCTACCTGACCTTCGGCGGCGTTGCCATTGCTGTAGCCCTCTTCGACGGCCGGTCCCGCCGGCTGGGTGACATCGTGGCTGGCACCTATTCGCTGCGCCGCCGCGTCCCGGTGGAACCCGCAATCGTCCCCGTCACGCCGCGGCACCTGGCCGCTTGGGCAGAAGCCGCGGACATCGGCCGGATTCCGGATGCCCTGGGACGCCGTGCCGCCCAGTTCGTGCGCCAGGCGCCGCGGATGTCGCCGTTGTCGCGCAGCGGCATGGCCGCAGCCCTCGCCACCGAGATGTCCGGGTATGTGGCACCGTCGCCGCCGCCCGGAACCACTCCCGACGACTACCTGGCTGCGGTGCTGGCCGAACGCCGCAGCCGCGAACTCCGCCGGCTAGGCGCGGCGCGCACGGAAAGCAACCGGATCGGGGAACGGCTGCACCGCCTGCCGTTCACGGCGGCCCAGGACAGCTGAGACTGGCGCGTCAGCGCTTCGCGTACTGGGCCCAGGGGATGTTCCAGTCGCCGTAGCCCTCGAGCGGCTCGATTGGTGCGGCGCCCGTATTCAGGACCTGGACGACGTCGCCGGACTTCATGTTGTTGAAGAACCAGGCAGCGTCCACGGGAAGCAGCCCCACACAGCCGTGGGAAATGTTGGCGACGCCCACATAGCTCCATGCGGACTCAAGCGCCTGGTGGACGTAGACGCCGGAGGACGTGAGCCGGTTGGCGTACTCCACGGTCAGCGGCGGGTAGTAGCCCTTATCGCCGGGCTTCAGGCCGATGCTGCCCGCATTGAACTTGGAGTGCCGTTCCTGCTCCATGATCACGGCGTAGCCGGACGGGGAAAGCCAATCGGTGCCGCCCAGGGTGACGGGCGCGGTCCGGACCAGCTTGCCGTCGAAGTAGACCTTCATGGTCTTGGTGTTGTCGTCCACCACCGCCAGGCGCTGCTGGCCCACCTTGAACTGGACCTTGGCGTTGAAGTTGCCGATCATGCCCTTGCCGAAGTCAACCCCGAACAGCTTCATGTCCACGGTGACTTGGCTGTTGGAGGCCCAGAACTTCTCGGGGCGGATGCGGACCTTCTGGTCCGAATACCAGTGCCAGGCAACAGGCTGCTTGGAGGAGACGGCGATCTTCACGGCCTTTTCCATCGCAGCCTTGTTGGTGACGGGCTCGCTGAAGACGATGTCGATGGGCTGTCCTGCGCCGACCGTGGAGCCGTTCTCCGGGTAGACGGCGGCGTCCGCCTCGTTGGCGGGCTCCACCGTGGTGAAAGTCTGGACCTTCTTGGTTTCCCGGCCCGCCCCATCCACGATGGTGTAGCTGTAGTTGTACGGCGTGTTGAAGGCCAGCGGGTCCACGGCCGTCCACGTGCTGCCGTCGGCGCTGACAGTGCCCTTGACTGCTTCTCCACCGGCGGTCGGCACCAGCACAACGTCCTGGACGCGGCCGTTGACCGCCTTGACGGAGGGCGCCACCGCGGGGTTTACACCTTTGGCGCCGTCGAGCGGGGTCACACCCAGTTCCACGGCCTTGACCACGGGCGTGGCCAGGCCGGGCTCGTTGCGGACGGGACTGGAGGCCTCGGATTGGGGCGCGGGGTTGGCCCAGCCAGGAGCGGTGGCGACGCCGATTCCGCCGGCGGCAACGGCAGCGCAAATGGCAACCACGGCGATGATCTTGCCGGTTTTCCGGTTGTTCTTTTCCGTCATGACTGGTTTCTCCGTGTCCGCCGGGCTGCCGATCGGCATCCGTCCGTGTGCCCAGCGGTAACGCTGACCAGTCAATTTTATCGCAAGGCGGAGCTGACCCCGGCCGCCGTGGAGTGCCACGGCGCGCCGGGGTGCTGCGTCAAGGGCCGCTGCTAGTAGCGGTAGTGCTCAGGCTTGAACGGGCCGGCCACGTCCACGTCCAGGTAGTCGGCCTGGTCCTTGGACAGTTCGGTCAGCTCCACACCCAGCGCATCGAGGTGCAGGCGCGCCACCTTCTCGTCCAGGATCTTGGGCAGCACGTAGACCTGGTTTTCGTATTCCCGTTCACCCTCGGGCTGGTCCTTCTTGGTGAACAGCTCGATCTGGGCGATGGTCTGGTTGGCGAAGGAGTTGCTCATCACGAACGACGGGTGGCCGGTGGCGTTGCCCAGGTTCAGCAGGCGCCCTTCGGACAGGACGATGATGGACCGGGTGCTGTCCGCAGAGTCGCCGCCGAAGACCCATTCGTGGACCTGGGGCTTGATCTCCACCTTCCGGATACCGGGGATCCTGGCGAGGCCGGCCATGTCGATCTCGTTGTCGAAGTGGCCGATATTGCCCACGATGGCCTTGTTCTTCATGCCGGCCATGTGCTCGGCCATGATGACGTCCTTGTTGCCCGTGGTGGTGATGAAGATGTCGCCCTGCTCCAGCACACTCTCCAGCCTGGCCACCTGGTAGCCGTCCATGGCGGCCTGCAGCGCGCAGATGGGATCGATTTCGGTGACGATCACGCGGGCACCCTGGCCGCGGAGGGCCTCGGCGGCACCCTTGCCGACGTCGCCGTAGCCGCAGACGACGGCGACCTTGCCGCCGATGAGGACATCGGTGGCCCGGTTGAGGCCGTCAGGCAGGGAGTGCCGAATGCCATACTTGTTGTCGAACTTGCTCTTCGTCACGGAGTCGTTGACGTTGATGGCCGGGAAGAGCAGCTTGCCCTGTTCGGCGAGCTGGTAGAGGCGGTGCACGCCCGTGGTGGTTTCCTCGCTGACGCCGTGGATGCCGGCGGCAAGCCGGGTCCACTTCTTCGGGTCCTCGGCCAGCGTACGGCGCAGGACGTCAAGGACGATCCCGTATTCCTCGGGGTCGTTGGCTGCGGCCGCCGGAACGGCGCCGGCTGCCTCAAATTCCACGCCGCGGTGCAGCAGCAGCGTGGCGTCGCCGCCGTCGTCGAGAATCATGTTCGGGCCCAGCTCAGGGTTCGTGTCCGCGCCGGGCCAGGTGAGGATCTGCTCGGCGGTCCACCAGTATTCCTCCAGCGTTTCACCCTTCCAGGCGAACACGGGAACGCCCTGCGGGTTCTCCACGGTGCCGGTACCGACGACGACGGCGGCGGCGGCCTCATCCTGGGTGGAGAAGATGTTGCAGGAGGCCCAGCGGACCTCGGCACCGAGTGCCGTGAGGGTCTCGATGAGCACCGCGGTCTGCACGGTCATGTGCAGCGACCCGGCGATCCTGGCGCCCTTGAGGGGCTGACTGGCCCCGAATTCCCGGCGCAGCGACATGAGTCCCGGCATCTCGTGCTCGGCGAGGCGGATCTGGTGGCGCCCGGCCTCGGCCAGGGAGATGTCGGCAACCTTGTAATCGAACGTCATGGGAATCCTTTGCTGTATCCGGCGTCTAGCCTTCGGCGGTGCTGGCTGGTGTTAGGCGGTGGGGGCGGCCGCTGCGGGGCCGGCGTCGTGCTGGTCTGACCGGGCGGCCGTGGCTGCGGCGCGGAGCTCCGGCGGAAGCAGCAGCGGAATGCCGTCTTCGATGGCGTACCGGACCCGTTCGCCGCCCTCCGCCGCTGACGTTGAGACGAGTTCCTCGCCCTCCTGGGTCAGAGCCGATCCGGTGACCGGGCACCGCAGAACGGACAACAGTTCGGGACTGATCTTTGGCATGGTGGAGGCTCCCTGCTGGGCACAAGCGCTGAGGCTGACGGATTTCAGCTTCCACCCTACCGCCAGATCGGTGCCAGGACGGTTCGCGTCGGCGTCAGGACGGTTCGCGCAGGATGCGCAGGTGGCCGCGGCGGGTGCCTTCGGTAGCGGCCGGCGCTTCCAACGCCGAGTGCGCGGCGCGCTGGCCCGCGGCCGGGGCGGCAGGGCGGGACGCCGCCTCCCGGACGGCGTCGGCCAGGGCGAGAAGGTCGTCGGGGCCGGGCTGGGGCGGCTGCGAGGGCATGGCCAGGCGGAGCACTTCCCAGCCGCGCGGGACGGTCAGCGAACCGGCATGCTGCCCGCAAAGGTCGTAGCAGTGCGGCTCCGCGTAGGTTGCCAGCGGGCCGAGGACGGCGGTGGAGTCCGCGTAAACGTACGTCAGAGTTGCCACCGCAGACTGGCGGCAGGCTGACCTGGAACACTGACGTATTGCACCCACGAAAACACAGAATACTCCGCCTCGGGCACTTTTCCCGACATTGACGAACGGCCCGCGCCACGGCGGCGCGGCTCCGGTCCGGTTATGTCGCGCAAATCATTCGGCGGGTCTAAAGTCTGTATATGCAGTCATCGCACCATGATTCGGGTTTTACGGTCCGGTTGGCTGACCCGGAAACGCCCCGGGACACCGCCGGGACCCCCGCTGGCCGGAGCTTCACACAACGCCGGCGCAACCGGCACGGCCGCGGCCTCCGTGGCGAACTGCTGTTGCCCACGCTGCCCGGCTACCGGAGCCGCTCGGACCGGTTTGATGAACTGGTTATGGACTCCGCCCAGCGGCTCCATGACATCTGGGGCAAGCCGCTCGACGGCGTCAGGTTCGCTGTGGATGAGATCCCGCCGAACCTGGAACAGTTGCTGGCCGAGGGTTCGCCCGCTCCCCTGGGCTGCTACAGCCCCGCCACCGAGGACGAAGGCCCGATCATCACGCTGTACCGCCGCGTGGTTGAACAGGCCTGCCCCGTCAAGGAGGAACTCCAGGACCTGGTGCATGACGTGGTGGTGGAACACACAGCCGAAATGCTGGGCGTGGCCCCGGAAACCCTCGACCCGGTGTACCGCCGGCGGTACTAGGCCCCGCGGCTAGTAACCCAGCGTCACCGCTACTTTTTCCTGGCCCTCTGCGCCCGGGGCAATGGCCACGGTGGAAACATCGTTCCGGCCTTCCCGTTCCAGCAGCACGGCGCCGTACGCCGCGCCGCCGGAGGCGGACACAAGATAGCCGACGACGGCCGAGTTGCCGATCTCGTCGGCGGCCTTGAGGGTCGTGGTGGTGCCGGCGGCGATGTCTGCGGTGGCCGCCGTACGGAGTTTCCCGTCGGCCGTGATCGGGGTATAGGAAATGGTGGCCCTGTCGTCCAGGGCGCCGAAGACGAGTTGCCGCTCCCCGCCCTGGGGAAGCGGGACCACGTGCTGGCTGCCCAGCTGGGCTGTGGCGGGCGACCACGCGAAGTCCAGGCTCTGGCTGGCCTTCAGCCCCCGGCTCACCCGCGCGGCTGCCACGATGCTGACGTCCGACGTCGCGGAAACGGTGTACTTGCCGGCGGGAACACCGGCCAGGGGCACCTCGGTGACGGTGCCGGCCTTCGCCGTGACCACGCCGCCGCCCGGAAGTGCCTGCTGCCCGGCGCGGCCAAACAGCTTCACTTCCACCACGGCGTCCGACGGGCCGGGAACGGTGATCTGCAGCGACGGGCCGGCGTCGTCAAAACCGGATTCGCCGGTGAGTGACTTCACGTCGCCGGCGTCCTGGATGTCTATGCCCGTCACGACCTGGGACGGAGCCGCGGAGATGCCCGGCGAAATGAAATCCACGCCGCCCGAGGTCAGCCCGCGCAGCACGCTTTGCTGGATGAAGGCGCTGACGGGTCCGCCCGAACTTCGGACGTGCACGCTCAGCCGTTCCTCGCCGGGAGCGAGACCGGCCAGGACGATGGAGCGCGTCGACTTCGGCGCCACCAGCAGGCCACGGCTGCCCGAGGCCTTGATGTGGCCGGCCTTCCCGTAAAGCTCAAGGTTCACCGTTGCGGGGGTGGTGGAGGCATTGGTGAGGTGGATGACGCTGCTGCGGCCCACCGCGGTATTGGCGCCGCTGAGCCAGAGGTCGTTCGAGGGTGCCTGGCAGGCGGCCGCCGCCGATCCCTGCAGGTCTCCGTCGGTTGCCGTGTAGGCCATAAGGGCTGCGGCCGCAGGCTGCCGGTTGGCGAGGGCGTCAGCCGAGAGCACGCTGACGTCGTCCACGCTGTGCCCTTCGACGACCCCGGCCAGCACTCCGGAGGAGCCTGCCGGAGACGTCGCCGAGGCGGGCGCCTTGGCGATCCGCTGCAGCTCGGCCCCCTTCAGCGCGGACAGCGCGCTGCCGGGAAGACTGCCGCCCGCCGAACTGACCACCGCCGCGGACACGGCGCTCCTGGCCGTGGCGGATTCGGGGCTGAACTGCGGGTCGGTTCCCACCGGTGTTCCTTCAAGGAGCCTCGCCGGAGCAGGGCAGACGTCCTGGACGCTTCCGGCCGGCACAGCCGCCTCCGCCGCTTTGAAGGGCTTGGCGGCCACCGGCTGCGGCGCAAAGGCAGTCGCCGCTACAACGCCTCCGCCGGCGGCGAGGATGACCACGCCGGAGAGCACCCCGGCCACCATGCCGCGGCGGCCGGCAATGCGGGTGGCCCCACTGGACCGGCCTCCGGAAGCGTTGCTGCCGGAAGCGTTGCCTCCAGGCTCCCTGGCTCCCGGTCCGCTGCCCCGCTTAGCCGGCGTCCCGCCGTCGTTCTCTTCCTCATGCATTCTGGTATTCCTTACGCAGGGAGCCTTCGTCCCTGGACAGCCCGGTATTGGGGCGCCGGGCCGGCATTGGCAGCGCCAGCAGGACTGTCAGGCCAATGACGGCGGCCTGCAGGATGCCGGACCAGAGCGCCCAGGGACTTTCGTACCGGACGGTCACCTGCCCTGCCTGCGGAGGCAGTGTGAAGGCCTGGGACCAGCCGGAGGTGGTGGAGGTGAGTTTGCGGCCGTCGAGCCAGGCGGTCCAGCCGGGATCCGCCCGCTCGGCGAGCACCAGCAGCCGGCCCTCGGGACCCTTGGGCACCGAGGCCTGCACGCCGGTCAGATCCGAGGGAACCAGCCCGATCGTGGCGCCCTTGCTGTCCATGATCCGCACGCGGTGGGCGACGTCGGCGGGCTGCAGGACGGCGTCGTTCAGGGGTGTCACCCGCCACAGCCAGCCCGAGTCGGTAGGCCCGACGGCGGTCAGACCGGGAACCGCGTCCATCCGGCTGGCGGTCAGTTGCGCTGCCGTGTCTGCGGCGCGCAGGACGACGAATCCGACGCCGAGCCGCTCCAGTTCGGGCCGCGGGTCGACGCCGCGGGCGGCCACCAGGGTGGCCACGCTGGTGCGCAGCGCCGCGGTGACCTCGTCGTCGTCGCGGACCGATTCCTGCCCGGGGTTGCCCAGGATGTCCCGGGCCGCCGCGATGGTTGAGAGGCCGTCCAGGGTGGTGCCGCCTCCGCGCATCAGCGTGGCACTGTACGTTCCGTCTTCGCCGGTGCTGATCAGCAGCGTCCGGGTCTTTTCCGGTCCCTCGCCGCGGTCCACCGCGGTGGCGGGCAGCATCCGCGTGCCCGTGGGGCCCACGAGCCGGGGAGCCCCGAGGTCTGCCGTGTCAGCGTTCGCCGCCGCGTCGGCCGGCTGCACCACATTCTGCACCGTCCAGGCCGCCAGCCCGGCCAGCGGTCCGGCGAGCAGGAGCACCAGCGCCAGAGCCGCGGCACCGCGGGCCACGGCGCCGGGCCGCACCCCCCCGCCACGGGCCACGCTGTCCGGACCGGAACCGGCCAGCGTCAGAAGACCATCGCCGCCGATGATGGCCGCTCCGAGCAGCGCGAACACGGCTGCGGACACGGCCGGACCGGTGAATGGCACCACGAGCGCCTGCGGGCCGGCCCCGGTGGCGACGTGCGCCGCCAGCCACCCGCCGGCCAGGAAGACCAGTGCCGCGACCCAGAGGGCTCGGGCGATGCGGCCGCGGCGGTCCACGTGGACCCGGAGCGGAACAAAGAGCGCGGCAACGGCCAGCGCCAGCAGCGGGGCACCGATCAGAAGGGCCAGCAGCAGCGCCCAGGGGACGGAGCCGGCGGAAAACAGCACCAGCCCGGCAAGACCGCCGGCGGGGTCAAAACTGAGTGGCTGTCCCAAGATCTGCTGCCATACCGGGGCGCCGTCGAAGGGCAACGGCAGCCCGGGGTCGGCCAGCAGTGCCCTGGGACGGTCGAGGGTGGACAGCGCAAACGGCACAAACAGCGCAGCGCTCGGCAGCAGCGCCCACCACAGAGTGCGTCCGCGCTTCCCCAGCAGCAGGCTCAGGACAATGATCACGACGGCGGCCGGCAGCAGGAGGGAGGGTGCGGCGGCGGTGATAACCGCCAGCGCCAGGCCGGCGGCTGCCGACGCCGTCCACGACGGCGTGCCATTGATTCCGGGCTTGGCCGGCGGCTGGTCCGCGGGGCTGCCGGCCGGTACAGCGGCGAAGCGGCCGCGGCCGAAAGCGGAGCCGGTGGCCCGCAGCAGCCCAAGAACCAGCAGCGGCATCAGAAGGTGCGCCAGCAGGGCGCCGATGCGCCCCTGGTTGACAGCCACCTGCAGGGCGGGCGCCGCAGCCCAGACCAGGGCAGCCGCCAACCGGAAGCGGCGGTAGGAGGTCAGGGCACCGGAAGCGAACCAGGCAGTCAGGCCGGAGAGCGGCATGGCCAGCAGGAGCAGCCAGATCAGGGCGCCGTTGGCGTTGCCGCCGCCCAGCAGGCCGAGGATCCAGATGACGTAGCCTAAGGGGTCGCCGTGCCCCGGAAGCCCGGCGCCCAGTCCGATCCACCAGCTCGAGGCGTGGTGCCAGATGTCCTCCAGCCGGGCTGAGACCGGCAGGAGCGCCCCGCCGGCAGCGGCGTCGGCCTGGAAAAGCGCGGCAAGCCCGGCGAAGGACGCCCCGGTGGCGAGGATGACTGCGGCGACTGCACCGTTGCCCACCCAGCCCCGCTCGTTGGTGGACAGGGCTGCGAAGTCGTCAGTCGAGTCGCCGCTGGGCTGTTCCTCCAGCGGATCGTTGCTGTCCTCGGAGGCCCGCGCGTCGTCCGCGCCCAAGGCTTCCATGAGGGAGCGCCGGTGGCCCCACACTTCGCGCCGTTCGGTCTGCAGGGACTTGACCACGGACCGGCGGACGCGGCGGGTGCGGGCAGCGTTGCGCCGCCCTCGGGCAAGGGCGGCAGGCCTGGCGAGGGCCGCCGTGGTGGCCAGAAGCTGCGAAAAGCCGTACCCGGGATCCTTCACGGCGATGCTGAAGACCAGCCGGAGCAGGCTGCCGAGGAGGGCGCCGACAGCGTGCAGCGGCAGCGCCCACAGCGGGGCGTGCTTGAGCCGCAGGTGCACCTGTGCCCGGCGGGCGGCCGGGGCCGTGCCCAGGGCGTGCGGCCGGTGGGAGACGTGGAACATCCTGGCGCTGGGAACCACCACCACCCGGTGCCCGGCCAGCCGGTTCCGCCAGCAGAAGTCGACGTCGTCGCCCGTGCCGGGAAGTGCCGGGTCGAAGCCTTTGAGGTGCTCCCAGATGTCCCGCCGGACCAGCATGCCGGCGGAGTTGACGGCGAAGGTGTCCGAACGTCCGTCGTACTGGCCCTGGTCGAGTTCGTCCGCCTCGATCAGCGTGAGCCGCTCGGCCCAGCGGCTGGTGGAAAGCCCGACGTCGATCAGGCGCCGTTTGGCGTTCCAGTCCAGTTGCTTGCAGCCCGCGACCGTAACGGAAGGGGCGCGCTCCACGGCGTGCAGCAGTTCGGCCAGCGCTTCTGGGGCAGGTGCCGCATCATCATGCAGCAGCCAGATCCATTCGGACCGGTCTTGCGTGCCGTGCGGGTTCCAGGGGGCCAGGGAGGCCAGGCCGGCCCGCACGGCGGCGCCCATCCCTACCCTGCCGCCGTTGACGGTGATGACGTTGGCGTCGCCGACGGCGCGCTGCAGAAGGGCAGCCGACGTGTCCTGTGAGCCGGTATCCACCCCGATCACGGTGTCCGCCGGCCGGGTCTGTGAGGCCAGCGCTGAAAGCGTCCTGGGCAGATAATCACTGCCGTTGTGGGCTACCACAACGGCAGTGACGTGTACTTCCTGAAGAATTAGACTGCCCGCTTCCTCAGCCGTCGGCGCTCACGCTCGGAGAGGCCACCCCAAATCCCGAACCGTTCGTCATTCGCCAGTGCGTACTCCAGGCACTGCGACCGCACGCTGCACGCTCCGCAGACTTTCTTGGCGTCCCTCGTGGAACCGCCCTTTTCCGGGAAAAAGGCCTCCGGGTCCGTCTGCGCGCACAGGGCGTCGGTCTGCCACCCAAGTTCGCCCTCGTCGTCGAAATCCTGCCCCAGGGGCAATCCGATCCACACCGGCTGGGCCAGGGTGGAGGATGCCGGGTTCCGGATCTCCATGGGGGGATCAAGATCGTCCTCGTCCTGTTCAGGCTGACCAGCCAGCAGGGACTCGTTCTGGAGGGTGTCATGCTGTGCCAGGAAGGCCGTGGCCTGGTCCTGCAGCGAGGCAGACGTGTCCTGGTTGTACCGCTCTGCGGCGTCCGGATCAGCCGGATCTACGTACCAGTCGCTGGGTACCCCCCGAGACCTGTACTTTGCTGTGGCCTGGCCGGCCATAACAGCATCATCATGCATACGCTCCGCTTGCCCCATGGCGTCCCCTCCTGAGTAGTGCGGCCCCCCGCCCGGCGATCAGGACACTACGTGGTGTTCCTGAGAGTTCGCCGCGGCTTTTCGATATCTAATTACACGCGTGTAAGTAGGGGGAGTCAAGCCGCGACGGAATAATAATCAATCCCCCGGGCGATCGGCAGGTGCGCCACGCCCGGGAATTATTTTTCAGCAACGCGCGGCGGCCGTCCGGAATTTGACAGCAACCTTAGTATCCAGCCCGGCGCGACCGCAATTCCGCCAATTCTTTCGCGTTCCGGGAGAGTAAGGCAAACAACGTTACAAACTGTTGTGCCGGAGATCACGCCGGAAGGCGTGGCAAGATGAAGCCATGAACATCCCGGCCACTGACCTCATGACGGCCCTGCGCTCGGGCCACTCCACCTCGCCGCGCCTGACCTGGTACGGCCCCGACGCGGAGCGGGTGGAACTCTCCGGGCGCGTGCTGGACAACTGGGTCGCGAAGACCAGCAACCTGCTCCAGGACGAACTCGACGCCGAACCGGGAATGCGGCTGCGGCTTGACCTTCCTGCGCACTGGAAATCCATCATCTGGGCCCTTGCCGCCTGGCAGCTGGGCATGGAGGTGGTGCTCGGATCAGGTGAAGCGGACCTGCTCGCCACGTCCGAACCGGACGCGGCAGAGGACGGATTCGACGCCGTCGTTGCAGTTCCGCTGCCGGCCCTGGCAATGCGGTGGCCCGGCGACCTGCCCGCCGGAGTTCTCGACTACGCCGCGGAGGTCCGCTCACACGGCGACGTGTTCATGGCCCACAACGACCCCGATCCCGGAGCTCCTGCGGTCCGCAGCTCAGAGGGTGCGGCCGTCCGCCACGAAGCCCTCCTGGCGGAGTTTGCTGCCGGACACGAGCCGAGCGCGAGGCTCCTGGTGCGCGCGGCCGACGGCCTCGAGTCGGCGCTGGCCAACGCGCTTGGCGCGTGGAAAAGCGACGGTTCCGTGGTCCTGGTCCACGGCGACGTGGAGCTGACAGACAAGCTTCTCGCAGCGGAGCGCGTCCACGGCGACTGAGCCGCTGGCCGGGCATGGCCCCGGGGATGGGACTAGTTCGGCCAGACGGGCCGCTCGGGGTCCTCCACGTCCGGTTCCAGGACGCGCTCCGCCGGATGGGCGGAGTGGTGGTGGACCTCGATGATCTCGTGGTCGTGCGAGAACTCCGGCTCCTGGTCCAGTTCCTGGTTGAAAACGAGGAACCGGTACGCAAAGAAGCGGACGACCGTCGCAACCAGAATGCCCACCACGCCAGCGGCGAAGAGCATGTTCTTGTCCGTGACGCCCAGCGAATACTTCGCCAGGGCCGTAAACCCCGTGGAGATGCCGATGCCGATGCCGTTGATGAGGATGAACATCAGGAATTCACGCACCACGTTGGCCTGGCGGCGGTGCCGGAACGTCCACAGACGGTTGGCAATCCAGGAAAACACGGTGGCTACGGTGGCGCCCACAAAACGGGCCTTGGCCTCGCTGTCCGTCATGGGTCCGTGCATCAGGTAATAAGTCAGCCCGTTGTCAATGACAAATGCCACACCGCCCACGGCACCGAACTTCGCCACCTCGCGCCAGAAAAGCGAGGCGAGTCCCCGGATGCGCTCTGCAAGTGTGTTAATCATGACCCTCCGTGGCCGTCTGAATACTGGGGGCCGTTGGGCCAAGCTCCCATTTTAGCCCCGTTTCCCGGGAGTATCCTCAGAGCACCCCTGCCATGGACGGCACCATCCGCAGCCGACCCAATAAATTCGTGCGACTTGGGGAGCTTCACAGCCATTAAAGACGGCAACCGCGATCCTTTTCTGTAGGCTGGAAGATGTGACTTTTCCAGTAATCGGCGTGGTTGGCGGCGGCCAGCTTGCGCGCATGATGGCCCCCGCCGCCACCGCCTTGGGCTTTGAACTCCGTATTTTGGCCGAAGGCGAAGACGTATCCGCGGTCTCCGCGGTCCCCAACGCCCCCGTGGGCGACTACAAGGACCTCGCGGCCCTGATGGAATTCTCCAAGGGCCTGGACGTGATGACCTTTGATCACGAGCACGTCCCGGGTGACCACCTCTATGCCCTGATCGAGGCCGGGGTCAACGTCCAGCCCGGCCCGGACGCGCTGGTTAACGCCCAGGACAAGCTGGTCATGCGCGCCGCCATCGACCGCCTGGAACTGCCCAACCCCGAGTGGGCCGCAGTGGACGACGTCGCCGGCCTCGTCAGCTTCGGGGACCGGATCGGCTGGCCCGTGGTGCTGAAGACCCCGCGCGGCGGCTATGACGGAAAGGGCGTGCGCATCGTCGGCTCCCCCGAGGAAGCCGCGGAGACCGCCGACTGGTTCGAGTCCATGAGCCCGCTCCTCGCCGAGGCCAAGGTCGACTTCAGCCGTGAGCTCTCGGCACTCGTTGCCCGCACTCCGGACGGGGCGTCCCGCGCCTGGCCGGTGGTCCACACCATCCAGGTGGACGGCGTCTGCGACGAAGTGATCGCGCCGGCACAGAACATCTCCCTGGAGGTGGCTGCCGCCGCCGAGGAGGCTGCCCTCCGGATCGCGAACGAACTCGGCGTCACCGGCGTCATGGCCGTGGAGATGTTCGAGACGCCGGGCACCGGCGCCGGCTTCCTGATCAACGAACTGGCGATGCGCCCCCACAACACCGGGCACTGGACGCAGGATGGCTCCGTCACCAGCCAGTTCGAGCAGCACCTGCGGGCGGTCCTGAACCTGCCGCTCGGCGCCACGGACGTCCTGGGCCAGGTTGCCGTGATGAAGAACTTCCTGGGCGGCGACAACCAGGATCTTTTCTCCGCTTTCCCGGCCGCACTGGCCACAGAACCGGCCGCCAAGGTCCACTGCTACGGCAAGTCCGTGCGTCCCGGCCGGAAAATCGGCCACGTCAACCTGGTGGGCGCGTCCGCTGCGGACGTCGACTCCCTCCGCCAGCGCGCCACCGCTGTGGCAAACATCATCCGCGACGGCCGGCTGCCGGCCGCGGCAACAGGCACCACCGAGGAGACCCCATGAGCCCCGAATCCGCTGCAGCCACGGAAACCGGCGCCCCCTCCCCCCTCGTAGGCCTCGTCATGGGCTCGGACTCGGACTGGCCCGTCATGGAGGCGGCGGCCGACGCCCTGGCCGAGTTCGGCATTCCGTTCGAGGCGGATGTTGTCTCGGCCCACCGCATGCCCACCGAAATGATCCGCTACGGACAGACCGCCCACGAGCGCGGCCTCCGTGTCATCATTGCCGGCGCCGGCGGTGCCGCGCACCTTCCGGGCATGCTGGCGTCGGTCACTCCCCTGCCCGTGATCGGTGTGCCGGTCCCGCTCAAGACCCTGGACGGCATGGATTCCCTGCTCTCCATCGTGCAGATGCCCGCCGGGGTCCCGGTGGCCACGGTTTCCATCGCCGGGGCGCGGAACGCAGGCCTGCTCGCCGTCCGCATGCTGGCCTCGGGCACCGACGAGCTCGCTGCCCGTCTCCGCACGGAACTCCTGGACTTCGCCCAGGAACTCAACGACGTGGCGAGCCGGAAGGGCGCCAACCTCCGCCAGAAAGTCAACGAAGTCTTCTCCGACTCAAACGTGGCTCTCCGGAGCAGCCGATAGGGATCTGCCATGTCCAACACCGAACTGCCGTCCATGGGCCCACTGTCGGATCCCGTCCGCAACCCGTCGAGCGCTGCTGAACCTGTCCGGACCAAGCGCGCGTTCCTGCTGATCGTGCTCACGCTGCTGGTGCCCGGGAGCGCCCAGATCGTGGCCGGGGACCGCAAGCTTGGCCGGATCGCCCTGCGCGTCACACTCAGCGCCTGGCTGCTCGTGGTCCTTGCCCTGGTACTGCTGTTCACCAACCGGACCCTGCTGATCAACATCATCACCAATCCGGTTGCCTCGCTGCTCATCGTCCTGGTCCTTGCCGCGCTGGCAGTGGGCTGGCTGGTGCTGTTCGTCAACACCCTGCGTCTCATCCGGCCGGTGCTGCTGCCCACCAGGATGCGGCCCGCCGTCGTCATTGCGCTTGTCCTCGCCATGGTGGTGAGCAGCGGATCGCTGGGCTACGCGGCGTACCTGCTCAACGTCAGCCGGAATGCGATCGGCAGCATCTTCAACGCCAACGGCCCGGCCATCGACCCGGTGGACGGCCGCTACAACTTCCTCATGATGGGCGGCGACGCCGGTGCCGACCGGACCGGCCGCCGCCCGGACAGCCTGTCCGTGCTCAGCGTTGACGCCAAGTCCGGCCAGACGGCCATCATCTCCGTGCCGCGTAACCTGCAGAACGCCCAGTTCAGCGAGGGTTCGCCGATGCGGAAGGTCTATCCGGACGGCTACAACTGCGGCGACGAGTGCCTCATCAACGCCATCAACACCGAGGTCACGAACAAGCACAAGGACCTGTACCCCGGCGTCGCCGACCCAGGTGCACAGGCAACCCTGGAAGCAGTCTCGGGCACGCTCGGGATCAAGGTGCAGGCGTATGTGCTGGTGGACATGGACGGCTTCGCGAAGCTCATTGACGCGATGGGCGGCATCCGGATCAAGGCCGGCGGCTGGGTGCCCATCAGCGGCGACATGATCGACGAGGCCAACGGCATCCACGGCATGCCCCTGGGCTGGATTCCGGCCGGCGACCAGAAGCTGGACGGCTACCACGCCCTCTGGTACGGCCGGTCCCGGGAGTTCGTGGACGACTACGCCCGGATCCAGCGGCAGCAGTGCGTGCAGCAGGCCATGCTCAAACAGCTGGACCCGGCAACACTGCTGTCGAAATTCGAGGACATCGCCAACGCCGGCACCAAGGTGGTGGAGTCGAACATCTCCTCCAGCCAGCTCGGCAGCTTCGTGGACCTGGCCATGAAGGCCAAGGGCCAGGACGTCAAGAGGCTCACCATCGGTCCGCCGGATTTTGCGGCGTCCTTCTCCACGGTGCCCGACTTCGACCAGATCCATGACCGGGTCAGGAAACTGCTCGCTTCCGCCAGCTCCGAATCGTCGCCGGCCGCCGCCCCTGAGGGCACGGCGACCGAAGACACGCTGCTGCAGCCGCGTTCCGTGCCCGGCAGCGGGCTCTCCGCCGCAGGTGCCGGAGGTCCCCTGGCCGGACTTCCGGCCACCACCCCCTCACCGGCACCATCGTCGTCGTCGGACTTCACCCCGGTGACCACCACCCCTGAGGGGGAACCGATCACGGAAGCGATGCTGAACCAGTTCAAGCGCGAAGGCAACGAACAGGCCATCCGCGACCTTGTGGCCACGAACGGCCAGTGCGCACCGCTTTGAGCATTTACACCAAAAGAGGGGGACACGAGGCGTGTACCAGATAGATAATGTCCTGCGCCGGTATGCATGGGGATCGACGACGGCGATCGCCGGCCTGCTCGGCCGGCTGGCGTCCGGCGGTCCGGAAGCCGAGCTGTGGATCGGGGCCCATCCGGACTCGCCGTCGGTGGCCATCCGGCCGGACGGCACGACGACGCCGCTGGACGCACTGATCGGTGAGGACCCGGAACATTTCCTGGGCGCGGCTTCGGTGGCCGAGTTCGGTCCGCGGCTGCCGTTCCTGGCCAAGCTCCTCGCCGCGGCAAAGCCGCTGTCGCTGCAGGTGCACCCGAGCCTTGAGCAGGCCAGGGCCGGTTACGCCCGCGAAAACGCGGCCGGCATTGCGGCCGACGCGGCAAACCGAAATTACCGGGACGACAACCACAAGCCGGAAATGATTTTCGCTTTGACCCCGTTCGAGTCGCTGTGCGGTTTCCGTGCACCGGAGAGGTCCCGCGACATCTTCCTCCACCTGGCAGGCTGCCTTGAGCTTCCCGGGAACGGCGTGCCGCAGGTTCTGAAGGACGTCATCGAGGACCTCTCGCAGCCCGAGGAGGAGAAGGCGCTGAGGTCGGCGTTCGAACGGCTGATCGCAGGCGGCGAGGCAGTCAGCGAAGCGACGGCCCGGGTGGTCGACGTGCTGGCCTCCGGCGCACCCATGGCTCCCTACCAGCTGGAACTGTCCACGGTACTGAGCCTCAACAGCGAATACCCCGGAGATCCCGGCGTGCTGATCTCCCTGCTGCTCAACCGGCTGTCCCTGCAACCCGGCGAGGCCGCCTACCTTCCGGCCGGCAAAGTCCACGCCTACCTGCATGGCCTCGGCGTCGAGGTGATGGCGTCCTCGGACAACGTGCTCCGCGGCGGATTGACACCCAAGTTCATCGACATTCCCGAACTGCTGGACACCATCGTCTTCGAGTCGGTGGGCTTCCCCATGCTACGGCCGGAGACATCCGAATTCGGACAGGAACTGTACTTCCCGCCCTTCCGCGAGTTCCAGCTTCAGCGCATCGAACTGAAGCCGGACGGCGAGCCTGTTCCGCTGGCGCAGTCGGGCGCCGCGGTGGTCATCGTGGTCGCCGGTTCCGTGATCCTTGACTCCCCGAAGGGCGACCTGCAGCTGGAGCACGGCGCAAGTGCCTTCCTGCCGGCCGCCGAAGCGCCCGTGAACGTCCATCCCGTGGCCGGGGCGTCGGAGAATGCCGTGGCGTTCGCCGTGACCACCTCGACAAAGGCCTGACCCGCTGTGGAGTATTTCCTGCAAACGAAAGCCTGGGAGGACTTCCAGAAGTCGCTGGGCCGCCACGTGCACCGGCAATCCGGTCCCGGCTGGAGCTTCCTGGCCATCGAGGAGAAGAACCCCGCGGGCAAGGTCCTGTATGCGCCCTACGGTCCTGTCGCCGAGTCGGTTGAGGCCTTCGACGCCGCGCTGGCAGCCCTCCGCGGGCTGGCCAGGTCCTGCGGTGCCGTGTTTATCCGGATCGAACCGGTGGGCCTCGATCCTGAGAGTGGGCCCGGGATCCTGCGGAACCGTGGGCTGCAGCCGGCCCCGGTGAACCAGCAGCCCGAACTCAGCTGGATCGTGGACCTGGACCGGGATTTCAAGGAAGTCCTGGCGGAGATGAAGCCGGTCAACCGCAACCTGTACCGGAACATCCATAAAAAGGGCGTCACGTTCCGCACCACACAGGATCCCGACGACATCCGGGTGCTCCTGAACTTCCTGCACATGACGGCACGGCGGAACGGCTTCAAACCGCAAAGCGACGAGTACCTGACGCAGGTGGCCCAGTCCCTCATGCCGGCGGGCGCAGCAACCCTGTTCATCGCCGATCTGCACGGCGGCCCGGTGGCGGCAGCGCTGGCCTACGATTCGGCCGACACCCGGACCTACGCCCACGCGGCCATGGATGACACGCACCGCAAGCTCAGCGCGGGCATTCCCCTCCTGGTGACGCTCATGGCCGATGCCCGGGAGAAGGGCCTGAAGCACGTGGACCTGTGGGGGGTGGCCCCGTCCGACCAGCCCGACCACAAGTGGGCAGGGTTCACCGCATTCAAGAAGTCGTTCGGCGGGCGTGAAATCGCCTACCCGGGCACGTGGGACCTGCCCGTCAACCGCCCCCGGTACGCGGCCTACCAGGTGGCCCGCAAACTCCGCGACGGCATCAAGGCCCTCATCAAGCGTCTCACCCCCTGAGCGCGAACGAACACTTAAGCCCCGCCCGCCGGAGATTCCCGGGCCCCAAGTGTACGTTCGCGCTCCATGCGGGGATTGCACCTGTGGATAACGTTCAACGTGCCCTTGGGCCGGTGCAAACTGAAGCATGGGTCTCTCGCCGCTTCCGTCTGACTTGCTCGGAGGATCATTCACTTCATCCGACGCCGCTGCGTCCGGGGTGTCCCGGCGGCGCCAACGCAAACCTGACGTAGCCATTCCCTCACGCGGGATCCGCGTTCCACTGCAGGGGGATGCGACAACTCCGGCGAATTTGCGCGCCTACACTGCGCTCGATGACTCGTCAACTCTCACCCATCACTCCGGCGCCCGCATCTGGGAGTTTGGTCTTCCTGGCTGGATGCAGGAGGACTGGAGGATACATGTTGCGCGTGACCGAAACGGAAGTCAGCCGCGGCGGCGAAACGTGGTCGGTCACCGGATGACGTTCAAACCCGGCGAGGTAGTCACGCACGCCGGCGTCCGGGTTACCTCGGCTGCCAGGACGTGGCTCGATCTCGCCGGCCTTCTCAGTGTTGACGAGCTAATCGCCGCAGGAGACTCGGCGGTAGTTGCCCACGGGCCTGAATTTCCGAAGCCAAGGACCCCGCTGGCCACGATCGATGACCTGCGGCGAATGGTTGCCTCGCATCCTGGCATGCGCGGCATGAAAACCGCACGCTTGGCGCTCCCCGAGATCCGCGTCGGATCGGATTCGCCGCAGGAAACCAGGATGCGGCTGATTCTGGCCCGCACGAAGCTTGGAGAACCGGTCCTGAACTATGTCATCCACAACAGCTGGGGGCAGGCAGCGGTATGGCCGGACGCCGCCTATCCGGAACACCGGCTGGCGCTGCAATACGATGGCGGGCACCATTCGTTTCCGGACCAGGCTGCGCGCGACAGGAGGCGGAAGGAGACCACCGAACGCCTCGGCTGGACGGAACTGAGGATCTTCAAAGATGACCTCGACGGCGATAAGCCGTTTGTCCTCGAAAAAATCAGGGCAACGATTCTGGGTCAGCAGCGTCGCCGGGCGTCGGGAACCTGAACGTCGGCTGACTCGCAAACAATCGCGAATGAACACACTTGAGCCCCGGATCCGTGACGGATTCGGGGCTCAAGTGTTCGTTCGCGCTGGAGGAAAGCGGAGGGCTAGCTCTTGCGGGCGTAGCCTTCCCACTTGCTGGCCTGGTGCTCGCCGTCCACGAAGCGGATGGTGCCGGACTTGGAGCGCATGACGATCGACTGCGTCAGGACCTTTTCCTTGTTGTACCGGACGCCGCGGAGCAGGTCGCCGTCGGTGATGCCGGTGGCGGCGAAGTAGCAGTTGTCGCTGGTGACGAGGTCGTTGGTGGACAGGACCCGCTCGAGGTCGTGGCCGGCGTCGATCGCCTTCTGCTTCTCGTCGTCGCTGGTGGGCCACAGCCGGCCCTGGATCACGCCGCCCAGGGACTTGATGGCGCAGGCGGCCACGATGCCTTCCGGGGTTCCGCCAATACCCATCAGGGCGTCCACGCCGGTGCCCGAACGGGCAGCCGCGATGGCTCCGGCGACGTCGCCGTCCATGATGAACTTGGTGCGCGCGCCGGCTTCCCGGATCTCCTCGACCAGCGGGCGATGGCGGTCACGGTCCAGGATCATGACGTTGAGCTGGTTGACCTTCACGCCCTTGGCCTTGGCGATCAGGTGCAGGTTCTGCTTGACGGGCAACCGCAGGTCAACCATGTCGGCGGCCTCAGGACCGGTGACCAGCTTCTCCATGTAGAACACGGCGGAGGGGTCGAACATAGAGCCGCGCTCGGCGACGGCCAGGACGGCGAGGGCGTTGTTGATGCCCAGTGCGGTCAGGCGGGTACCGTCGATGGGGTCCACGGCGACGTCGCACTCGGGACCGGTGCCGTCACCAACCTGTTCGCCGTTGAACAGCATCGGGGCCTCGTCCTTTTCGCCTTCACCGATGACCACGACGCCGTTGAAGTGGACGGTCTGAAGGAACGAACGCATCGCGTCGACGGCGGCGCCGTCCGCCTTGTTCTTGTCGCCGAAGCCAACCCAGTGGCCACCGGCGATCGCCGCGGCCTCGGTGACGCGGACAAGTTCAAGAGCGAGGTTGCGGTCCGGCTCGTCAATGCCGACGGCGAGCGACGGGGAAAGCGTTGAGTACTTCTGGGTAATGGACGCTGGTGACACGTGAACCTCTTCTTCGAGTGGCGATCATTGAACCCGCGAGGCCTGAGTCGACCATCGCGGTGATTCCTCTGTAACTGATCATAGTCGCCGCCGCAGGGCCCCGGGCGGCGGATTACCCCGGCCCGTAACGGACGGCGGGCCTCACCGCCGCCGGCTTCGAATGTGAGTTCGGACCCCGCATGCGCGACTATAGAAGAGTGAGTGATATGCAGGACCAGTCCGCCCCCTCGAGCCGCGTGCAGGCTCCCGCCCCCTCCCCCTCCGCGGCGGGCCAGCCCGTCAGGCCCGTAATCCCCGCGGCTGCCGCCAAACGGGCCAATGCCTCGGTGATCGGCATGATCATCGCCCTGCTGGTCAGCGTCGCGGCGTTCCTGCCGATCGTCCTGATGAATCCGTCCCCGAAGTCGGACGGCTTCCGGCCCAACATCGACGTCAGTGCCGTAGCCGGGAACGCCGCAGGTGTGGCGGGATTCACACCGGTGGCCCCCGCGCCGGGCGACACATTCCATCCGAATTACGCCCGGTGGGCTGCGGCCTCGGGCACGGGCGTCGCGGCCTGGGAGGTGGGGTACGTGACCCCGAAGGAAAAATTCATCGGCCTGACGCAGACCAGCAAGGCCAATCCCACCTGGCTCCTGCAGCAGACAAGGAACGCCCCCGTCACCGGCACGCGCAACGCCGGCGGCAAGGAGTGGGAACTGCACGACACGGGCAAGGGCGAGAAGAGCATGGTGCTCGCCTACCGCGGCACCACCGTGGTCCTGGCGGGCGACGCCAACCTGGAGGAATTCGCGGTCTTGGCAGCCGCCGTCGTCAAATCCTTGGAAAGTAACCCTGCTGTCATTGTTTCCCCCTCGGCGGGCCCCACACCGTAAGGTGGGGCCGTGACGACATACCTGACTCCTGCCCTGGCCTGGCGCCGTCTGCGCGAAGGCAACGAACGCTTCGTAACCGGCGAATCCTCGCACCCGAACCAGGATGCCTCGCGGCGGTCCTCGCTCGTGGAGAACCAGCATCCTTTCGCAGTGATCTTCGGCTGCTCGGACTCACGGCTCGCCGCTGAAATCATCTTCGACGTCGGACTCGGTGACGTTTTCGTCGTCCGGACCGCCGGCCAGGTCATCGACGACGCCGTCCTCGGCTCGCTCGAGTACAGCATCGGCGTGCTGGGCGTCCCGCTGATCGTGGTGCTCGGCCACGACAGCTGCGGAGCGGTCAGCGCCACGAAGGCCGCCGTCGAAACCGGCCAGATGCCGGTCGGCTTCATCCGCGACCTCGTGGAGCGCATCACGCCGTCGGTCCTCACCTCCCTGCGGAACGAGCAGACTGAGGTCAACGACATGGTGGTGGAGCACGTCAAACAGACCTCACAGCGCCTGGTGGACAGCTCGCGTGTGATTTCGGACGCAATCGAGTCCGGCCGGGCCGCGGTCATCGGGCTCTCCTACAGCCTCGGCGAGGGCCATGCGGAGCTTGTTTCCGGAATCGGCGACCTCTAAAAACCTTCCGAAAGCGCCCGGGCGGGCCGCCTGTAGCAAGCCGTTCACGGTTTTCGATGCGGCGCCCGGGCGTCCTAAGCTAGCCCCATGACTTCCACTGAAGAGTTCCGCATTGAACATGACACGATGGGCGAAGTCCGCGTCCCCGTGAACGCCCTGTACCGCGCGCAGACGCAACGTGCAGTCGAGAACTTCCCGATCTCCGGAAAAACCCTGGAACGTGCGCACATCGAGGCGCTGGCCCGGGTCAAGAAGGCCGCTGCCCAGGCCAACGCTGAACTGGGTGTGCTCGACGGCGAGCTGGCCAAGGCGATCGCGGACGCTGCCGACGAGGTGGCGGCGGGCAAGTACGACGGCGACTTCCCCATCGACGTTTTCCAGACCGGCTCCGGCACGTCCTCGAACATGAACACCAACGAGGTCCTCGCCGAACTGGCTTCGCGCGCCCTCAAGGCTGCCGGCAGCGACAAGGTGGTCCACCCCAACGACCACGTTAACGCCTCCCAGTCCTCCAACGACGTCTTCCCCACCTCCGTCCACGTTGCGGCCACCTCGGCCCTGATCAACGACCTCATTCCGGCCCTCGGCTACCTGGCCGAATCGCTGGAGCGCAAGGCCGTTGAGTTCAAGGACGTCGTCAAGTCCGGCCGCACGCACCTCATGGACGCCACCCCGGTCACTCTGGGCCAGGAATTCGGCGGCTACGCCGCGCAGGTCCGCTACGGCATCGAGCGCATCAACGCTTCCCTCCCCCGCGTGGCTGAAGTTCCGCTCGGCGGCACCGCCGTGGGCACCGGCATCAACACCCCCGCCGGTTTCCCGGAGCGCGTCATCGAACTGCTCGCCACGGACACCGGCCTGCCGCTGACCGAGGCCCGCGACCACTTCGAGGCACAGGCCAACCGCGACGGCCTCATCGAAGCCTCCAGCCAGCTGCGCAACATCGCGATCTCCTTCATGAAGATCAACAACGACCTGCGCTGGATGGGCTCCGGCCCCAACACCGGCCTCGGCGAAATCGCCATCCCGGACCTGCAGCCGGGCTCCTCGATCATGCCCGGCAAGGTCAACCCGGTCATCTGCGAGGCGTCCATCATGGTCTGCGCCCAGGTCATCGGCAACGACACCGCCATCGCCTGGTCCGGCACCAACGGCGCCTTCGAGCTGAACGTCGGCATCCCGGTCATGGCCGCCAACCTGCTCGAGTCCGTGCGCCTGCTGGCCAACACCAGCCGCGTCATGGCCGACAAGATGATCGACGGCATCACTGCCAACGTCGAGCGCGCCCGCTTCCTCGCCGAGGCCTCGCCGTCCATCGTCACCCCGCTGAACAAGTACATCGGCTACGAAAACGCCGCCAAGATCGCCAAGACCGCCGTGGCCGAGGGCCTCACAGTCCGCCAGGCAACCGAGAAGCTCGGCTTCGTCGGTGAAGGCGAAGGCAAGGTTTCCGAAGCCGATCTCGACAAGGCATTGGATGTCACCACCATGACGGCCCCGGCCCACAAGGCATAACTTCCAAAAAGTACGACGGCGGCCGCCCACCTTCTGCGCGAAGGCGGGCGGCCGTCGTCGTTCTTTTCGTTCCGCTCCCCTTGGAGTTTTTGTCCAGATACGCAGGTTGTCAAGCTGTGTGGAGTCACTGGGCTGGTTGTTTGGTTGTTTCGGGTAGGTTGATTCCGGCGTGGCTG
>NZ_JBHTXX010000020.1:0-57689 GCF_042791415.1 Arthrobacter sp. NPDC056691
GGGCGGCAGACCCCGTGTCTGCCGCCCTTCGGCGTTTGGACCGGCGCCGGTCACGATGTAGCTCACACGAGTTAGGTAGACTGCAGCAAAGCAGTAAACTGCCCATAAAAGGATCAGCCCATGAACCGCAAGGCCACCGCACTGGACGTCGCCAAGCTGGCGGGTGTCTCGCGCAGCGCTGTGTCGCTCGTGCTCAACGGGCGGGGCGACGGCAACGTGGCCCTCGAGAGCCAGCAGCGCATCCGGGAAGCCGCCGCCACCCTCAACTACTCGCCGAACAAGATTGCGCTGAGCCTGCGCAACCAGCAGTCGCGGGTCATCGGGATCGTGTCGGACCAGGTGGTCACCAGCCCGTTCGACGGCAACATCATCGCCGGTGCGGACGCCGTGGCCCGGTCGCACGGCTTTGTCACCGTGGTGATGGACACGGAGCTGGACGAGTCGCGCGACGAGAGCGCCGTGGAAACCCTGCTGGACCGCCAGGTGGACGGGCTGATGTACGTGACCGTGGGCCTGCGTCCCCTGCACGTGCCGCCGAACATGGCCCGGGTCCCGTCGATCCTGGCTAACTGTTTCGACGACCGCCCCGACGCCGGCCTGCCGGCAGTGATCCCGGACGAGGTCCGCGGCGGACGTGAAGCCGCCGGGCACGTGATGTCCCTCGGCCACCGGGACATCGCCTTCCTCGCCGGCGATTCCCTGACTCCCGCGGCGCCCCGGCGGATCGAGGGCTACCGCGAGGCCTTCAAGGCCGCAGGTCTGCCGGTGAACGAGGACCGGGTCCTCCAGGTGGGCTGGGACATCGACGCCGGTTTCCACGGCGCCATGAAGATGCTCGACGGCGTGGACCCGGCCATCCGCCCCACGGCGATCCTGTGCGCCAACGACCGACTGGCCATCGGCGTCGTGCTGGCCTGCTACCGGCTGGGGCTGAGCGTCCCGCAGGATGTCTCCGTCATGGGCTACGACGATGAATTCCGCGTCGCCAAGGCCATGGTCCCTGCCCTCACCACCATGGCCCTGCCGCTCCGGGAGATGGGCGCCGCCGCCATGACGTCACTGCTCGCCGAGGTGGGGTCCACACCCAACGGAAAGCACGACGACGGCGGCGCGGCTTCCAGCGCGGCTGCTGCCGACGCTGGACCCGTGGCCGCCGTCGAGACGATGGTTCCCTGCCGCCTGGTGGTCCGGGATTCCACCGGCCCCGTCCCCGCCGGGCGATAAATCCCGGCCGGCGGGCGCGTCAGGCGTCAGCCCTGGGCTGCGGGCTGTTCCAATGCCCAGACGTCCGCCGTTGCTCCTTCCGGAAGGCGCAGCTGCCATTCCTCGCCCGCAGCGGGGTACGCCCGCAGCGTCGTGGCCACAGAACCGGCCCGGTAGACCTCAACCAGCGAAGCATCCACGAAGACCCGCAGTTCCTCCCCCGGTTCGATGGTTCCGCTGAACACTGTCTGGCTGGTGCCGTCCCCCACGAGCAGGAGTTCGACGGCGGTGTCCCCGCCGCCGGCGCCACCAGTCACCACGGCTTCAGCAAACGCCGGCAGCACAGCGGTTCCTTCGGCCTGGCTGGCTGTCAGGGCGCCACGGTAGGCGTCGATTTCGGGGGCGGGGCTGACGGCAAGGGCGTTGTCCAGCACCGAGAGTTCACGCGGGAAAGTCAGGACCCCGGCCCAGCCGGCGGCGTCGATTTCGTCCTGGCCGCGGCCGCGGCGTCCGTCGCGGCCGGGGCCCTCATTGGCCCAGCCCCACAGCAGGGCCCGGTCTTCCAGCGCCACGACCTGGGGTGCATAGAAGTCACGGCCCAGGTCGGACTTCCCGCCACTGCGGGGGGTGAAGACCGGCAATCCTGTTTCAGGATCCTCGGTCAGCGAGCCGATCAGGTGGCCCACCCCGTTGGCGTGTTCGTGCGCGTCACCTGAGAGCCAGAGCGAGAACATCATCAGCCAGGTTCCGGCGTCGCGGGAGTCCGCGGCAGATTCGGTGGCATCCGGCACCCGCACCAGCTGCGGGCATTCCCAGATCTCTGCCGGCGTGAAATCGGCGGCCACCGCGTTCTCCGAGGTCAGCCAGATGCCCTGGTATTTCCAGTCCGACATGTCCTCCACCGTGTACAGGAGCAGTGCGGCGTGACCGTTGGCGAGACCGGCGCCCTGCATGGCGTACCGCTTGCCGTTGAACCGGAAGATGAACGGGTCGCGCACCGCCGTGACCTGCCCGTCGGCCGGCATCGAGGCCGCCACGTGGCCCGTCTGCTCCCAGTGGACCAGGTCCTCCGAGCCGCGGGCGATCACCACCTGTGAGTGGCCCCCATCGCCGCGGACGCCCGAGTACGCCGCGGTGGGAACACCGCCGTCGTCCGTCACCACACCCGTCCAGCATCCATACTCATCCGGGCCGCCGGACTGCGGTCGCAGCGCCACCGGGTGTTCCTCCCAGCGCACCAGGTCCGCGGAGCTCACGTGGCCCCAGGCGATTTCATGGTGCCGGGCGGAGTCCGGGTTGTACTGGAAGAAGACGTGGTACCGGCCGTTGAGGTGGCTGATGCCGTTGGGGTCGTTGATCCAGCCCTGCGCGGGACGTGGGTGGAACCGCGGGAAGGCGGCGTCGGGGTGGGCGGCAGCGACGTCGTCGAAGTGGACTGTGCTGGAGTGGACTGTTCTGATGTGGACGGCGGCGAGGTCCGGGGAGGGCATGGCGAAGCCTTTCGGTGAAGAGGTCATTTTCCGGTGCCGGCGGTGAGGCCGTCCTGAAGTGCGCGCTGGCCGAACATGAAGACCACCAGCGCCGGAATCATGGACAGGACCACGCCTGCAAGCACCACGGAGATGCTGCCGGTTCCCAGGTTGCCCTGGAGTGAGACGAGTCCCAGCGGGAGCGTGAAGTTTTGCTCGGAAATGGTCAGGATGAGCGGGCGGAAAAACTCGTTCCAGTGGAAGTTGAACGCGAGGATTCCCACAATCGCCAGGCCGGGCATCGCCAGCGGTGCATACACGGATCGGAAGGTCCGCCACGGCGAGGCGCCGTCGATCGAGGCAGCCTCGGCCAGTTCAGCGGGAAGCCCCATGAAGTACTGGCGCATCAGGAAGGTGCCGAACGCCGTCGGGATGGCCGGGAGGATCAGCGCCAGCAGCGTGTCGGAGAGGCCCATGCCGCGGATCAGCATGAAGACGGGCACAATCGTGACCTGCACCGGCACCATCATGGTGGCCAGCACGATCGAGAAGAGTGCGCCGCGGCCGCGGAACTTCAGATGCGCGAACGCATAGCCGGCCAGTGCCGCGGTGACCATCTGGCCCACCGCGATCAGCCCGGTCACCAGGGCGCTGTTGAGGACGAGCAGGAAAATATTCAGCTGCTGGAAGACCTCGCCATAGGACGTGAAGTCCGGGTTCCACGGAATGAACGACGGCGGCAGCTTGAAGGATTCCGACGGCGACCGCAGCGAGGTGGACAGGGTCCACATCACCGGGCCCAGCGTCAGGGCGGCCGCAAGCAGCAGCAGGGCGATGCGGAGGACGAAGTTCCAGCTGAACCTGCGCCGCCTGGGTGACGTTACAGGGAGGCCTTCGGAGAGCCGGGGGGAATGCCCAGCCAGGCCGTGGTCTGTTGTGGTTGTCATGGCTGGCCTCACTGGTAGAAGACGAATCGTTTGCTGAGCCGGAATTGCGCGGCCGTGATGGCCATGATGATCAGGGTGAGCAGCACGCCGATGGCGGACGCCTGACCGAATTCGAGGCGCTGGAAGGCCGACTCAAAGATGACCATGACGGCCGTGCGGGTGGAGTCGCCGGGCCCGCCGCGGGTCAGCACGTATGGCTGGTCGAACACCTGCAGGGCGCTGATGATGGCCATCACCGAGGCCACCAGCGTGGTGGGGCTCAGCAGGGGCAGCGTGACGTGCAGGTGCTTGCGCCAGCCTGTGGCGCCGTCGATCGATGCCGCTTCGTAGGTCTCCACGGGAATCGACGCCAGGCCGCCGATGAACAGCAGGAAGGAGAACCCGAAATTCTGCCACACGTAGACAAGAATCACGACGGCGGCCGACCCGCCCGGCGTGGTCAGCCACGGCACCGCGGGGATGCCCACGAGGGACAGGAACCAGTTGACCACGCCGAACTGTTCGTTGAAGAGGTACCGCATGAAGATCGACACCGAGGCAGCGGAGAGGATCAGCGGGAAGAAGAAGGCCGAGCGGAAGAACACGCGCAGCCAGGCGGGCATCTTCTCCTGCACCATGGTGGCCAGCGCCAGGGCCAGTCCCAGCTGCAGTGACACCGCCACCACCACGAACAGGATGGTGTTCAGGAACGAAACCCGCACCGTCGGATCCTGGACAACTTCGGAGAAGTTGTCGAAGCCCACGAAACTCGGCGCCGAGATGATGTCCCAGCGGAAGAAGGCAAGAACCACGGAGGCCACGATCGGGATCAGGGTGAACAGCCCCATGCCGAGGACGGTGGGGGCCAGGAAGATCCAGGCCAGCCAGCGCTGGCTGTGCCGGGCGTTGGATGCGGGTGCCTTGGCCCGAGCGGCCGGACCGGCGGCCTGCCTCGGCCGCTCCCGCGGCGGGGTGGTGGTGCTCATGACTGCCTCCTCAGGGCCAGTTCAAGGTCGCGCTGCATGGAGGCGAGTGCCTGCTTGAGCTGGCGTTCGTCGCCGCTGACAGCCAGTGAGACGTTCTTCATCAGTGCCGTTTCGACCGCGGCCTGCTGCGGCGGCGCCGGGATGGGGCCGGTGGTGGGGAACCGGTCCAGGGTGTCGTAGAAGACCTTCCAGTGGGCTGGTCCCTTGCCGGCGTAGAGCCGCTCGTTGACCATGGAGCGCCGTGCCGGTGTGGTGATCGGGTTGGGGAAGATCAGTTCCATCGCCTCGCGGCTGGAGCTGAACTTGATCCATTCCCAGGCGGCGTCCTTGTCCTTGGCGGTCTTCATGATCGCGTAGCCGGCGGTGCCGAACTGGTGGCGCTGGGTCTTCCAGCGCGGGAAGAACTGGACGTCGAAGGCGCTTTCGCCCATGCCGGCCTCATGCAGTCCCTCCACCCAGTACCCGCCCGCCGGTGTGGTTCCGATCCGGTTGGAGGCGAACAGACCAACGAGGGAGCTGCCGCCGCCCTCCTCCGGACGGACACCCAGCCCGTCCTTGACCAGGCCGCGGAGGTAGTCAAAGGACTCGAACACACGGTCGTCATTGGCGTTCGGCTCCAGCCACTGGTATCCGCCGGAACGGAGGCTGCGGGATGCGTCCTTGGCGTAGAAGCCGTCCCAGAGCCACTCCCCGCCGGTTGACCTGGTTTCCTTCAGGAAACTGGTGTCGTTCGCGTAGAGCCACGGCACCACGCCGCCGAAGAGCCGGTTGGTCCAGTAGTACGGGGTGAAGTCCGAAGTGCGGGCCTTGCGCATGGCGGCAAGGCTGTTGCGGAAGTCAATGTGGGTCCAGTCATCCGCGGGGCGGTCCAGCCCGGCCTGCGCGAATGCGGTGGTGTTGTAGTACATGTTGGCCGCGTTCCAGTCCATGGGGAGCTGGTACAGGCTGCCCTTGTACATGAACGCCTCCACTAGGCTGGGGTGGACGTCATCGAAGAACTCGGCCATGTCCGCGGCGTCGCGGCGCACGTATTCGTCGAGCGGGTGGGCGAGTTTTTCGGCGAACAGCTGGGCGCCTTCGGTGGCCACGTAGACCACATCCGGCGGCGTGCCCGCGGCCACCATGGTGAGGATCTTGGTGAAGAAGTCTTTCCAGTCGACGGCCTGGATGGCCTGGACTTTGACCTTGATCTCCGGGTGGAGGCGGGTGAAAGCGTCGATGGCGCGCTGGCGGGCGGCGGCGTCCGCGGCGGTGCCCATGATGGCGATGCTGAGGCTGTTGTCGCCGCGGCCCGGAATGTCGGTCCCGGAGAGACGCGGCCACGATGCAACCGTTGCTCCGATAATTCCCGCGCCGAGGGCACCCAAGGCGGTACGGCGGGTGATTTCCCGCAGGTGCCCGTTTGTGGCTCCGGTCATGTCATTTTCCTTCCTAACACGTGTTAGGAACTGTAGATGACCGACCTAACACGTGTCAAGCGTCACAATGCGTAGTGAGTAATTCGTACGGATGATTGCCAGCCCACATGACAGAAGCACCGGACAGAATTCTGTCCGGTGCTTCTGGTGTGCCTATATTTCGCATGAAAGCCGGCAGGACCTCTGCCTCTTTCGGCGTCTTCGCTGGAGCCGGTGGCGGCTGCGGCTTCCCCTCCGATGCCGCCACCGGAGACTTCATAGCGTGCTTTTCGCGGTGTTCTTTGCGTCCGTGTTCTTTGCGTCCGTGTTCTTTGAGTCCACGTTCTTTGCGTCCGGGCCTTTTGCCTGTGAGGCCTTGTCCTCGGCATTCCTGCCTTCGGCGCCCCTACCGTCGCCCCGGCGGGTTGCCGCGTCCCTGGCCTCGACATCGGACTCGTGCCGGAGCAGCGCAATAGCGGATTCGAAGTCCTCGAGTGATTCAAAGGCCTGGTAGACACTGGCGAACCGGAGGTACGCCACCTTGTCCAGCTTCTGCAGCGGCCCGAGAATGATCAGGCCAACCTCGTGGGCGTCGATTTCCGCCGCGCCGGAGGCCCGGATGTTCTCTTCGACTTCCTGCGCCAGCATGGCGAGGTCGTCCTCGCTCACGGGCCGGCCCTGGCATGCCTTGCGGACACCGTTGATGACCTTGCTGCGGCTGAAGGGCTCGCCCACGCCGGAGCGCTTGATCACGGACAGGCTGGTGGTTTCCACGGTGGTGAAGCGGCGGCCGCACTCGGGGCACTGCCGGCGGCGACGGATGGCGGACCCGTCGTCGGCCATCCGGCTGTCCACCACTCGCGAATCGGGGTTGCGGCAAAACGGACAGTACACGTATTTCCCTGCCCTTCCATACCCCTCGCCAAAGCTTCTTCCGCCACCAGTCTACGGCCACATATAGCCGAATAACAAGCCTGTAATTACTACATGTAGTGGCGGATGACTACATGTAGTGGTCATCGGCCTGCCTGGAACCGGACGGTGACCGCATCACCGTGTGCCGGGAGGTCTTCCGCGCCGGAGAGGCTGACGATGTGGCCGCTGACCTGCCCAAGCGCCGCCTCCGAGTAGTTGATCACCTGGATGGCGCGCAGGAACGTGGTCACGTTCAGCCCGGATGAGAAAGCCGCCGTGCCGCTCGTGGGAAGTACGTGGTTGGAGCCGGCGCAGTAGTCGCCGAGGCTGACCGGGCTGTAGTCGCCGACGAAAATGGCGCCCGCGTTCCGGATCCGCGCCGCCACAGCAGGGGCGTCCGCCGTCATGATCTCCAGGTGCTCCGCGGCGTAGGCGTCGCACGCCGCGATCCCCTGGTCGAGGTCGTCAACGAGCACCACGCCGGACTGCGGGCCGGAGAGCGCCTCGCGGACGCGCTGGCTGTGCTTGGTGGACGCGGCCTGCAACTCCAGTTCCTCCCGGACCTCCGCGGCGAGCTGGAGGGAATCCGTGATCAGGACGGAGGCGGCCTTCGGATCGTGCTCCGCCTGGCTGATCAGGTCGGCGGCTACGAAGGCAGGGCGGGCCGTGGAGTCCGCGAGGATGGCAATTTCCGTGGTGCCGGCCTCGGAGTCGATCCCCACCACGCCCTTGACGAGGCGCTTGGCCGTGGCCACGAAGATATTTCCGGGCCCGGTCACGACGTCGACGGGTTCCAGTGCGGGACTCCCTGATTCGCCGGGTACGCCGTAGGCGAAGGCGGCGATGGCCTGGGCTCCGCCGATGGCGTACACCTCGTCGATCCCCAGCAGCGCCGCAGCGGCCAGGATCGTGGGGTGCGGGAGGCCGCCAAAGTCCTTCTGCGGCGGCGAGGCGAGTGCAATCGACTCCACCCCTGCGGCCAGCGCCGGAACAACGTTCATGATCACCGAGGACGGGTAGACCGCCAGGCCGCCGGGCACGTACAGGCCCACGCGTGCCACGGGCACCCACTTCTGGCTCACCACTGCCCCGTCGCCCAGGGAGATGTCGACGTCGGCGGGGCGCTGCCCGTCCGCGAACCGGCGTGCACGGCTGATGGACTCTTCAAGCGCCGAGCGGACAGCGTGGTCCAGGCCGTCCAGGGCTGACTGCAGCGCCTCGGCCGGAACGCGCGGATGGGACTGCTCCACGCCGTCGAACGTGCGGGCGAAGTCCGCCAGGGCGGCGAAGCCGCGCGTGCGGACTGCCGCGATGATGTCGGTGACCTTCTGCTCGGCGTCTGCGACTGTCTGCTGCCGCGCCCGCGGCACCGCCTCGCGGAGTTCGGCCAGACTGAGGCTGCGGCCGCGCAGGTCAACGGTGCGGAAGTCGACGGCGGGGGTGTTCGGGCGTGCGGAGCTGTCCGGAGAAGTGGTCACCAGTACATTTTACGCACCGCGGTCCCGCGGCCCCGACGTCTGTTACCGCCCCCGGTTAGGGCCGCTGCTGCCACGCGCGGACGTCGCCGCCGTGGCCGTCGGGTTCCCGGTCCGCCTCCTGATCCACGGAGGCACGCAGGAGGCCGATGATGCGCAGAACGAAGAAACCTGCGGCGACAGCCGCGGGCCACAGGACGAGGACGGTCAGGGAACGCAGCGTGAAGGCGACGCTGGCGTTCGCCGACGTGTCCTGCGGAGCACCCAGCCAGCGGCCGGCCAGCACGCCGATCTGCCATGCGAGGACGGCAGCCACTGCGCTTGCGGCGACGGACAGCAGCAGCATCCGACGCGTCCCGCCGTCCCGCCGGCCTGCCAACAGCACGGCCACCAGGCAGCCCGCAAACACAAACAGTCCCGCCAGCACCAGATCCCGGGGCAGCCAGCCCTCGCTGTGGGTTCCGGACGACAGGGCGGAGTTTCCCGAAACGAGGTTTTGCCCGCCCGGAGCCAGGAGCCACCAGAGTAGCCCGGCCGGGATGCCGGCGCCGATGATTCCCGCCGCCCAGGCCCAACCCTTGCCGGGCCGGCGCAGGGCGCCCCGGGCCTCGTCGGAGGGGCGTATTGGAGGGACGGGCGCAGGCTGGGTCATGAAGAAACGTTAACAAATGTGGCCGTCAAATGTTGGCCGGCATTCCGCGCCACGTGCCTGCTGCCAAAGGAATGTCCCATCCGCCCGGAAGCCCCATAGTCTTGTACTAGAGACTCAATCGGAACGGATTCAGTAGGGAGATCGATTCCAGTGACCTCAGATGATGTTGCCTTCGAGGGCACGTTCAAAGAGATGTTCCGCCGGCACGCAGCGGGCGTGGCGATCATCACGGTGAACTATGACGGGGTCCCCTACGGTTTCACGGCAACCTCTGTTGCCTCGCTGTCCGCCAAACCGCCGCGCTTCACCTTCAACATGGCGCGCAGTTCCAGCTCGTGGCCTGCGGTGGCCAACACCGCGTATATCGGCGTGCACATGCTGGGGCTTGAGAACCAGGAGCTGGCCGACCGGTTCGCCCGCACCAAGGAACGTTTCGCCGGCGACCACTGGGCCCACGGGCCTTATGACGTGCCGGTACTCAAGGACGTGTCCGGCTGGCTGATCGGCAAGATCCAGATGCGCCTGTCCTTCGAGAACAATGCCGTCGTGGTGGTCGAAGTGGTGGAAGGGCAGGTTGGCGAGGACGGCTCGCCGCTGCTGTACCACTCCGGAACCTATGGGCAGCCCGTCCCGCTGGACTACGAAATCTAGGACCTGCAGAATCCCGACGACGGCGAAGCCAGGCGCCGGCGAAACCGGGCGCCGGCGAAGGGACGCCTAGGCGTCCAGGCAGGCCGGGCCCAGCAGCACCTTCAGGTCCCCGAACAGCGACGGGTTCGGATTCACCCTCAGGTGCACCGGAAGCGCCATGACCTCGATGCGGCTGTCGCCCTGCAGGTGCACCCGGACCTCGGAGTTGCCACGGTGGTTGCGCAGCACATCCCCCAGTTCCGTGACCACGGCCTCGGTGGCCTTGTGCGTTGGCATGGTGATCACCAGTGGCCCGTTGGTGCCCTGGCTAAGGTCCGGGACGGAGAGCTCCATGCAGTTCAGGGTCACGGCACCGTCGTCCCGGCGCTGCAGCCGGCCCTTGACCACCACGATCAGGTCCTCGGCGAGTACCGAGGCGATCGGCCCGTAGACCTGGCCGAAGAACATGACCTCCATGGAACCGCCGAGGTCCTCGATCTCTGCCCGGGCATAGGCGTTGCCGCTGGCCTTCGCGATCCGGCGGCTCAGCGAGGTGATCATGCCCGCGATGGTGACGATGGCGCCGTCGTGCGGCCCGTCCTCCGCGATGATCGAGGTGATGGACTGGTCGGCGTGCTGGCTCAGGACCCCTTCGAGGCCCTGCAGCGGGTGGTCTGAGACGTACAGGCCCAGCATGTCGCGCTCGAACGCAAGCTTGTCCTTCTTCTCCCATTCCGGCAGGTCCGGGATCTCGATGCTGAGCGATGACTCGGACTCGGCCTCGTCGAAGCCGGCAAAGAGATCGAACTGGCCGATGGCCTCGTTGCGTTTGAGGGTAATGACGGAATCGATGGCTTCTTCGTGGACCATGGCCAGCGCGCGGCGGTGGTGGCCCAGCGAGTCAAAGGCTCCGGCCTTGATCAGGGACTCGATGGTGCGCTTGTTGCACACCACGGCAGGCACCTTCATGAGGTAGTCCTTGAAGGAACCGTAGGCGCCTTCTTTTTCGCGGGCGGCCACCATCGCCTCGACGACGTTGACGCCGACGTTGCGGATGGCGCCCATGCCGAAGCGGATGTCCGCCCCGACCGGGGTGAAGTTCAGGGCCGACTCGTTGACGTCCGGCGGCAGCACCGTGATGCCCATGCGGCGGCATTCGTTGAGGTAGATCGCGGACTTGTCCTTGTCGTCGCCCACCGAGGTCAGCAGCGCGGCCATGTACTCCGGCGCGTAGTGCGCCTTCAGGTACGCCGTCCAGTACGAGATCACGCCGTACGCCGCCGAGTGCGCCTTGTTGAAGGCGTAGTCGGAGAAGGGCAACAGGATGTCCCACAGGGTCTTCACGGCCGCCATGGAGTAGCCGTTGTCCTGCATGCCCTGCGAGAAGCCGGCAAACTGCTTGTCCAGTTCGGACTTCTTCTTCTTACCCATGGCCCGGCGGAGAATGTCTGCCTGGCCCAGGGAGTAGCCGGCGAGCTTCTGCGCCACGGCCATAACCTGTTCCTGGTACACGATCAGTCCGAAGGTGCCGCCCAGAATGTCCTCCAGCGGCTCCGCCAGTTCCGGATGGATCGGGATGACGTCCTGGATCTTGTTCTTGCGCAGCGCGTAGTCGGTGTGCGCGTTGGCGCCCATGGGACCCGGTCGGTACAGCGCCAGCACGGCGGAGATGTCTTCGAAGTTGTCGGGCTTCATGAGCTTGAGCAGTGACCGCATAGGGCCGCCGTCGAGCTGGAAAACGCCCAGCGTGTCACCACGGGCCAGCAGGTCATAGGACGGCGCGTCATCCAGCTCCAGCGTTTCCAGATCAAGGTCGATGCCGCGGTTCATTTTGATGTTTTCCAGGGCATCGGAAATGATCGTCAGGTTTCGGAGCCCGAGGAAGTCCATCTTGATCAGGCCGAGGCCTTCGGACGTCGGGTAGTCGAACTGGGTGATGACCTGGCCGTCCTGGAAACGGCGCATGATCGGAATGACGTCGATGATGGGGTCCGAGGACATGATGACACCGGCCGCGTGCACGCCCCATTGGCGTTTCAGGCCCTCAATGCCCAGCGCGGTCTCGAAGACCTTGGCGGCCTCGGGGTCCGTGCTGATCAGCTGCCGGAAATCCCCCGCCTCGCTGTAGCGCTTGGCATCCTTGTTCTGAATGTCGGCAAGCGGAATATCCTTGGCCATCACGGCAGGCGGCAGGGCCTTGGTCAGCTGTTCGCCCATGCTGAAGGGGTAGCCCAGCACGCGGGAGGAGTCCTTCAGCGCCTGCTTGGTCTTGATGGTGCCGTAGGTGACGATCATCGCCACGCGTTCGTCGCCGTACTTGCGGGTCACGTAGTCGATGACCTCGGAACGGCGCCGGTCATCGAAGTCGACGTCGAAGTCAGGCATGGAGACACGGTCAGGGTTCAGGAACCGTTCGAAGATCAGGCCGTGCCGCAGCGGGTCAAGGTCGGTGATGCGCATGGCGTAGGCCACCATGGAACCTGCACCGGAGCCACGGCCCGGACCCACGCGGATGCCGTTGTTCTTGGCCCAGTTGATGAAGTCGGCGACCACGAGGAAGTAGCCGGGGAACCCCATCGAGGTGATGACGCCAAGCTCGTAGTCGGCCTGTTTGCGGACCTCGTCCGGGATCCCTGCCGGGTAGCGGTACTGGAGTCCCTTGTCGACTTCCTTGACGAGCCAGGACGTTTCGTCCTCACCCTCGGGGCAGGGGAACCGCGGCATGTAGTTGGCGCCGGTGTTGAAGGACACCTCGCAGCGCTCGGCAATCAGCAGCGTGTTGTCGCACGCCTCCGGGTGGTCGCGGAACAGTTCGCGCATTTCCTGCGGCGACTTCAGGTAGTAGCCGCTGCCGGAGAACGCGAAACGCGAACCGCCGTTGTCGTAGGTGGGTTCAAGGAGCGTCGAGCCGGACTGGATGGCCAGCAGGGCCTCGTGCGCCTTGGCGTCGTGCTCGTGGGTGTAGTGCAGGTCGTTGGTGGCAACGAGCGGGAGGTTCAGCTCCTTGGCCAGCCGCAGGAGGTCCCCGGTGACACGGCGTTCGATGTCCAGCCCGTGGTCCATGAGTTCGCAGAAATAGTTCTCCGCGCCGAAGATGTCCCGGAACTCAGCGGCGGCTTCCACTGCTTCGCGGTACTGGCCGAGCCGCAGCCGGGTCTGGACCTCGCCGGAGGGGCAGCCGGTGGTGGCGATGAGCCCTTCGGAGTACGTGTTCAGCAGCTCGCGGTCCAGCCGGGGCCACTTGCCGAAGACCGAATCCAGGGACGCGATCGAGGAGGCACGGAACAGGTTCCGCATGCCCACGTTGTTGTAGCTCAGCAGGGTCATGTGGGTGTAGGAGCCACCGCCGGAAACGTCGTCCTTGCGCTGGCTCTCTTCGCCCCAGCGGACGCGGCCCTTGTCGCCGCGCGCAGTCCCGGGAGTCACATACGCTTCGACGCCGATGATGGGCTTGATGCCCTTGTCGGTGGCCTTCCGCCAGAAGTCGAAGGCACCGAACAGGTAACCGTGGTCAGTGGTCGCCAGGGCTGGCATCCCCAGCCGCTCGGTTTCGTCGAACAGCTCGCCTAGCCTGGCGGCGCCGTCCAGCATCGAGTACTCGGTGTGGGTGTGGAGATGTACGAACGAGTCATTGCTGGAAGTCACCGGACCATTCTAGTGCCGACCCCCTGACAATTAATGCCGGCGTGCCGCAGGCTCAGGCCTTGCCCGTGCCCAGGACCTCCAGGGCGTAGGCGAGGTCCTCGGGGTACTCGCTGGTCACGGTGACGCGTTCGCCGGTACGCGGGTGGTCAAAACCGAGTTCACGGGCGTGCAGCCACTGGCGGGTCAGCCCGAGGGTGGCGGCGAGCCGGGGGTCTGCCCCGTAGGTGAGGTCGCCGGCACACGGATGGCGGAGCGCGGCGAAGTGGACCCGGATCTGGTGGGTCCTGCCGGTCTCCAGGTGCACCTCAACCAGCGTGGCCTTGCCGAATGCCTCAAGGACCTCGTAGTGCGTCACCGATGGCCTGCCATCCTCGATCACGGCGAAGCGCCAGTCGTGGCCGGGATGGCGGCCGATCGGGGCGTCGATGGTGCCCTGCAGGGGATCCGGCAGGCCCTGGACCACTGCATGGTAGACCTTGTCCACGGTGCGTTCCTTGAACGCCCGTTTGAGGGCGGTGTAGGCGGGTTCCGTCTTGGCCACCACCATGACTCCGGAGGTGCCGACGTCGAGGCGGTGGACGATGCCGGCGCGCTCGGCGGAGCCGGACGTGGAAATGCGGTAGCCGGCACCGGCGAGTCCGCCGACGACGGTGGGCCCCACCCAGCCGGGCGAGGGATGAGCCGCGACTCCCACCGGCTTGTCGACCACCACAAAGTCGTCGTCATCCAGCAGGATCTTCAGGCCTTCCACAACTTCCTCCACGACTTCAAGGGGATCCCGGCGCTCGGGGACGGTCACGTGCAGCACGGTGCCGGACGCCAGCTTGGCGGACTTCCCCACCGGTTTTCCGCCGCTGACGACGTTGCCTTCGGCTATCAGGGTTGCGGCGGACGAACGGGACATGCCCATCAGCTTGGCCAGGCCGGCGTCCACACGGGCCCCGTCCAGTTCCTCGGGAACCACCACCCGCTCAGACATTGTCGGTCCCGTTCCGCTTTTCGACGCTGTGGTGCGATCCGTCAAGGGCGATCCCGCGCAGCGTCAGCAGGCAGATGATGACCACGGAGGACACGACGGCGGAGTCGGCGATGTTGAAGATCGCAAAGTTGGGCAGCTGGATGAAGTCCACCACGTGCCCCATGCCGAAGGAAGGGTCCCGGAACAGCCGGTCCGTCAGGTTTCCCAGGGCGCCGCCGAACAGCAGCCCCAGCGCCAGCGCCCACCACGCGGATCCCAGCTTGCGGAGCTGGAACAGGATGGCGGCGGCGACCACCACCATGATGATCGTGAATACCCAGGTCACGTTCTCGCCGATGGAGAAGGCGGCACCGGAGTTGCGGATGTAGTACCAGTGCAGCAGCGGGGGCAGCACCGGGATCCGTTCGCCCTCCACCATGGTGCTGGTGACCCACAGCTTGGTGAGCTGATCGAAGACGTAGGCGAAAACTGCCAGCCCGGCGAACAGGGACAGCAGGACGGCGCGCCGTGGCCGCGGTGATGATGAAGCTGGGTGCGCTGCGTCAGCGGCAAGGTCGTCAGTCATGGTGCTTTCATTCGGGAACCGTCGTTAATGGCAAAAGCCGGTGGCCGAGGAATCCTCAGCCACCGGCCTTCAGAATACGTGCTAAACGGCGGCGCTGCTGCTTTCGCCAACCTCAGGGGCGGCAACGGAACCACGGGCGTCCAGGTCGCGCAGCTGGCCCTCGATGTAGGCCTTCAGGCGTGAGCGGTAGTCGCGTTCGAAGCCGCGGAGCTGCTCCACCTTGCGCTCGAGGACGGAACGCTGCTGCTCCAGTGCACCGAGGATCTTGCGGGACTTCTCCTGCGCGTCGTTGACCAGGCTGCTGGCTTCGATCTGTGCCTCAGCGATGATCTTGTCGCGCTGCTGCTGGCCCTCGGACACGTGGCGGTCGTGCATCTGCTGGGCCATGGCCAGCAGGCCGGCGGCGGACTCGGAGACGTTGCTGCTGGTGGCGGGTGCCTGGGCTGCAACGGGTGCTGCCTGCTCGGCTTCCTTCTTCTTGGCAGCCTCGGCGGCCTTCGCCTCGGCTTCGGCCTTCGCGCGCGCTTCGTCCTTCTCCGACTTGGACGGCGCGGGGACCTTCTCAACGACAGGGGCGACGGCGGAGGTGGCGGCCGGCGATCCGGAGCCGCCTTCGGCGAGCTTCTTGCGAAGTTCTTCGTTCTCCTGGTTCAGGCGCCGCAGTTCAACGACGATCTCGTCCAGGAAGTCGTCAACTTCGTCCTGGTCATAGCCTTCGCGGAACTTGGTCGGCTGAAAGCGCTTGTTGACAACGTCTTCTGGCGTCAAAGCCATCTGGTCACCTCGTTGGTCTAGTTCGTCAGGAGGCCTTCCGGCCGTCAAAACTACGGTACCTAAATTTGGTCTGGTTCCTCTAATTCAACACCGTGGCGTCAAACAAAAGGTCTTCTGCGCCGGGAATCCCTGCGGATCGGCCCCGGCGCGGCAAGCTGATATGAAGTTATGCAAATGACTTGGTGACCGCCATGGCAATGGTCAGGCCGATGAACAGGACCAGAAACCCGAGGTCCAGTGAGACGCCCCCCAGCCGCAGCGGCGGGATGAGGCGCCGCAGGACCTTCAGCGGCGGATCGGTCACCGAGTAGACCGCATGAGCCGCCACCAATGCTACCCCGCGAGGACGCCATTCCCGCGCGAACATCTGAACCCAGTCATAGACAAGGCGGACAATCAAAGCAACGAAGATGAACAGCAGGACGATATAGACGAGCCCGAATAGTATTCCCATGAGCTAACCCATTGTCTCCATGTTCATCGCGGGCACTTCGGTGCCCTGGGATTCCTGCCAGTTTGTGCTGCTCCCCTATTTCAGCACGGATGCCAGGCAGGTGCGTCCCTGCCTGGCATCCGGAGAGCCGTTTTTTAGCTTTGGTTGAAGAAACTGGCGGTGGCTTCGCTGGCTTTCTTGTCATCTCCGATGACTTCAACGTACGACGGCGACAGCAGGAAAACCTTGTTGGTCACGCGCTCGATGCTTCCGCGCAGACCGAAGACCAGGCCGGCGGAAAAGTCGACCAGCCGCTTTGCGTCTGCCTCCCCCATGTCCGTCACGTTCATGATGACGGGGATTCCGTCACGGAAGCTTTCGCCAATGAGCTTGGCGTCGTTGTAGGAGCGCGGGTGGATCGTGGTGATCTGCCGCAGTCCGGTGGTCTCTTCGCGGCTTGATGCCGCACGCTTGATGGGTGTCACGGGTGCGCGGTATTCCTCTTCGGCAGCTGGTGGCACTTCACGGGTGACCTCTCGGAGCGGCGCCGGCGCGCGGCGCTCTTCTCGGTCATGCTCCATTGAGTTGTCCTCGTCCTTTTGCTGGGTGGAAAGCTCAGACTCGTAGTGTTCATCGCCGTCGGCGAGCCCAAGATAGATCATTGTCTTGCGCAGAGCGCCAGCCATGGTCGACTCCTAATCGTGTCCGGAAGCGGGCCGCCCAAAGGTCAAGACAGCATTGGAATCCCCGCCATTCACTTCCAATACGACAGACGCTACCGCACGGCCGGGCGCGAACCGAGAATATCTGAGCCAATTCGGAGGTGTGTCGCACCGAATCTGACAGCTGACTCCAGGTCCTGGCTCATGCCGGCGGAAATCCCTGTGGCGCCGGGGAAATCCCGCCGCAGGGAACTCGAAATACCCAGCAGTTTTTCAAAGGCCCGGTCGGGATCCGCACCCAGCGGCGCCACCGCCATGACACCCGCCAGGCGAAGGCCGTCCGCGGCTTCGAGATGTTCCGCCAGCTGCGGTACCTCGTCGGGTGCCGCCCCGCCGCGGTGGGCTCCGGCGTCGTCCTCCAGGCTCACCTGGATGAAACAGTCCAGGGCGGCGCGGCCGTTCAGCTCCCGCTGGGCGGCCATGGCCCGCTCCAGGGCCGTCACGAGCTGGGATCGGTCCACCGAGTGAACGGCAGACGCGTACCGGACCACCGTCTTGGACTTCTTGCTCTGGAGCTGGCCCACGAAGTGCCAGGTCAGGTCCAGGGCCTCGAGTTCCTCGGCCTTCGCGGACGCCTCCTGGTCCCGGTTCTCCCCGAAGTCCCTGACGCCAAGCGCTGCCAGCCGGCGGACGTCGCCGGCGGGGTGGAACTTGCTGACCACGATCAGGCGCGGCGGATCCTCTTCGCGGCCGGCCGCCGCGGCGGCACGGCCTATGCGTTGCCGGACGGCGTCCAGGCGCTCCCGCAGCTGTAGTGTCCGGGCATCCCCGGCTGCCGGGCTGTCAGTCATGGGTCCACACCAGCCCGGCGAATCTGCCTGATTGTGAGTCGCGGCGGTAGGAAAACAAGGACTCGTTTTCAAGCGTGCAGGGTCCCCGGTATTCGATGCGAACGCCGAGTGCGTCGAGCTGGCTGGCGGCACCGGCGGGCAGGTCGAGCGCCGGCGTGCCCCATGTTGTGGTTGACCGCGTGGAAGGCAGGACGGCGGCGACCTCGTCGCGGAGTTCTGCGGGCACCTCGTAGCAGTTGCCGCAGACGGACGGACCGAGCCAGGCCCGGATATCCGTGGCGCCGGCGGCGCGCATTTCTTCCACCGCCGCCGGAATGACCCCGGAGAACAGGCCTGGGCGGCCGGCATGAACGGCGGCCAGCACGGCGCCGGCTGCCCCGTCGCCCACCAGGACCAGCGGAATGCAGTCCGCCACCATCACCGCAAGCGGCTTTCCGAGGGACACCAGCGCATCCGCCGTCGGCGCCGGCGGGGCAGGATCAGCTGCTGCGCCAGATTCAACGACTGCACGGGAATCAACAATTGCACCGGATTCAAGAACGAGGGACACATCGTTGCCGTGGATCTGGTTCATGTATTGGAATCTGCGCGGCGCGACGCCGGCGGCGCGCTCCAACCGGGCCCGGCGGCGCCTTACAGCGGCCGCATCGTCACCCACGTGCAGGGCGAGGTTGCCGGCATTCGTGTCGGTGAACGCCACGGACACCCCAGGCTGCACTTCAGCACGCCACAAAAACAATCGGAACTCCGGCTATCAGGCTCAGGAAACGGGACAGCGGCCGGGCGGATTGTCCGCCCGGCTGCCACCTACTTCAGGAAATCGGGGACGTCCAGATCGTCAGACCGGCTGCCGGTGAGGTCAGGCTCAACCACCGACGGAAGGTCGACGTCGAAACCCGAGTCAGCGGGGACGGCGGTCGGGCGCTGCTGCCCCCAGTTGCTGAGGCCTGCGGCGCCGACGCCGGCGTGCACGGGCTGGACGTGGACCTGCTGGCTGCCAGCGTGCGGCTGGCTCTGCGGGGCGGCCGCCGGCACGGCGGGGCGCTGCGGTGCAGCCTGAGGCTGCGACTGGTCCATGGAGGGCGAGGTGGCCTTGACGTCGTCGAAGCCGGCCGCGATGACGGTGACGCGGGCTTCGTCGCCCAGGGCGTCGTCGATGACCGCACCGAAGATGATGTTGGCCTCGGGGTGGGCCACTTCCTGCACCAGGCGCGCGGCTTCATTGATCTCGAACAGGCCAAGATCGGAGCCGCCCTGGATGGACAGCAGGACACCGTGGGCGCCGTCGATGCTGGCTTCCAGCAGCGGGGAGGCGATGGCGAGCTCGGCTGCCTTGACCGCGCGGTCCTCGCCGCGGGCGGAGCCGATGCCCATCAGTGCCGAGCCTGCGCCCTGCATGACGGACTTCACGTCGGCAAAGTCGAGGTTGATCAGGCCCGGCGTGGTGATGAGGTCCGTGATGCCCTGGACACCGGACAGCAGGACCTGGTCAGCGGAGCGGAAGGCGTCCAGGACGGAGACGTTGCGGTCGCTGATGGACAGCAGGCGGTCGTTGGGGATCACGATCAGGGTGTCCACCTCGTCGCGGAGGGCGTCGATGCCCGCCTCGGCGGAGCCTGCGCGGCGCCGTCCTTCGAAGGTGAACGGACGCGTGACAACACCGATGGTCAGGGCGCCAAGGGAGCGCGCAATGCGGGCAACGACCGGCGCGCCACCGGTTCCGGTGCCACCGCCTTCACCCGCGGTCACGAAGACCATGTCGGCACCGCGAAGGACTTCCTCGATCTCGTCAGCGTGGTCCTCGGCAGCCTGCTTGCCGACCTCCGGGTTGGCACCGGCACCCAGCCCGCGCGTCAGTTCGCGTCCGACGTCGAGCTTAACGTCGGCATCACTCATCAGCAGCGCCTGGGCATCGGTATTAATAGCTATGAATTCGACACCGCGGAGACCCACCTCGATCATGCGGTTGACTGCGTTCACGCCACCGCCGCCGATGCCGACGACCTTGATGACGGCCAAGTAATTCTGCGGAGCTGCCACGTTACGTGTCCCTTGTTAGTGTCCTATTGCGAAATCTGATGGAGTCGAGCTTGAAGCCCTGAACCTTAACCCTCCAGTTGAAGGTTATAGTTATGTCAAGTAACTCACGTCTGTGACGCTATTTCCTATGCTGGCTACATTCAATAACCGCCACCGCGTGTCGTCCTAATCCCCGTGAAATAGAGCGGCTCACCGCGTCACCGGATGACGCGGCACGCTCACGTCGTAGGTGTTGACCGGGTTCGCCGGATCGGCGGGCACCTTGAGCAGCGCCTCCAGCACCCGCGCCTTGAGTTCCTTCTCCCCCGCGTTGCCCCAGACGACGGTCTGGCCGTCGAGCAGCTTAAGTTCCACCGCGTCCACGGACTTGGCGGAGGCGTTGGAGAGCTTGGCCAGCACATTCGCCGGAAGCGCGCCGAGGACCTCGGCCGTCGCCTGGAACAGGTCCTTGCCGATGGTGCCTGCGCCGCCGTCAATCACCGGCAGCTTCACGGATGTGGGGTCTGCGGTGGTGCCGAGCCGCACACCGTCGACGTCAACGAGCAAGTACTCGTTGCTGCGTTTCACGAGAGCGACAGGCACGCGTTCCTGGACCCGCACCACGAGGACGGACGGCGGGTGCGCCTGTGTGGTGACCGATTTGATCTGGACGAGCGGTTTGAGCAGCGAGGCGACCTCGGAGTCGCTGACCTGCGGCAACGGCGTGCCCAGAAGCGGTTTAAGTGCCGCCTGCACCTGGGCAGGCTTGAGGAGCTTCGTGCCGGTGACGCTCACGCTGTGCACAGCCAGCACCGGCGAGTAGATGGCCGCGGCGATCAGCCCGGCCACCAGGGCAGCCGTGACACACACCGCCACGATGATGTTGCGCCTGATGCGTCGGCCCCGGGGTTCGGGAAAGGCCAGCACATTGTCCGGACCGGTTTTGTCCGGCGCTGATTTGTCCGGACCCTTTTTGTCCGTCCCTGCTTTGTCCGGGCCTGCGGCAGCGGTCGCCGGGGCGCCGGGCTTCCTGGCAGTGGCTCCCGGCTTGGCAGCTTCCTGGCGCCTCAGCCGGGGCCAGGGCGCTTTGGCCGGCTTGTCCTGGGCTGCTCCCTTGGGCGTGCTGCCCTGCCGGCTGCTGCCGGGCGCCGTCACCTCCGGGACGCCCTTGGAGGCGGTGATCACGGCCGGTTTGCCGCCGTCGGCCCTTGCACCGGCATTCCGGACAGCGCCGGCAGCGTCCGTGACCCGGCCCGCGGCAGCGTCCGTGACCCGGCCCGCGCCAGCGTCCGTGACCCGGCCCGCGCCAGCGTCCGTGTCCCGGCCCGCACCCGCGTCCCGGCCTGCAGGCTTGGCCGGACGGTAGGTGGGGCGGCGGCTGCTAGCCACCGAGGGACTCCACGATGAGCGGCCCGTACGCGGTGACGTCCCCCGCGCCTGCGGTGAGGATGATGTCCCCCGGCTGTGCGGCGGCGGCCAGGGCGGCGACGGCTTCGCCGCCCGATCCGGCCAACCTGCCGCCGGAACCGAGGTGCTCGGTGATGAGCGCGCTGGTGACGCCAGGGATGGGATCCTCGCGGGCCGGGTAGATCTCGAGCACGAGGGCAGTGTCCGCTGCATTGAGCGCGTCGGCGAACTCTGCGGCAAACTCCCGGGTCCGGGAGAACAGGTGCGGCTGGAAGAGGACGTGCACCTTGTGGTCGCCGGCCACGGACCGGGCCGCCGCCAGTGCGGCCCGCACCTCCGTGGGATGGTGGGCGTAGTCGTCGTAAACCCGCACGCCCCTGCCCTCCCCCTTGTACTCGAACCGCCTGGACGCGCCCGAGAAGCCGGCCAGGGCAGAGGCAGCGGCCTGGGCGTCCACGCCGAGTTCGAGCGCCACCGCCATCGCAGCGGCAGCATTCAGGGCGTTGTGCCGTCCGGGGACCTGCAGTGCCAGCGGGAACCGGCCACCCGCCGTCGTGATGGCCACCCTGCCGGGTCCGGCGTCGTCGAGACGAACGTCGGCGGCCTCTGAGGTGCCGTACAGGACAACGCGGGCGTTGCCCCGCTCGCGGGTGCGCAGCGCCAGCGCGTGTGCGCCGGCGTCGTCGGCGCAGGCCACCAGCACGCCATCCGCGGGCAGCAGTTCCGTGAACCGGTCGAAGGATTCGTACACGGCTTCGGCAGTGCCGTAGTGGTCGAGGTGGTCCGGTTCCACGTTGGTGACGACGGCGATCTGCGGCCGGTAGTTCAGGAACGAACCATCGGATTCATCCGCCTCGGCGACGAACACCTTGGAACTGCCGTTCGCCGCGTTGACGCCGAGCGCCGGTACGTTGGCGCCGATCGCGAACGACGGGTCCAGGCCAGCGCCCTGCAGCAGCACGGTGATCATGGAGGTGGTGGTGGACTTCCCGTGGGTGCCGGCTACTGTCACCACCAGGTCATCGCCCATGGTGGCGGCGAGGGCTTCGGAGCGGTGCAGCACCGGCAGGCCGGCGGCGCGTGCGGCCTCGATTTCGGGGTTGTCGGCGCGGATCGCCGAGCCGGCGACGACGGTCTGGGCGTCGCCCAGGTTGGCGGCCCCGTAGCCGACGCAGATCCGGGCTCCGGCCGCGGCGAGCTCCGCCATGACCGGAAGGTCCTTCGCATCCGTTCCGCTGACGGGGATTCCGCGCGCCACCATGATCCTGGCGACGGCCGACATGCCCACGCCCCCGATTCCGATGAAGTGCACGCGGCCCAGGGCGTCCTGGCCGGGTGTTGCGTTGGTGGTCATTTGGATACCGCTTCCAGTACGAGGTCGGCCATGAGCTGATCGGCATTTCGGATGCCAAGGTTCTCCGCGTTAGCCGCCATGGCGTCCAGGCGTGAACGGTCGGTCAGCAGCGGGATGAGGCTCGTGCGGACCCATTCGGGGGTGAAGTCCCGGTCGGCCACCAGCAGGGCGCCGCCCGCATCCACGAGTCCGCGGGCGTTCAGCGCCTGCTCACCGTTGCCGATCGGCAGTGGCACGAAGACGGCGGGCACACCGACGGCGGCCACCTCGCTCACGGTGGCCGCGCCGGAACGGGCGAGCAGCAGGTCGGCCGCGGCGTAGACGGTTTCCATGCCGTCCACGTACTCAAGCTGACGGTAGCCGGCGGCGCTCAGCGCGTTGCCGGCTGAGTCCTCGACGGACTTGCCGCGGCCGGTGATGTGGATGGTCTGGACTCCGGCCCGGGACAGCGCCTCGAGTGATGCCGCCACGGTGCGGTTGATGCTCTGCGCCCCGGACGAGCCTCCGGTGACGATGAGCACCGGCTTTTCAGGCTGCAGGTCCAGGCTGCGCAGGGCGCCGTTTCGCGCCGTTGCCCTGACCATGGCCGAGACTTCGCGGCGCATGGGCATGCCCACGTGGCGGGCGTTGCGCAGCGGGGTGCCGGCGAAGGCCACAGCCACGTGCCGGCTCAGCCGCGCCCCGACCCGGTTGGCCAGGCCCGGCCTGGTGTTGGCTTCGTGGATGACGATGGGGATCTTCCGCCGCCAGGCGGCGAGGTACATGGGGGTGCAGACGTAGCCGCCCACGCCCACAAGGACGTCCGCACCGGCGTCGTCGAGGATGCGCCCGGCCTGCCGCACCGCGCCGGCGAGGCGTCCCGGGAGGCGGAGCAGGTCTGCGGACGGCTTCCGCGGGAACGGGACACGGTCGATGGTGGCCAGTTCCAGCCCGGCGGCCGGGACCAGCCTGGTTTCCATGCCGGCGGCCGTTCCCACGGCGAGCAGCCTGGCGTCGGGGCGGGCATCACGGATGGCGGCGGCGATGGCCAGCAGCGGGTTGATATGGCCTGCTGTTCCGCCGCCGGCGAGGACCACGGACAATGACTCGGTTTTCATCAGGTGCTGGTTACGCTTTCGTACGGGAATTCTTGCGCCCGGGCAGCCGCCACGGGCCGAGCAGTTTACGGGGCCGGATGTTGGGCGCCATCTGTTCGCGGGCCAGTGACAACACTACGCCGATCGCGCAGAGCGACATCAGCAGCGCCGAGCCGCCGTAGGAGATGAACGGCAGGGGAACGCCGATCACCGGCATCAGGCCCGTGACCACGGCCATGTTGACCGTCGCCTGGCCGAGCAGCCACACCATGATGGTGCCGGCAAGGACCCGGTGGAACAGGTCCTCCTGGGCCACCACCACGCGGTAGATGGCGGCACCCAGGATGGCGAAAAGAACCAGTACGACGACGGTCCCCACCAGTCCGAGTTCCTCACCGATGATGGCGAAGATGAAGTCGTTGTGGGCTTCGGGAATCCAGCTGTATTTCTGCCGGCTCTGCCCGAGGCCGACGCCGAACCAGCCGCCCGATGCCAGTCCGTAGAGGCCGTTGGTGGACTGGTAGTTGGCGTCGATGCCGTCGCCGCAGCTCTGGCCGGTCCACCACGAGGTGATGCGGCAGACCCGGTTGGAGCTGGTCATGGCCATGACCGCTATGACGGCTCCGAGGCCCACGGCCGCGAACCCAAACAGGTAAAGGCGCACGCCGGCGAAGAACAGGGCGGCGGCGGTGATGAGCATGATGAGCATGCCGGTGCCGAGGTCGTTTCCGATCAGGACGAGTCCGATGATCCCGCCGGCTATGGGCACCACAGGGACCACGGCGTGTCCCCACTGGTGCAGCAGTGTCGCCTTCTTGGCCAGCACTGTGGCCATCCACAGGGCCAGCGCCAGCTTGGCCGCCTCGGACGGCTGGAGGGTGAAGAACCCGCCGATGTCGATCCAGTTCTTGTTGCCGTTGACGCTGGTGCCAATGACCAGCACGAGCCCCAGCAGGGCATAGGCAATGATAATGCCCGGCCACGCGAGTCTTTTCAGCCACACGACGTTGATCCGGGACAGCATGAACATGCCGAAGATGCCGATTCCGGCGAACAGTCCCTGTTTCAGTGCCGCGGTGTAGGGCGACTCGCCCGCCGCGATGGCCTCCACGCTGGACGCCGAGAGCACCATCATGATGCCGATGGCGGTCAGCGCCAGCGTGGTACCGAGGATGAGGTAGTAGGTGGAGCCGTTGCGCGACTTGCCGTTTCCCTCGAGGGCGGACCAGAAGCGCCGGTACCACCGGCGCAGCCGGCCGCTCGTGGGAATCCTGGACGCGGGGGTGGTCGGTACAGCCCCACGGGGGGTCGCCCCCGCCCGCTGCCGGGCGGCCGCGGGACGTGTGGGTGTGCTGACCATTCTTACTCCTTGCCGGTCCGGGCTTCCCCTTCCACGAGCTCGCGGACCGCTGCAATGAAGGCGTCGCCACGGTGAGCATAGGAAGAGAACTGATCCATGGATGCAGCAGCCGGGGCCATCAGCACAGTGTCACCAGAGGCGGCCAGCTGTGCCGCCGATGCGACGGCCCGTGCCATCACAGCCTCCCCGGTTTCGACTGAATCCGGTGCGGCGTCATGTCCGGTTCCGGCTGACTGCACAATTTCAGTGTGGCCTGCCGCCTGCCGGATGACGGGGACATCCGGTGCGTGTCGCTGCAGGGACTCTTCCAGTGATGCCGTGTCCTTGCCGATCAGCACCACGGCCTTCAGGCGGCGCGCATGGTCGCGGACCAGGTCGTCGTAGCTGACGCCCTTGGACAGGCCCCCGGCAATCCACACCACCGGTTCGAAGGCGGCCAGGGAGGCGGAGGCGGCGTGCGGGTTCGTGGCTTTGGAGTCGTTGATCCAGAGGACGCCGTGTTGTTTGGCGACCGGCTGGATCCGGTGGCTTCCGGGGATGTAGGCCTGCAGTCCTTCGCGCACGTGCTCTGGGCTGACGCCGTAGGCCCGCACCAGGCCCGCCGCAGCCAGGGCGTTGGCCACCATGTGGCGGGGGGCCACCGGGCCGAGGTCGGACATGGACGCCAGTTCGACGGCGCTGTCCTTCCGTTCGGCGATGAAGGCCCGGTCCACGAGCAGGCCCTCCACGACGCCGAGCATGCTGATGGCCGGCGTGAGGGTGGTGAAGGCTACGGCGCGGCAGCCCTCCACCACGTCCGCGTCTTCCACCATGCGTTCGGTTTCGATCTGCTCGTCGTTGTAGATGCAGGCCTTCTGGGTGTTTTCGTAGATCTTGGCTTTGTCGGCGAGATAGGACTCGTAGGAGCCGTGCCAGTCAACGTGGTCCTCGGCAACGTTAAGGCACACGCTGGCCACCGCCGACACGGAGTCGGACCAGTGCAGCTGGAAGCTGGAGAGCTCCACGGCGAAGACGTCGTACTCCACCGGGTCACGCAGGGCATCGAGGATCGGCGTGCCGACGTTGCCCACCGCGATCGCCTTCAGCCCGGCGGCCCGCAGCATGGACTCGGTCAGGCCGACCGTCGTCGTTTTGCCATTCGTGCCGGTGATGGTGAGCCAGTCGGCCGTCTTGCGGCCCTCGCGGACGCGCAGGCGCCAGGCGAGTTCCACGTCGCCCCAGACCGGGATGTGGGCGCGGGCGGCAGCTGCGAGCAGGGCCTGGTCCGGGCGCCAGCCGGGCGAGGTGACCACGAGTTCCGGTTTCAGGCCATCGATCTTTGGCAGCGTGCGGACGGCTTCCTCCCCGAGGAGCACGTCGGCCGCTCCGACGATCCGCAGCGTGTCCGCCTTGGACTGGGCTGTTTCCGTGGTGGCGCCGTCAACCACCACCACGCGGGCACCAAGCTCGATCAGCGTGTCCGCGGCGGCGAAGCCCGAGACGCCGATCCCGGTGACCACGACGCGCAGCCCCGCCCAGTCGGAGTCCCAGCTGACCAGGTCTTTGAGCCGGACCGGACCGGTTGCGGCAGGACCGGTTGCCTCGGTGTGGGGTTCGGAACTGTTCACAGCAGGACCACCCATTCTGCGTAGAAGATGCCAAGACCCGCGGCGACGAACAGGCCCGCCAGGATCCAGAACCGGACCACCACGGTCACTTCCGCCCAGCCCTTGAGTTCGAAGTGGTGCTGCAGTGGCGCCATCTTGAAGAAGCGCTTGCCCTTGGTCACCTTGAAGTAGCCCACCTGGATGATGACGGAGAGCGTGATGAGGACGAACAGGCCGCCGATGAAGGCAAGCAGCAGTTCGGTGCGGGAGAGGATGGCCAACCCTGCGATGGCGCCGCCGATCGCCAGGGAGCCGGTGTCGCCCATGAAGATTTTGGCCGGTGAGGTGTTCCACCACAGGAAGCCCACCAGTGCGGCGCTCATGATGGCGGCGAGAAGCGCGAGGTCCAGGGGATCCCGGACGGAATAGCAGCCGCTGCCTGCCTCGCGGGGCGAGCCGCAGGCCTGGTTGCTCTGCCAGATGCCCATGAGCGTGTAGGCGCCGAAGACCATGATCGCGGCGCCGGCGGCCAGCCCGTCCAGGCCGTCCGTGAGGTTGACGCCATTCGTGGCGGCAGTCACGATCAGGTTTGACCACACCACGAAGAGAATCGCACCGAGCACGGTGCCGCCGAACGCGAGGTCCAGCCACGGGATGTCGCGGACCAGCGAGATCTTGGTGGACGCCGGCGTGAGACCGTCAGCGTCCGGGAAGTAGAGCGCCATCACGGCGAAGATGATGCCCACCGCCGCCTGGAGGATCAGCTTGGCCTTGGCGTTCAGGCCGAGGCTGCGCTGCCGTGAAATCTTGATGAAGTCGTCGAGGAAGCCCACCAGGCCCATTCCCACCATGAGGAACAGCAGGAGGAGCGCCGAGGCCGACGGCCCGGGCGAGCGGGGGTTCATGAGCCACATGATGAGGTGGGTCAGGCCGTAGCTCAGCAGGACGGCGCCCACCACCACGGTGCCGCCCATGGTGGGCGTGCCGCGTTTGGTGTGGTGCGAGGTCGGTCCGTCATCGCGGATGAACTGGCCGTAGCTCTTGTGGACCAGCAGGCGGATGAACAGCGGCGTGCCAACCAGTGCCAGCAGCAGGGCCAGGCCAGCGCCGATCAGAAGTGCAATCACAGCAGCTCGCTCCCTTCATTGGCAGTTGTGGGGGTGGCATGTGGGGGTAATGCTATCCGATCACCCAAATGGCGCAGTCCCACGCTGTTGGAGGACTTGAAGAGCACCAGGTCGCCGGGTTCGAGCTGTTCCTGGAGCAGTTCGTAGGCTTCGTCAACAGTCTCTGCGAAGAGGCACTCATCCCCCCAGGACCCTTCCTGCACTGCGGAAACATACAGCGAACGCGCTTCCCGGCCCACCACCAGGAGGCGGGAGATGTTCAGCCGCACCACCTGGGTGCCGACGGCGGTGTGCTCGCGGATGGAATCCTCGCCGAGTTCCAGCATGGCACCGAGCACGGCCCAAGTGCGGCGGCCGCGGCCCAGGTCGGCCAGAGTGCGCAGGGCCGCCCGCATGGATTCAGGGTTGGCGTTGTATGCGTCGTTGATGACAGTGACGCCGTCGGGCCGTTCGGTCCGCTCCATGCGCCAGCGGCTGGCCGCGGACTGGGAGCTCAGTGAGGCGCCGATCCGGTCGGCCGGAATGCCGGCCGCGTGCGCGGCAGCTGCGGCGGCGAGCAGGTTCGCCGCGTGGTGCTCGCCAATGAGTTTGCTGGTGACCCTGACGGTGGGCTCCCCCGGCACTTCGAGGTCGAACTCCGGGTTGCCTGCGGCGTTGGTGTCCAGGTTTGCGGCCCGGACGGCAGGAGCGTCCGGGTCGGCATCGCGGGAGGAGAAGCCCAGAACACCCGCCCGGGTCCGCGCGGCCATGGGAGCGACCCGGAAGTCGTCAAGGTTCAGCACGGCAGTGCCCTCCGCGGGCAGCGCCTCGGCGAGTTCGCCCTTGGCGGCAGCGATGTTGTCCACGCCGCCGAATTCTCCTGCGTGGGCTGTTCCCACGCCCAGCACTACGCCGATCTCGGGCCGGACCATGTCGGCCAGGTAGCGGATGTGTCCGATGCCGGTGGCGCCCATCTCGATGACCAGGAACCGGGTGTCAAAGCCCGCCTGGAAGACGGTGAGGGGCACGCCGACCTCGCCGTTGTACGAACCCTGGGGCGCAACGGTCGGCGCTTCCGCCAACAGGATGCCTGCCAGCAGGTCCTTGGTGGTGGTTTTACCGGCAGAACCGGTGATGCCGATGACCGTCAGTTGCTCGCCGGCCGCCTCGCGGTGGCGCCGGATCCGCCGGATGGCCTCCGCCGCCAGTGCGCCCATGGCCAGCACCGCATCATCGACGACAACCGACGGATAGTTCCGGCCGGCGTCGTCCTTGATTTCGCGTTCGGTGAGGGCCAGCACCGCGCCGCGGTCAAAGGCCGCGGCCACGAAGCTGTGCCCGTCTGCGCTCTCGCCCGGTTTGGCGACATAGAGGGAGCCGGCAACGGCCTCCCGCGAGTCGGTCACCACGGATCCCGGGGTGACGTCGGGGTCGGCAAGCAGCCGGCCGTTGGTGATTTCGGCGATTTCCGCCGCAGTTAGTTCAATCATGTCGGTCTAGGACTCTATCCCGTCGTCTTGGAGAACGGTGAATCCTCGTGCCGTCAAGGCGTTCCGTAGTTCCACCCTGTCGTCGAGGGCAAGGTTCACGCCCTTGACCTCCTGCCACACTTCATGCCCGCGTCCCGCAATCAGGATGGTGTCCTCCGGAGCCGCCAGGTTGACGGCTTCACGGATGGCAGCATCACGCGGGAAGACTTCCATGATCCTGCAGTCCAGCTGCTCGGCTTCCTTGGCATCCGTGGCGCCTACCAGCACCTCGGCGCGGATCGCGGCGGCGTCCTCGTCGTGGGGGTCGTCATCGCTGACAATCACGACGTCGGCAAGCCGCGCGGCGGTGGCACCCATGGCAGGGCGCTTGCCCTGGTCGCGCTGGCCGGTGGCACCGAAAACCACGATCACCCTGGACGCGGGCTCCGGGGACCGGAGGGCTTCCAGGGCACGTGCCAGCGCATCCGTGTTGTGCGCGAAGTCGACCACGGCAGCCGGCCGGGCGGAGACCAGCTGCATGCGGCCGGGCACCGCCACGGTGAAGGGATCTTTGGCATCGAGTGCTGCCTGCACTTCGGCGGGATCTGCACCACCGGCGAGCACCATGGCCAGGGCCAGCGCCGCATTGGAGACGTTGAAGGCCCCGGGCAAGCCCGTGTGGACCCGGAGTTCCGTACCGTCCCGGCCGCGGAGGGTGAATTCCGTGCCGAGGCCGCGGGGCGACGTATGCGTGACCGTCCAGTCCGCGGCTGCCGGTTCGGTCGCCGGCGATTCGGCCACGGGCCCGCTGCCGGGCGGGAGGGTGGCGAGGGTGGTGACCGGAAGCTCTGTCTGGGCGGCAAGCCGCCGTCCCCATTCGTCGTCGACCGTCACGACGGCGGCACGGGCACGATCGGCGGTGAAGAGCTCCGCCTTGGTCTGGAAGTACTCCTCCATGGTGCCGTGCAGGTCCAGATGGTCCTGGGTGAGGTTGGTGAAACCGACGACGTCGAAGACCACGCCGTCCACGCGGCGGAAGGACACCGCGTGCGAAGAGACTTCCATGGATGCGGCGTCGAGCCCGCGTTCCCGCATGAGGGCCAGCAGGGCGTGGACATCGGTGGATTCGGGCGTGGTCAGGAGGCTGGGGATCGGGTCCCCGCCGGCCAGGATCTCGATGGTGCCGATGAGTCCGGTCTTCTTGCCCATCGCCTGCAGCATGGCGTTGATGAAGTACGTGGTGGTGGTTTTGCCGTTGGTTCCCGTCACGCCGAACATCGAGGGGCCGGGGAGGTCGGCGTCCTGGCTCCGGTAGATCAGCCGGGACAGGCGCCCCACCACACCGCGGGGCTCGGCCACCACCAGCACAGGCACGGCGATGTCGGATCCGAGGGCAAGGAGTTTCCCGCCGGCGTCGTCCGTCACCACCGCCACCGCACCGGACTCGATTGCCGTCCTCGTGAAGTCCGCACCGTGCCGGGCCGCCCCGGGCAGGGCAACGTACAGGTCCCCGGGTTCCACGGCCCGGGAGTCGAGCGAGATGCCGGTGACCTGAACGGATTCGGAGGCTCCGGGCACCGCAACGCCCACTGACTGGCCGATGACACCCAGTTCGACGGCGGCGACGGCGGTGGGCCGGAAGCCGCTCTTGGATGCCGGCCCCTCCGGGGCGTCGGCAGTGCCGGGGTCATGGTGCTGTGACAACTGAATCTCCGTTGGTGCTAGTGGACCAACGGACACGACAGAACTGTTTGTTCAGGTGTACCGCGGCCTTTCTTGGCGGGCGTTACTTGGCGTACTGGGCTCTTTGGCGTACTGGGGCTATTTGGCGTACTGGGACTATTTGGCGTACTGCGGCAGCCTGACAGGCGTGCCCTTGGACGGCGGAACGTTGTACGTCCGCAGTGCCTGGCCCATGACCGAGCGGAACACGGGCCCGTTGGTGATGCCATAAATGGACCCCTTGGGACGCTGCAGAACCACCTCCACAATAAACCGCGGATCGTCCATCGGCGCCATCCCCAGGATCGAGGCGGTGTAGCCGCAGAAGCCGGCCGTACCGTCATCGCACGGCGATTCGGAGGTTCCGGTCTTGGCCCCCACACGGTAACCGTCGATCGCGGCTTCCTTGATTTCACCCTCGGTGACGGCGCTTTCGAGCATGTCCCTGACCTGCTTCGAGGTGTCCTTGGAGATGACCTGCCGGGACGGTTTGGCCGGCACCTTCTCCTCGGTGCCGTCAGGACTGATGTAGCTGTCGATCAGGCGGGGCTGCAGCATGACCCCGCCATTGGCGATTGTCTGGTAGGCGCGCACCGTCTGCAGCGTCGACTGGGAAACGCCCTGGCCAAAGAGGACTGTATATTGCTGCCGGTCATCCCACTGGGCTGCCGGAGTCAGAATGCCCTTGGCCTCCGCCGGAAGTCCGATGTCCGGAGCCTCGCCGATGCCGAACTTCTGCAGCCAGTCATGCCTCTGGTCCTTGGTCAGGCGGCTCCCCGCCATCACGGTCCCGGTGTTCATGGAGTACCCGATGATGCCCGCCAGTGTCCGTTGCTCCGTTCCATGCGAAAACGAGTCATCGAACTGCTGGCCGTCGATCACCAGGGACGGCGGAATGGTGAACCTGTCCAGCGGGCTGGACTTGCCCTCCTGGATCAGCGCGGCAGCCGTCAGGGGCTTCTCAACAGATCCGGGCTCGTACGCTGCGGTGACGGAGCGGACGCCGCGGTCCTTCGCCGCAACCTTGCCGGGATCGTTGGGGTCGGGTGTGTCGGTGTCGGCCATGGCGATGATGTTCCCGGTCTTCACGTCCGAAACGATGATGACCCCCCACTCGGCGCTGAGTTTGTCTGCCTGGGTCTGGATGGCCTGCTGGGCGAAATACTGGAGATCGGAGTTCAGGGTGAGCTTGACGTCCTTGCCGTCCTGCGCGGGCGTCAGTTCGTCGATGCCCACGGGAATGCGGAGGCCGTCGGCGCCGATTTCAAACACGCGCTTGCCCGGGGTGCCGCGCAGTATCTCGTCCTGGGTCTGTTCGAGGCCGGCCTGGCCGGTGGTCCCGTTCTCCAGGAAGCCCACGATGCCGCCGGCCACCGAGCCGTTCGGGTAGACACGCTTGCTGGTGCCCTCCGAGAAGATGCCGGGTATCTGCAGGTCCGAAACGCGGTTTTCGACGTCAGGCCGGAGGTCCTTGGCCACAATGTAGTAGGTCCTGGTTCCGGTGACGGATTTGCGCACGTCCTCGACGTCCATGCCCAGTACGGCGGCCAGCTCGGCGATCCCCTGGTCGCGGGACACAGTGACCAGCTCGTCCTTGCCGTCCACCTTTTCAAGCCGCTTGAACGATTCGGTCTTGGTGTTTACAGACTGGTCAACGGTGATGTTGTAGCGGATAACGCTGTTGGCCAGCACGGTTCCGTTGGCGTCCAGGATGCTGCCGCGTTCGGCCGGCAGCACGGTGGGGCGCAGCCGGTTGTCCAGTGCAGCTTCGGCCATGCCGCCGACGTCCAGTCCCTGCACCAGGAAGAGCTTCCCGCCAACGACCACCAGCAGTGCGAGCATGATGCTGAGTCCGAGGCGGAGCCTCTTGGTGGCGTTAGCAGCCTTTTTCTTGCTTGCTTTGCTCTTGCCTTGCGCCACGCTCATCCCCTACTGCTTGCCATGCGGGCCATCAGCCGCCTGTTTCTGCCCTACTGCCCCGGCGTCTTTTGCTGCGGCGCCGGAACGGTGCCCCCGTTAAGGGCGGCCGGCTTGGCAGCCGCTGCGGGCTCGGCCGGCTTGGCAGCCGCCGGGGTCTCCGGCTGGGCAGCAGCTCCTTCACCGGCAGCGGGCGCCCGGCTTGCCAGCGGTTCGCCCGAGCTGGCGGGCGGGACCACATTCAGCTGACCCGGGACGGCAGGGGCAGCGATCACCGCTCCTGCCGAGTCGCCCTTAACCGCCGGCTTGGCATCCCCGCTGACGGTCAGCGTGGAAAGGTCGATCTGTCCCTTGCCGGTGGAAGCAACCATTCCCAATTCTGCGGCCTTGGCGGCCAGATTCTGGGGAGCCTCGAAGTTTTGCACCTGCTGTGTCAGATCCTGGTTCTGCTTGGTGAGGGCAGTCTGCTCGGCACGGAGCTTGACCAGCTGGTACTGGGCCGTGGAAACGGAGATGTTGAGCACCAGCACGGCGATCAGCGCGGCCGCCAGCATGCCGAAGCAGAGAACAACAAAGGGCGCACGCCGCTTCCTCGGTGCGGACCGGACCAGGGACAGCGGGGTGCGCGCCTTGCGGGCCGAACCCGGAAGTCCGGCCTCTATGTCCTGGACGCTCGGGCCGGACGGAAGGGCGAGGGTCTTGGCAGCTGCTGCGCTCATGTTGCTCTCCTGGCTCTGATGCGTTCCACTGCGCGCAGCCGGGCTGATGCTGCACGCGAATTCTCTGCGATCTCGACGGCGGTAGGCACCTCGGTGCCTTTGGTCAGGGTTTTGAGTTCGGCCTTGTGTTCTTCAAGCTCCACCGGGAATCCCAGCGGAGCTGACGATTTGGAGCGGGTCTGGAAGACGCCCTTGACGATCTTGTCTTCCAGGGAGTGGTAGGACATCACCACGATCCGGCCGCCGAGCGCGATGGCGTCCACCGCCGCCGGAACCGCACGCTCGAGGACTTCGAGTTCCTCGTTGACCTCGATGCGCAGCGCCTGAAAGGTTCGCTTGGCCGGGTGACCGCCGGACTTGGCAGCGGCGGCGGGAACCACCGCGCGGATCTGTTCGACGAGTTCCCCCGTGGTGGTGAAGGGCTTTGTTGCCCGGGCGTTGACGATCCTGTTGGCGATGCGCCCAGCGAACTTTTCCTCGCCCCACTTCCGGATGATCCTGACCAGGTCCTCTTCGCTGTAGGTGTTAACCACGTCCGCCGCCGTCTGGCCGCGGCTGGTGTCCATCCGCATGTCCAGGGGGGCGTCAAAGGAGTAGGCGAAACCGCGTTCGCGCTCGTCGAGCTGCAGGGACGAGACCCCAAGATCCATCAGGATGCCGTGGACCTCGTGAATGCCCAGGTCCTCAAGCACCTCGGCGATTTCGTCGTAAACAGCGTGGACGAGGTCGGTGCGGTCAGCGAAGTGCTGGAGCCGTTCACCTGCCAGTGCCAGTGCTTCCTCGTCACGGTCGATACCCACGAGGTGCAGGTCAGGAAAGCGCTGAAGCATGGCTTCGGAGTGCCCGCCCATGCCGAGCGTGGCATCGATGGCTACCGGGGTCTCGCCGCGCTGGCGTGCCGCCTCGAATCCGGGCGCCAAAAGATTGATGCACCGGTCCTTCAGGACCGGCACATGGCGTTCAGACGTAGGCTTCGGCTGGTCGGGTTCTGTCACGCCTTCGTCCTTCCTTCAGCGCCTCGGGTGGTTTCTTGAACCGGGTGGTTTCTTGGGCCAGATCCCCATCCGCGCCTATCCCCTGGACTGCCTGGCTCCGGGGAAGTGAGCCAGGTAGTCGTCAAGGATGGGCGGCTGGAGATCTCGACCAAGAAACGCAATGGATTCGGGCCGGCCTAAAGGATGCCGGCGATGGGGTTGTCGGTTTCAGAGAAGGAGGTTTCCTTCTCCGCCAAGTACGCGTCCCAGGCCTGGGCGTCCCAGATCTCCGCGCGGGTGCCGGCCCCGATAACGGCCAACTCCCTGCCGAGCCCTGCGTACTCCCGGAGCGCGGGAGGTATGGTCACGCGCCCCTGCTTGTCAGGTACCTCGTCCGAGGCTCCAGAGAGAAAAACCCGGATGTAGTCACGAGCCTGCTTGTTGGAGATCGGAGCCTCCCGGATCTGCTCGTGTACCCTCGCGAATTCCTGCTCGCTGAAGACGTAGATGCAGCGCTCCTGGCCTCGCGTGAGAACAAGTCCGCCGGCAAGCTCCTCACGGAACTTGGCGGGAAGAATGATCCTGCCCTTTTCGTCAAGACGCGGCGAGTGTGTCCCAAGGAACACGTCCCACCGCCCGTCTGCCGTCAGAAGCCGAACAACCCCCGCGCTGCCACTACCCTCTTACGCGCTCCACTTTACTCCACTTCTCCCCACAGTCAACGCGGCGCGGGCATTTCTCTGCAGTTTGGACAAACATTCTTCCGCGGAATGGCGGGGATTTTGGCCGGGGGTGGAAAGTGGAGGGGAATTGCGCCGGACCCCCGGCGGCGGTCGTGCGAGACGGGACCACGGAGCACCGGTCCGGGCACCTGGTCTGCGGCTTAAAGCGGAATGACCCGCCGCAGCGGGTCATTCCTGGGTATTGGCGCCCACCGGGGATGGCCCGGTGGTGCGATGTGGAGGGTGGTACGAAGCGGAGGTGGCGGGAAGTGGAGCGCGGGCTCAGGACTCCCCGCGGCGCCTTTCGTCCCATCGCTCTTCGAGGCTGTTCATAAAGGAGCTCTTGCTCTTAGACTTGCGGCCATGGCCGCCGGTCTTTGCTTTGCCGGCCGCAACGCTGCGCATCGTGGCAAAGTAAACTCCGGCACCCATGACGACGAACCCGAGGACCCCTACGAAAATGTTCTGGAGGGAGACCCCCACCAGGAGGAGCAGCACCCCGGCCAATGTGGCCAGTACGCCAATCACGATGTGCCGGGTGGACCAGCTGCGGCCGGGATCCGAGCCCATGGAATTGGCGAACTTGGGATCGTCCTCATGCAGTTGCCTCTCGAGTTGCTCGAGCAGCTTCTGTTCGTGCTCCGAGAGCGGCATCACGACCTCCTTAAGTAGGCCAACGTCCAGACAGGCCGGAACCGGTTGTTCCTGCCTCGTCAACGACCGGCATGCTATCCAGGTTCCCGGCCTGCCAACCTCGGCAGATCCAGGAATTCAAGCATACTGACGCGGCGGGTCAGGTGATCCACACATGTCCAGACGTTCGAAATCTTTGTATCTATAAGGATAGTTTGTTGGGCGCTGTTCTGAAAGACGCTGTTCACGGGCGGCAACAGTGCCTGGTGCCTTGAACTGACACGGATCTGCGGCCATGAACACGTTTTCCCGCCCAGGCCGATGTCGCCGGAATCACGTCAGGCGGGATCACGCCGGGAGTTGCCGCTCCCCGGCTCGAGCAGCCGGGCCGGAAGCACGGACTTGCTGCCGAATTTCTCCGCCACTTTGTCCAGTGCCTGTTCAGCGGCACGCCAGTTATCGTCGCGCCTGTCCAGGCTCAGCTGAAGTGACGTTTGGGCGGCCGCTTCAAGCTGCTCCGCACGGACACCCACCAGCCGGACCGTCAAAGGCCGGCTGCCGAGCGACTCCAGCAGCTGGATGGCCACGGCATAGATAAGCTGTGCGCTGTCCAGTGGCGTGTGGACGGTGCGGCTTCGGGTCACGGTGGAGAAATCGGCGTACCGCAGCTTGAGCGCCACCGTCCGGGCCACCAGCCCGGAAGCGCGGAGCCGCTCGGCTGTGCGGTGGGACAGGCGCAGAAGCTCCCTGTGCAGCAGGGCATCGTCCGCCGTGTCCGCGGCGAACGTCTCCTCTGCTCCGATGCTTTTCTCAACCCGAACGGGGGTGACCGCCCGGCCATCGATACCCCAGGAGAGCCGGTGGACGTGCTCGCCGGTGGCGCCCAGCACCTTCTTGAGCGAGGAAACCGGCGTCGCGGCCACGTCCGCCACGGTGCGGATACCCATTCGGGCCAGCACCTCCGCCGTCTTTCCCCCGACACCCCACAGGGCATTGACCGGAAGGCTGTGCAGGTATGGCACGGTCTGTTCCGGCCTGATGAGCAGCAGGCCGTCCGGCTTGCACCGGGTGGAGGCGATCTTGGCAACGAACTTGCTGGCGGCAATCCCCACCGACGCAGTGATGCCGAGCTCGCTGGCGACCCGTCGCCGGATCAGCTGCCCGATCTCCAGCGGCGGACCGAGCCTGCGTATTGCGCCGCCGACGTCAAGGAATGCCTCGTCAACACTGAGCGGCTCAACGAGCTCCGTGATGGACCCGAATATGGCCATTAGCTGGCCGGACACTTCGTAGTACAGCTTGTGCCTGGGCTCGATGATGGTGGCCTGCGGACACAGCCGGCGGGCCACGGCCATGGGCATTGCGGATTTCACGCCGAACTTGCGGGCCTCATACGAAGCGGAAAGCACAACGGAACGCTCCGCCGGGAAGCCCACTATGACCGGCCGGCCGCGCAGATCCGGGCGGCCGCGAAGTTCCACCGAGACAAAAAACGCGTCCATGTCGACGTGCATGATGCTCGCCCGCCGGAGCTCCCGCAGCCGCGCTTCCGCCTGCTCTTTGTCTTCGTCCGGCCCCACACCTGCAATCCTATGCCCTGCACCTGACTAAACTGGAGGCTGAATCCGGCACCAACATCCAGGAGGACCGCACCTGTGAAGGTCATTGGAACGCTCATGCCTGCCCGCCTTGGGCTGCTCGCCGCTGGCGCGGCCATAGTGGCGGCGGCGTCAGCTTGCACGGCACAGGCACCCGGCTCCGCAGCGCCCGCAGCAACGGCACCCACCCCCTCGTCCGCAATGGCGACTGCCACGGCGTCCGCGGCCGCAACCGCCGGCCCGAGCGCAACGCCGGGCACGTCAGCCACCGTGGGAGCGCTCGTCGCCGGCTTCCCGTCAAAGCTTCTACCCGTGATGCCAGGGGCGAAAGTGGTGGCAAGCAGCTTCGACAAGTCAACATCCCCGGCCACCGCCGCCCTGGTGGGCTCGACCGCCGCCAAGCCGGCCGCCGTCGTCGCCTATTACACCAAGGCCCTGGAAGCACAGGGCTTCAAGGCCGTGCCCGGCAACACGGTGGGCAGTGTGGCGTCCAAGGACTTCGTGCGGGCGGGAAGCGAGACAGTCAACATCGCTGTCCCCGCAACCGGCGGAGTTTCCACCTTCACCATCGGCGCCAACGTGACGCCGGACTCCGTCAAGTGATGGTGGCCGAGCAGCTTCGCGTGGAGCAGGCGGACTTCGTGGCCGCCGTCGCGGGAAAGCTCACGGACTTTCTGACTACCCGGCAGTCGATCATGACGGCGATCTCGCCCGACATCGACCCCATCATGGGGTCCATCTCCAACCTGGTCACCGGCGGAAAGCGGCTGCGCGCCCTCATGTGCTACTGGGGATGGCGCGGAGCAGGTGGCCCGTCCTCGGCAGAGGACATCATCACAGCGGGCGCCGCGCTGGAGCTTTTCCAGGCCGCGGCCCTGATCCACGACGACATCATCGACCGGTCGGACACGCGCCGCGGCGGACCCAGCGTGCACCGCCGGTTCAGCCAGCTCCACGAGTCCCAGGGCTGGGCCCTCGACAGTGAACGCTTCGGGCACGCCGCAGCCATCCTGGCCGGCGATCTCTGCCTGTCCTTCAGCGAGGAAGCCTTCACCGACATCGGCGAAACGGCGGCCTCAGGAAGCCGGGCAAGGCTGATCTTCAACCTGATGCGATCGGAGGTCATGGCCGGCCAGTACCTGGACATCCTTGAAGAGGTGGCCGGTCCGGTCCGGGACCGCGCCGGCGCCGTCAGCCGGGCCCAGTCGATCATCCGCTTCAAGTCGGCCAAGTACTCGACGGAGCATCCGCTCGCCCTGGGCGGGGCGCTTGGCGGGGCATCGGACGAACTGCTCCGGGGCTACTCCGCCTTCGCGCTCCCCCTGGGCGAGGCCTTCCAGCTTCGCGACGACGTCCTGGGCGTCTTCGGCGACCCGGTCACAACCGGCAAGCCCGCAGGAGACGATCTTCGGGAAGGCAAGCGGACCGTCCTCGTGGCCTTCGCCCTGGATCTGGCCACCCCCGAGGAGTCCTCGTTCATCGACTCAAAGCTTGGCAGCCCCGAGCTGAGCGAGGAAGACGTGGCCGAAATCCGCCGGATCATCGCGGACTGCGGGGCGCTGCAGGCCACGGAAGTGCTGATCGAGGAATTCGGAGCGGCGGCCTACGCAGCCCTCGAGGTGCTGCCCCTGGACGACCTCCCCAAGACCGCGCTGCGGCGGTTGGCCGAGGCGACAGTGAGCCGGGCCGCCTAATAGGCGCGCCCGGCCCGTTTGTCAGGCTGGGTTCCCGTTACAGGCCTGGTCAGCTGCCAGGCCAGATTTTTCTTACCCGGGTAGCTACCAGGCCAGGGACTGGGCCCGACGGCGGATTTCGGTCTTGCGCCCCTCACGGAGGGCATCAATGGGCCGCCCGCGCAGTGACTCGTCAGGGGTAAAAAGCCAGCCGATGAGCTCCTCATCCGAGAAGCCTGCGTCTGCCAGCACCACAATCGTGCCCTTGAGACTGTCCACGACGTGGCCGTCCTGGAGGAAAGCCGCGGGTACCGACCGGATCCGGCGTTCGCCGATCCGCAGGGCCGCCAGCGCGCGCTCGTCAAGGAGCCCGTGGACTTTGGTAATGGACACATCCAGCAACTGGGCAACGTCGGGCAGTGGCAGCCAGTCGCCTACAAGGGTTTCTACAGTACTCACGGGTCAAGGTTGCCACGGCGGGCGCCCGCAAGCCTAGTCGGAACAGCGCGCGTCTGCGCCCGCGCCATTTTCGAGCGCGACACTCCCAGCCGGGCAGATTTTCCGGCTCAAATCCAATTCTTGTGCTAACCGGCAAATCGTGAGAGATTCACATAGATAACATTCGCAACACAATTAACTTTAGTAACATTGGTATCACGAGCAACTGGCCTGACCGACAGCATTCGCCGCTGAGAAGAGGATCTTTCCCATGACGACGACCCGCTCCACCAAGCAGTCACCCCGGCCGGGCCTGCCCCTGATCGCGGCCACGACGGCCACGCTCCCTGCCGTCATGCTTTCCTCCCTTGCGGTCGCCCAGCCCGCCGTGGCCGATACCCGGCCCAAAACCGTACCCGCGACACTCGCCGCCGCCATCGAGGCCCAGGCAGCAGCAGTCAAAGCAGGCATCATCCCTGCGGCATCGGTACCGGCCGCGATCCCGTCGGGCCTTCAGCCCACCCGCATCGCACCGACGGCCCACACTGTGGTCCGCGGGGACACGGTCAGCGGCATCGCCGGCCGGTACGGGCTGAGCACCTCTGCCGTGCTGAAGCTCAACCACCTGAAGTCGAACTCCGTGATCTACCCCGGGCAGCGGATCAAGCTGAAGGTGGCCGCGGCTCCGGCCGCCAGGACGGCTGCGGCGCCCGCCAGCAGCGCTGCGCGGACCTACACGGTCAAGTCCGGCGATACGCTGGGCGGCATCGCCGGGCGGCACGGCGTCAGGCTCTCCCAGGTGCTCAGCTGGAACGGGCTCAAGGTGACATCGATCATCTACCCGGGCCAGAAGATCCGGCTTGGTGCCGGCACGGCTGTTGCGGCCACGCCGGCCAAGGCTGCGGCACCGGCCGCCACCCGGTCAGCCTCCTACGTCATCAAGTCCGGAGACACGCTGTCCGGCATCGCAGCCAGGCACGGCGTCAAGCTCGCGGACATCCTGTCGGCGAACCGGCTGAAGGTCTCCAGCATCATCTACCCCGGCCAGAAGCTCGCCATCCCCGGGAAGGCCGGCTCCGTCCAGCCGGCATCCAGCGTCACGCCGCTCGTGCCCAGTTCCTTCCTCGGCTACACCTACCCGGCAGCCGTGGTGAGTTCGGCCAACAAGAACAAGGCCCTGCTCAACGCCTCGCCGGTTCCGTCGTTGGCCCAGATGCAGTCCATCGTGGCGGACACGGCACGGCGGATGGGCGTGGATCCGGCGCTGGCGCAGGCATTCGCGTACCAGGAATCCGGGTTCAACCAGCGTGCAGTGTCACCGGCCAACGCCATCGGCACCATGCAGGTCATCCCCTCCTCCGGCGAATGGGCATCGGACCTCGTGGGCCGGAAGCTGAACCTTCTTGACCCGTACGACAATGCGACCGCCGGCATCGCAATCATCCGCCAGCTGATCCGCACCAGCAAGAACCTGGACTACGCCATCGCCGGCTACTACCAGGGCCAGTACTCGGTCAACAAGCACGGCATGTACACGGACACCAAGCACTACGTCGCAGCCATCAAGGCACACCGCAAGACCTTCAGCTGAGGTCCTCAACTGGCGCCGGGGCCGGGCTGCCCGAGCCCCGGGAGGATAACGATACGGGTCCGGATCGCATGTTGATTCGGACCCGTTTCCGTGCAGCACTTAGTATCGAAGAGTGCAGGAAAACGCTTTAGGCAGTCTCGTCGGGTCACTGGTGGACAACCGATACCAGGTGAAGTCCAGGTTGGCGCGGGGCGGGATGTCCACCGTTTATGTGGCCACGGACCAGCGGCTGGACCGTGATGTTGCCCTGAAGGTCCTGCATCCCCACCTGGTCAACGACGGCAATTTCCTCGACCGCCTTGCCCGCGAAGCACGGGCAGCCGCGAAGCTTTCACACCCGCATGTGGTGGGCGTCCTCGACCAGGGACACGACGGAGACACCGCCTACCTCGTGATGGAGTACATCAAGGGGCACACCCTCCGCGACGTCATCAACAGCAAGGGTGCCCTGTCCCCCCGGCTGGCCTTGGCACTCATTGATCCGGTGGTGGAGGGCCTGGGGGCCGCCCATGCCGCCGGCCTGATCCACCGCGACGTCAAGCCGGAGAACGTCCTGATCGCCGACGATGGCAGGATCAAGATCGGCGACTTCGGCCTCGCGCGTGCCGTGACGACGTCAACCAGCACAGGTGCCCTGATCGGCACCGTCGCGTACCTCTCGCCCGAACTGGTCCTCGGCAAGCCGGCCGACGCACGAAGTGACATTTACTCCACTGGCATCATGCTGTTCGAGATGCTCACGGGACGCCAGCCCTTCGACGGCGAGGTCCCCATCCAGGTGGCCTACCAGCACGTGAATTCCGCCGTGGACGCCCCCTCCGCCCTGGCTCCAGGCCTCGCTGGGGAAGTGGACGAACTCGTGCAGTGGTGCACCGCCAGCGACCCTGAGCAACGGCCGGTGGACGGCAACGCCCTGCTGGCGGAACTCCGTCATATCCGGACCAACCTCACCGACTCCGAACTGGATCTGCAGCCCCCAGCAGCGGTTCAGGCGGCCGCGGCGGCAAGTGCGGCTCACGACGCCGGGCCGCGCGGCTTGGGTGCGCCCCCCGCACCCGCCCGGATGCCGTCCCGCGTGCCGCAAAGCCCGCCCACCCAGGGCGTCCAGGGAGGCCCGGGAACACAGGCTTCACGGGGTGATCAGGCAAACCACACCGAGTTGCTGGCGCCGATTCACGCAGATGATGGCTACCCGGCCCGCCCGACCGAGGTCATTTCACGCACCAGCAACCCGACCACCGTGCTGTCCGCACCTGTCTCTTCAACGCCCGGCTCTTCAACACCGGCCTCTTCAACACCCGGCTCTTCAACACCGGCCTCTTCAACGCGACGGCCGGTCCTGCCGCCGTACGGATTCGACGACGACGACAGGGAGGCGGCCCCGCTGCCCCTGAACAAGCGGGAGCAGCGGAAGCTGGACCGCCACGAACAAAAAGAGCGGTCGCGCGCCGCGGCCACTCCCGTCCGCACGCTCCGGGAGGGCAATTCCCGGCGCAGGGGCGCGCTCTGGATTGTGGTCCTGGTGATCCTGGCCCTTCTGGCCACGGGGGCGGGGTGGTTCTTCGGCATGGGACCGGGCTCCCCCGGCACCGTGCCGGCCGTGGCGAACAGGACCGTGGCTGAGGCGCAGCAACTGCTCCGGGACGCAGGTTTCCAGTCCAGCACCCAGGACGTGTTCGACGACGACGTCAGGGCCGGACTCGTGGTGGGTTCGGAACCGGACGCCGGCACGGAAATCCGCAAATTCCAGCAGGTTTCGCTGTTCGTGTCCAAGGGGCCGCAGCTGTTTCCGCTGCCCCAACTGGCCGGCAAGACGCTCGCGGCGTCCAAGGAAGCACTCAGCGGTGCCGAGATGGCGCTCGGCAAGATCACGGAAAAGTTCGACGAGGAGGTCCCTGCCGGCACGGTGCTGGGCCAGGCTCCGGCGCCGGGAACCGCCGTGCGGCACGGGACGCCGGTAAGCCTCACTGTCTCGAAGGGCCCGCAGCCCATACCGGTGCCGGACGTGCGCGGACAGGACCAGGACGCCGCCTTCCGTGCCATCGAGGCGGCCGGACTGAAAGCGGTCTTCGCCGACGAAACGGTACACGACAAGGCCGTTCCGAAGGGCGCAGTGGTCAGCCAGGACCCTGCTTCAGGGACCCTGACCAGAGGCCAAACGGTGACGCTGACGATTTCCGAGGGACCCAAGCTCGTGAAGGTGCCCAACTATATCGGCAAGCAGGTCCGGGTGGCCCGCGAAGCCCTGGAGAAGCGCGGGTTCGAAGTCCGCGTCAACGAAATCCTCGGCGGATTTTTCGGCACGGTGCGGGACCAGGATCCTGTGGACACCGAGGTGCCCGAAGGCTCTGTCATCACCCTCACCGTGGTGTAGCCGGGACGACGAACGAAAAGACCGGCACCGGGAATTCCCGGGGCCGGTCTTTCTTGGTGCAGTCAGGTGTGCCGCAGCGCCGCTTAGCGACGGGTCAGGGCGCCCGCCACAAGGAACGCCATCTCCAGCGACTGCATGTGGTTCAGCCTGGGGTCGCAGACCGACTCGTAGCGGTCGAGGAACGCTTCCTGGTCGACGGGGTCGGCTCCGCCGAGGCACTCGGCGACGTCATCCCCCGTCATCTCGACGTGCAGGCCGCCCGGAACCGTCCCCAGGGCATGGTGCACTTCGAAGAACCCGCGCACCTCGTCAATGACGTCGTCGAAATTCCTGGTCTTGTAGCCGTTGGGTGAGGTGACGGTGTTGCCGTGCATCGGGTCCGTAACCCACAGGACCTGGGCGCCGGAGGCGGTGACCTTCTCCACGAGCGCGGGGAGCTTTTCGCGGATGTTGCCGGCACCCATGCGGGTGATGAAGGTGAGCCTGCCGGGTTCGCGGTTGGGGTCCAGCTTGTCGATGAGGCGCAGCGCGTCGTCACCGGACGTGGACGGGCCCAGCTTGACGCCGATCGGGTTGCGGACCCGGGACAGGTAGTCCACGTGGGCGTGGTCCAGTTCGCGGGTACGCTCGCCGATCCACAGGAAGTGGCCGGAGGTGCCGTAGGGCAGGCCGGTACGGGAGTCGATGCGGGTCAGGGCACGTTCGTAGTCGAGCAGGAGTGCCTCATGGCTGGCAAAGAATTCAACCCGCTTGAGGGCTTCAAAGTCGGCGCCACAGGATGCCATGAACTTGATGGCACGGTCTATGTCGCGTGCGAGCGACTCGTAGCGCGCGTGGGCAGGGTTCTCGGTGAAGCCCTTGTTCCAGGTGTGGACCAGGCGGAGATCCGCAAAGCCGCCCTGGGTGAAGGCCCGGATGAGGTTCAGCGTGGAAGCGGAGGTGTGGTAGGCGCGCAGCATGCGGCTGGCGTCGTGGGCCCGCGACTCGGGGGTGAAGTCGTAGCCGTTCACGATGTCGCCGCGGTAGGCCGGCAGCGTCACGCCGTCGCGGGTCTCGTCGTTGGACGAACGCGGCTTGGCAAACTGGCCGGCCATGCGCCCCATCTTGATGACGGGCATCGCCGCACCGTAAGTGAGGACCACCGCCATCTGCAGGATCGTTTTCACGCGGGCGCTGATCTTGTCCGCCGTGGCACCCTCAAAGGTCTCCGCGCAGTCACCGCCCTGGAGCAGGAAGGCCCTGCCCTGGGCTGCGGCGGCAAGACGCTCGCGCAGGATGTCCACCTCACCGGCGAAAACGAGCGGCGGGAGCGCCGACAGTTCCTTGACGGATGCGTTGAAGACCTCGGAGTCCTGCCAGCTCGGCTGCTGCGAGATGGGAAGGTCCCGCCAGTTGTCGAGTCCCGGATAGTTGGCAGCACCGCTCTGTGAAGTGCTGGTCAGGGAAGAGGCAGGTTTTGCAGATAGCTCAGTCACATTACTAAGAGTAGATGGCCGGACGGGCTTCGGGACACCCGGACTGTCATGCGCCCGGCCGCGCCGTCACAGATGCGGTCCGGCACCGCCACCTAGGCGGACCGGGACGAACCGGCGTCCCCCGGCTCTTCGCCTGGCTTCCCCGCCAGCCTGAGCTTGACCACCGAGGCGTACTCGTCCACGTATTCCTGTCCGGAGAGCCGCATGAGTTCGTACATGATCTCGTCCGTGACGGACCGCTGGATCAGCCGGTCCTCCGCCAGGGCTTCATACCTGCTGAAGTCCAGCGGCTTCCCGAAGATCATGCCGATCCGGCGGATGTTCGGCAGGCGTTTGCCGATGGGCTGGACCTTTTCCGTGCCGATCATCGCCACCGGGATGACGGGGACGCCGGCCTTGAGGGCCAGCCGCGCCACCCCCACCTTCCCGCGGTACAGCCGTGAGTCGGGGCTGCGTGTGCCCTCGGGGTAGATGCCCAGCAGCCCCCCGTGCGTCAGTACGTCCATGCCCGCCTCGAGTGAGGCCGCCGAGGCCGCCCCGCCGGAACGGTCCATGGGGAGCTGGTTGGTCAGCCGGAAGAACATGGCGGTCAGCCGGCCTTTGAGCCCGGTGCCCGTGAAGTACTCGGATTTGGCCAGGAAAATGACGGGCCGCGGCACCATCAGCGGCATGAAGATCGAGTCCGAAAATGAGAGGTGGTTGGAGGCAATAATGGCCGCACCCTCGGACGGGATGTTGTCCAGCCCCTTGACCCACGGCCGGAAAAGAGTGCGGACCACCGGCCCCAGGAAGATCCGCTTCATGACCCAATAGAACACGTGTCGTACCTCTCCGGAAGGCTACCGCCGGGGCGTTCAGAGGGCCCGGCGGCACTGCAATGCAACCCTAACTCTAGTGAGAATTGTCCGGAACAGTGACACGATGGTTCCATGACAGAAAGCAGCGACCGTACAAGGCCCGCGGCTTTCAGCTACGCGGGACACGGACCCAATGCGCGGATCGGAATCGCGATTTCCCACGGCTTCACCGGTAGCCCCCTCAGCATCCTGCCGTGGGCCGAACACTTGGCCGCGCGCGGCTTCGCCGTCACTGTTCCACTCCTCCCCGGGCACGGGACCAGCTGGCAGGATCTTGCCAGGACAGGATGGCGCGAGTGGCACGGCGCGTTCGAATCGGCATATCTGGACCTGGCCGCCAGGACAGACGAATGCTATGTGGCCGGCCTCTCGATGGGCGGTGCGATCGCCCTGCTCACCGCGTCCCGCCACAGCGTAGCGGGCGTCGCCGTCGTCAATCCCGGCCTGAGCTTCTACGACCGGCGGGTCCGGATCATCGGCCTGCTGAAGTACATTCAAAGGACCACGGTGCCCATACCGGAGGAAAATCCGACGGCGCCCCACACCGACGACGGCGACTACTCAGTGACGCCGCTGGCGGCGGTTCACCAGTTGAAGCGGCTGTTCGCTGCCGCCATCCGTGGTCTGCCTCGGATCACGGCCCCGGTGCTGGTCTTCAAGTCGGTCAATGACGCGGTAGTACCCCCGAGCTCGCTCAGCCTGATCCGGAAACGCCTCACCTCGGCGGCCCTCGACGTGGTGCCGCTTCGGAACAGCGGCCACGTGGCTACGCTGGACACGGACGCCCAGGAAATCTTCGAGTCCTCGGCCCGGTTTTTCCAGCTGCATTCCCGAAGCCACATACCGTCGGAGAAGTCATGACCACAGTTCCCGATCACAGCCCGTTCAGCAGCGCCTTTTCCGGCGAGGGGCCGTCCATCGGCATCGCCCTGTCCCACGGGTTCACCGGCAGTCCGCACAGCCTGCGTTCGTGGGCCCAGTCCTTTGCCGATGCCGGCTTAGCCGTCAGGATGCCGCTGCTGCCGGGCCACGGCACCACCTGGCAGGAGCTTTCCCGCAGCCGCTGGCAGCAGTGGCATGGGGCGATGGACGCCGCCTACCTGGAGCTCGCGTCCGAGTGCGACCTCGTCTTCGCCGCCGGCCTGTCCATGGGCGGAGCCCTGGCGTTGCGCCTCGCCGCCACCAGGCCTGTGGCCGGAGCCATCGTGGTCAACCCCGGGCTGGTCATCGATGACCGCCGCGCGCCGCTGGCCGGCATCCTCAAGCTGGTCCTCAAGAGCACGCCGGCCATTGCAAACGACATCCGGAAACAGGGCGTCGACGAGGGCGCATATTCGCGTACCCCCGTGGCAGCGGCCCACGAACTGAATAAGATGTTCAAGGACACGGTCCGGCTGCTGCCCCGCATCACAGCGCCGGTGCGCGTGTTCCGCTCCACCGTGGACCACGTTGTTTCCGATTCCAGCATCACGGCCCTGCGGCGCGGGCTCACCCACGCACCGCTGCAGCTCACCCGGCTCGACAACAGTTATCACGTGGCCACGCTGGACCACGATGCCGACCAGATCTTCAGCGGCTCAGTGGACTTTATCCGCTCCGTAGTGGCGGACATCCGCCAGGGATCCGCCGACTCCGCGACAGCCAGCAAGAAGGGCGCCACCGATGAATAGGCCCGATTCGAATTCATCCGATCCTAGTGCCAACCAGGACGACGCCGTCTGGCTCGACCTGGTGGCCAGGCTCACGGACGATACCCCCGCTCCGGATGCCGCCGGATTCCCCGGCGCCGCGGAATCCACCGCCCCGGGACCCCCGCACCATCACGGCGGTCCCCGGCACAGCACGGCTGCCAGCGGAGACGCAGCCGACGGTGCCGGCCCTGCACCGGCAGCAGGCCCTGCGCCCGCAGAAGGCTCTGCACCGGCAGAACAGGCGGACGCCGGTTCCGGCGCGGAAAGTGCGGCGAAACGCTTCACCGACTTCGACCCGTTGGGCCTGGCGCCGCGGGCGCCCCGCGAACTGTCAGCCGCCGAGCGGCAGCGGGCTGCCGAGCAGGCCAAGGCCGCCGAACGTGGGAAGACCGCCCGGTCCGGGCAGGCTGACGTTCCGGCCGGCGCCGGGGATCCGCGCGACTACAGCGTGGAGGAGGACGACGGCGAGTTCGTCCCGGAGGAGCCCCCCAAGCTCTCGGCGACTGACCCGCTGACGATGCTCGCCTGGCTGGGTGCCGTGGGCGCCCCGGTGGCGCTGGTCCTGTCGTCCATGTTCTGGCGCTCCGCGCCGCTGCTGGCAATCCTCGGCATGGTGGCCGTCTTCATCGGTGCTGTGGTGTATCTGATCATGAGGCTGCCGCAGGAGAAAGACGAGAACGACGACGGCGCCCGGGTCTGATGCCGCGGTCAGCGGTGCGTGCGGGTCAGCGGTGCGTGCGGGTCAGCGGTGCGTGCGGCTGCTTGCCCGGGACAGGTCGGCAGCGCCGATCAGGCCGGCGTTGGGCCCCAGGGCGGCCAGGTCGATTTCTGCGGCCGGACGGAATCCCCGGCCGGTGAGGTTGCGGGCGAAGGCCTTGCGCGCGGGGGCCACCAGCAGTTCGCCGGCGGCGCACAGACCGCCGCCGATCACGAACTTCCCGGGATCGAGGGCGGCGGCAAGGTTGGCCAGCCCCAGCCCGAGCCAGTTCCCAACATCCTCGAGGAGTTCACGGGAGGCGGCGTCGCCGGCGATGGCCAGTTCGGTTACCGTCGCTCCGGTGATGCGCTCTGGGCTACCGTCGACGGCCTTGAGCAGTTCCTGGGCCACCGGCGAGTTCGCCAGGGCGAGTTCCCGGGCCTCCCGGCCAAGGGCGTTGCCCGAGGCGTACTGTTCCCAGCAGCCGCGGTTGCCGCATTCGCACCGGTGTCCGCCCGGCATGATGATCTGGTGGCCGAACTCCCCCGCCACACCGAACCTGCCCCGCTCAACGTGCCCGTCCATCACCATGGCTCCGCCGATGCCGGTGCCGAGGGTGATGCAGACCAGCCGGTCCTGTCCCTGTCCGGCACCAAAGCGCCACTCGGCCCAGGCCGCGGCGTCGGCGTCGTTGACCAGCATGACGGGGCGGCGGAGCAGGTGCTGCAGGTTTTCGCGGAGCGGTTCGTTCCGCCAGGCGAGGTGCGGGCTGAACAGCACCGTACCGCCGTCGAGATCCATCCAGCCGGCGGCGCCGATGCCCACCGATCTGATCCGGGCACCGGCGCTCAGTTCCTCAACCAGTTCCACGATGACGCGCTCCACGGCACGCGGATCGCTTCCCGGCGTGGAGCGCCGGGCCTCGCGCAGGATATGGCCCTCGGCGTCCACCACGCCGGCGGCAACCTTGGTGCCGCCAATGTCGATGCCGATGGCAAGTCCCCGGCGGCCCAGCCGCAGCTGCTGCCGCAACAGGCGGCGGCCCGCCAGCTGTCCGCCGTACCCCGGCACAGGGCGCCGCGACCTTGAGCGCCCCGACGCCGCGCCCCGGGACGCCCATCCCTCCGCCAGGCCGCTCAGGCCGGAATCGAGGGGCGGGGCTGGCTGCTCGTTGGGCGGGGAGGGCTGCATAGTCCCTCATTCTAGGTGTCGCCACAGGGCGTCTTCGCAGGTGCGACACACCAGCGACACGTGCGGCACACTGGCGGCCTGCAGCCCGCCCCCGTAAAGTTACTGACGGGTAACCTGGATCTGCCGGCCCTCGTCCGGTGACGTACTAAGGTTAGGACTACCCGCTGCGGCCAACGGATATCAAAGGAGCTAACGTGCGCGAATTCAGCGTTCCGCCCTTGGCGAACGTACCTCTGGACAGCAACATCACGGACCTTGTACTGCGTCAGGCGGCAAAGTCGTCCAACCCTGCCCTGTTCTCGCGCCTCGATTCCGCCGGCCAATGGCAGGACATCCGGGCCAGGGAGTTTCTGGCCGACGTGTCCGCCCTCGCCAAGGGGCTCATCGCCAGCGGCATCGGTGCGGGCGACCGGGTGGGCATCATGTCCCGGACCCGCTACGAGTGGGCACTCATCGACTTCGCCATCTGGTTCGCAGGTGGCGTTTCCGTTCCCATCTACGAAACGTCCTCACCCTCCCAGGTTGCCTGGAACCTGGGCGACTCCGGTGCCGTCGCCGCATTTGGCGAATCGGACCATCATGAAAACATCATCCGGCAGGCAGCCGCCACAGAAGGCCTCGCGGCGCTGGCCCACGTGTGGCAACTGGAGGGGGACGGGCTCGACACCGTGCGTGCGGCCGGCGCCGCCGTCAGCGATGAGGAGCTCGACGCCCGCCGCCGCTCGGCCGGACTCCGCGACCTCGCCACCATCATCTACACCTCGGGCACCACCGGCCGGCCCAAGGGCTGCGAACTCACCCATGGAAACTTCGTGGAGCTGTCCGAGAACGCCCTCGCCACCTCGCTGAGCGGTGTTGTCAACGAGCAGTCCCGGACCATCATGTTCCTGCCGCTGGCGCACGTCTTCGCGCGCTTCATCTCGGTCCTGGCCGTGGCCGCCGGCGTCACCGTGGCACACACCCCTGACATCAAGAACCTGCTGCCTGACCTGCAGAGCTACAAGCCGACGTTCATCCTTGCCGTTCCGCGCGTGTTCGAAAAGGTATACAACTCGGCCCTCACCAAGGCCGAGGACGGCGGCAAGGGCGCCATTTTCCACAAGGCCGCCGAGACCGCGATCGCGTACTCGCGGGCACGGCAGGCCGGCGGCGCCGGCCTGGGCCTGAAGCTCCGGCACGCTATCTTCGACAGGCTCGTCTACGGCAAGCTCCGCGCCGCGATGGGCGGCGAGGTGGCCCATGCGGTGTCCGGCGGAGGCCCGCTGGGCGAGCGTCTGGGCCACTTCTTCCAGGGCATCGGCCTGCAGATCCTGGAGGGCTACGGCCTCACCGAAACCACCGCACCCGTCAGTGTCAACACGCCGGAGCGGATCAAGATCGGCACGGTCGGTGCCCCGATTCCCGGCAACAGCGTCCGGATTGCAGACGACGGCGAGATCCTCGTCAAGGGAGCCTGCGTCATGCGCGGGTACTACCAGCGCCCGGACCTGACCGAGGAGTCGTTCGCTGATGGCTGGTTCCGCACCGGCGACATCGGCCAGCTCGACGAGGACGGTTACCTGCTGATTACCGGCCGGAAGAAGGAAATCATCGTCACCGCCGGCGGCAAGAACGTGGTTCCCGCACTGCTCGAAGACCAGATCCGGGCTGATGCGCTCGTGTCGCAGGTACTGGTCGTGGGCGACAACCGCCCGTTCATCGGCGCCCTCGTGACTCTTGATGAGGAAGCCCTCCCGGGCTGGCTGCAGCGCCACGGACTGCCGGCGGAAACATCCCTGGCCGACGCCGCCGGGCACGCCGAGGTTAAGGCCGCCGTGCAGGAGCTCATCAACCAGGCCAACCAGTCGGTCTCACAGGCGGAGGCCATCAAGTCCTTCCGGATCGTGCCGAGCGACTTCACCGAAGCCTCCGGCCACCTGACCCCGTCCATGAAGGTCAAGCGCGCCCAGGTCATGAAGGACTTCGAAGGCGTCATCGACGACATGTACAAGTCGCCGAAGCCCACCCGCGCCTAGCCGGGACTCGATCCCCACCCGAGTTTTTGTCCACCTGTCGCGACTTCCGGGGCCTCCGGAGGCCGATAAGTGGACAAAAACTCCCCCGACGGCGGGGGCTTAGGCCTGCTGCAGCTCGTCCACCACCAGCGCGGCCAACTCCACGGCTGCGGCGCGGGTTGCCGGCTTCAGCTGGCCGAGGCGGATCCGCGAGCCTTCCGCCAGGTGCCGGTCATGCGGAATCCGCACCACATTCTGGACCCTGGACAGGAAGTGCTGCTCGATTTCGTCAATGTTGACCAGGGTGCGGTCGCCGGCGGCCATGTTGATGACCACTGTTGCTTTGGCGACGAGATCCTGGCGGCCGTGGGCTTCAAGCCAGGACAGCGTCTCGGACGCGAGCCGCGCCTCATCGACGCTGCCGCCCGAGACGAGCACCACGGCGTCGGCCTTTTCCAGCGTGCCCTTCATGACCGAATGCACCATGCCGGTGCCTGAGTCGGTCAGCACGATCGAGTAGTAGCGGCCCAGGATGTCGGTGACGGCGCGGTAATCGGCGTCGTCGAAGGCGTGCGCCACCATGGGATCCGTGTCAGAGGCGAGCACATCGAGGCGTGAACCGTCCCGCGCCGTGTAGTTGGACAACTGTGCGAACGAGTTGACCGTGAACCTGTCCTTCACCAGCTGGCGGGCCGTGAAATCGGCCCTGCCCGGCGAACGGTCCGAGAGGGTGCCGCGGTCCGGATTCGCATCCATCGCGATGACCCGGTCCTCACGCAGCTCCGCCAGCACCATACCGAGCAGCGTGGTGACGGTGGTCTTGCCTACTCCGCCCTTGCGCGAGAGCACCGGCACGTACCGGGTCCGCTCCCCCAGCCGCATGGCGATGCGGTGCTCCATGGCCCGCTGGATGCGGACCCGGTCCGAGTCGCCGAGGTTCACGTAGCCCAGGGTTGCCTGGTAGAGCCACCGGCGCCAGCCCGAAACCGGTGCGGCCGCGGACCTCGTGAGGAGACGGTCGGCGGTCAGGGCGGCAGCGGGCTCGGGTCCCTCGGGACGTTCACGGCGCCCGGGGAGCTCCTTGGCTTCGTCAGCCGGCGCCGGTACAGCGGCGGCAGCTGAGTCGGCGGCAGCCGGGTCGGCTACGCCTGCCGACCCGGTGCCGGCTGCCTCGGTATCCGCGGCGGCTGCGCCTGCTTCGTGATTATCGCCTGCACTGACCTCGCCTGTGTTGACGCCGCCCGCGCTGAAGCCGCCGGGTCCCGCCGTCACGACGGGCATGGCCGATGACGCCGTTCCCTGCTGCACCACGCCAGTCACTGCCGAGAGCGAACCGGCGGAAGAGCGGTCCTGGGCGTCGGAAACAGTCACCACACTGATGTCCCCCGTCGGCGCCACGCCGGCGGGACTGGTCCCTGCCTCGCCCGCAACCTCGGCGGCGCTGTCTTTGGCGATAGAGGGGTTCCGGTCGGGGCGCGGGCCGGGTTTGGGCGTATTGGTCTGCGTCATGGCTTCCGCTCTGTTTTCTACTGGCTTCCGGTCGGGTTCCGGCTGCCCGTGGGGTTCGGAAATGGCTGTGGGGGCGGCTTGGCGCCGTCCCCACAACCTTTTTCTGTTTTCCACCCTACCTGCAGGGCGGCCGCTGGCCACCCTGCAGGCTATCCAGCGGTCATCCAGTCGCCGGCCAGCTGGTCACCAGTCGCCTATTCGACGACGATCAGCAGGTCACCGCCCTGGACCTGTTCCACAGCGGAAATGGCCAGCCGGGTCACCTTGCCGCCCACCGGCGTCGTAATGGATGCTTCCATCTTCATCGCCTCGATGGTGGCAACGGTGTCGCCGGCGTTGACGGCGTCGCCCGCCTTGACGGTGACCGTCACGGCTCCTGCGAAGGGAGCTGCGACGTGCCCCGGGACGGACGCGTCCGCTTTCTCGGCCGTCTTCACGTTGCTGACCACGGACTTGTCGCGCACCGAGACGGGGCGGGACTGGCCGTTCAGCGTGCACATGACCGTGCGCATGCCCTTCTCGTCCGGCTCGGACACAGCTTCCAGGGACGCGATGAGGCGGACACCCTTTTCGAGCTGGATCACGTGCTCCTCGCCGCGCTGCAGGCCGTAGAGGTAGTCACGGGTGTCCAGGACCGACACGTTGCCGTACGTCTCCCTGCTCTTGAGGTAGTCCTTGGTCGGACCGGCGAAGAGCAGCCGGTTCAGCGTCTGCTGGCGGGTCTTCGAGTCACCGCGGAGAGCCTCGCTGTCCTCGGCGCTCAGTTCGGCGTCGCGCACCTTGATGCTGCGGCCCTGGAGGGCCTTGGTGCGGAACGGTTCCGGCCAGCCTCCGGGAGGATCGCCCAGCTCGCCGGACAGGAACCCGATGACGGAGTCCGGGATGTCGTAGTTCTGCGGGTTCTCGTTGAAGTCGGCCGGGTCCGCGTTGAGGCCCACGAGGTGCAGGGCAAGGTCGCCCACTACCTTCGACGACGGGGTCACCTTGACCAGGTGGCCCAGGATCCGGTCGGCAGCCGTGTACATGTCCTCGATCGCTTCGAAGCGCTCGCCCAGGCCAAGCGCGATGGCCTGCTGGCGGAGGTTGGAGAGCTGCCCGCCCGGGATTTCGTGCTGGTACACGCGGCCGGTCGGGCCCGGCAGGCCCGACTCGAACGGAGCGTAGACCCTGCGCACGGCCTCCCAGTACGGCTCGAGGGAGCTGACGGCGGCCAGGCTGAGCCCGGTGTCGCGTTCCGTATGGGCCAGGGCGGCAACCAGGGCCGACGCCGACGGCTGGCTCGTGGTGCCGGCCAGGGACGCCGAGGCGACGTCGACGGCATCCACGCCTGCATCGACTGCCGCGAGCAGCGTGGCGAGCTGGCCGCCTGCGGTGTCGTGGGTGTGCAGGTGCACCGGCAGGTCAAAGCGTTCCCGCAATGCCGAGACGAGCTTCGCGGCGGCCGCCGGACGCAGCAGGCCAGCCATGTCCTTGATGGCAAGGATGTGGGCGCCCGCTTCGACGATCTTGTCCGCCAGGCCCAGGTAGTAGTCCAGCGTGTAGAGCGTCTCGTTCGGGTCCAGCATGTCGCCCGTGTAGCACAGTGCCACTTCGGCGACGGCGGTGCCCGTGGCCCGGACGGCGCGGATGGCGGGCGCCATCTGGCTAACGTCGTTCAGGGCGTCAAAGATGCGGAAGATGTCGATGCCGGTGGCCGCTGCCTCGTTGACGAAGGCCTCGGTCACTTCCTCGGGGTACGGGGTGTAGCCCACCGTGTTCCGGCCGCGGAGCAGCATCTGCAGGCAGACGTTCGGCAGGGCCTTGCGCAGCGCGGCGAGCCGGTCCCAGGGATCCTCGCCGAGGAACCGCAGGGCGACGTCGTAGGTGGCGCCGCCCCAGGCCTCAACGGACAGCAGTTCCGGCAAAAGGGTGGAGACGGCGGGTGCCGCAGCCAGCAGGTCCCTGGTGCGGACGCGGGTGGCCAGCAGGGACTGGTGGGCATCGCGGAACGTGGTGTCGGTGACGGCCACGGCCGTCTGCCCGCGCAGCGACTGGGCGAAGCCTTCCGGTCCGAGTTCCTGCAGCCGCTGGCGGGAGCCGGGGCGCGCCTCGACGCCGGCGACGGCCGGGAGCTTGTCCGCGGGATCGGTGCGGACCGGAAGTTCACCGTTGGGCTTGTTCACGGTGACCTCGGCCAGCCACGTCAGCAGCTTGGTGCCGCGGTCGGCCGAGACGCGTGCCTTCAGCAGTTCGGGCCGTTCGTCGATGAAGGATGTGGCCACGTTGCCGGCGACGAAGTCGGCGTCGTCAAGGACGGCCTGCAGGAAGGAGATGTTGGTGGAGACACCGCGGATACGGAACTCCGCCAGCGCCCGGCGCGCCCTGGCAACTGCGGCGGGGTAGTCCCGGCCACGGCAGGTGAGCTTTACCAGCATGGAATCGAAGTGCGGGCTGATCTCGGCACCCGAGTAAACGGTGCCGCCGTCGAGCCTTACACCGGCACCGCCGGCTGAGCGGTAGCCGGTGATCTTTCCGACGTCGGGCCGGAAGCCGTTGGCCGGGTCCTCGGTGGTGATGCGGCTCTGCAGCGCGGCACCCTTGAGGAAAACGGTCTCCTGGGACAGGCCCAGGTCGGCGAGGGTCTCGCCGGCGGCGATGCGCATCTGCGCCTGGACGAGGTCGACGTCGGTGACCTCTTCCGTGACGGTGTGCTCCACCTGGATGCGGGGGTTCATTTCGATGAAGACGTGCTGGCCCGCGCGTTCGCCCACGGTGTCCACGAGGAACTCAACCGTTCCTGCGTTGACGTAGTTCAGGGCCTTGGCGAACTTCACGGCGTCCCGGTACAGGGCCTGGCGGATTCCTTCGTCCAGGTTGGGGGCCGGCGCGATCTCGATGACCTTCTGGTGGCGGCGCTGGATGGAACAGTCACGCTCGAAGAGGTGCATGACGTTGCCCTCGGCGTCGGCCAGGATCTGGACCTCGATGTGGCGCGGGCGGAGCACGGCCTGCTCGAGGAACATGGTGGGGTCACCAAAGGCCGCGTCGGCTTCGCGCATGGCGGACTGCAGTGCCTCCGGCAGGGCCTCGCGGGTGTCGACGCGGCGCATGCCGCGCCCGCCACCGCCCGCCACGGCCTTGGCGAAAATGGGGAAACCGATCTCATCCGCAGCAGCAATAAGCTCGTCAAGGTCCTTCGACGGCGCGCTGGACTTCAGCACGGGGACGCCGGCCTTGCGGGCGGCCTCCAGTGCGGCCACCTTATTGCCGGCGAGTTCCAGGACCTCCGCGGGCGGACCCACGAAGGTGATGCCTGCAGCCTTGGCGGCACGCGCCAGGTCGGGGTTCTCGGAGAGGAAGCCGTAACCGGGGTAGATGGCGTCCGCACCGGACTCCTTGGCAACCCGCACCACCTCGTCGACGTCCAGGTAGGCGCGCACGGGGTGTCCCTCTTCGCCAATCAGATACGCCTCGTCGGCCTTCTGGCGGTGGATCGAGTTACGGTCCTCATTGGGGAACACGGCGACCGTTTTGGCGCCCAGTTCGTAGCCAGCGCGGAAAGCACGGATTGCGATTTCTCCGCGGTTGGCCACCAGAATCTTGGAAAACATACTTCTCCTGCATCATTGCGGGTGGATCGGTGAGTGGTCACAGTGTGTAAGACGGGCCGGACGAAACACAAATCATTGTGTCTACCATCACAGAATTATCCGTCATGTCCGGGCCATATTCACGGCCGGGCCCGTATTTAACTCCTTAACGCCGCCCTACCCCACCGTTTGCTTCCGCTGCACTGCCGCTATTGCCGGCGGTGAACAACGACGCCGGACCAACCGGCCGGGAAGGCATGCCCGGATCCCGATAAGAAGGGATTCCGGCCGAGGTCAACATATGATGAATGGGGCGGCGGAAGCCTGCCCCTGTTCCTGGAGCACCTTCCGGCAGCACCGGAACGGAACGTACCCCAACACGGCAACCGGCGTTAGGTATTGGTTTATCAAGTGCAAGTAGTCAGCATCAGCAGCCTCAAGGGCGGTGTCGGCAAGACATCCGTTACAACCGGACTGGCGTCTGCGGCACTGGCCGCGGGCATCCCAACCCTCGTAGTTGACCTCGATCCCCATGCCGACGCCAGCACAGCCCTCGGGGTGCAGCCCAGCGACAAGCTTGACATCGGCAGGATGCTGAAGAATCCGCGCAAGGCCAGGATCGCCGAGAACGTCGTGCCCAGCGGCTGGATCAGCCGGGTAGCCGTCAACGGCTCCGGTCCAGCAGTGCTCGATGTCGCCGTCGGGTCCGCGTACACCGGCATCTACGACCGGCCCGACCTTGGCAAGCGCGATTTGCGCAGGCTCGCCGCGGTGCTCGCCGGCGCGAATACTTACGAACTCATCCTGGTGGACTGCCCGCCGTCCCTGAACGGCCTCACCCGCATGGCCTGGTCCGCCAGCAACAAGGTGGCGCTGGTGGCCGAGCCCGGGCTCTTCTCCGTTGCCGGCACCGAACGCACCATGCGGGCCATCCAGCTGTTCCGGCAGGAGTTCGCGCCGAACCTGTCCCCCGCCGGCATCGTGGCCAACCGCGTGCGCTCCGGGTCCTCCGAGCACGCGTTCCGGCTCGCCGAGATGCAGTCCATGTTCGGCGACCTCCTGCTGTCTCCGCACATCCCGGAGCAGGCCAACTGGCAGCAGATCCAGGGCGCTGCGCATTCCGTACACCACTGGCCCGGCGACTCCGCCAAGGCCGCGGCCGGGCTCTACGACACGCTGCTGGGAAATCTCATGGCAACCAGCAAGACCAGCCGCAGCCGGAGCGCCCGCTAACAGCGCCCGGCTGGGCCACACTCCGGATCGCACCGAAGCGTACTGAGACAGCGAAGGGGGCCGCCCCCGAGGGGGGGGGGGGGGGTGGGTCCACACGGGGGGGGGGGGGGTGTGCGCGGGTTTGGGGGGCGCCGCGCGGGGGGGGTTGGGGGGGCGGGGGCGGCGGGTGGCCC
>NZ_JBHTXX010000020.1:57699-98721 GCF_042791415.1 Arthrobacter sp. NPDC056691
CCGCCGCCGCCGGCGCGCCCGATACCCGCGCCGGGCGGCCCCCCCCGCGGCACCCCACCGACGCGTACTGCCCCCGCGACGCCCCCCCCCCTGCGGGGCGGCGCCCTTCTGCGTACATCTCGTGGCTGGCGCTGTTAGCCGATCTTGCGTGCCGCGCGGCGCTTGCTGAGTTCGTCGTCCGGGAACGTCTGTTCGCCGGCGTGCTCGCTGGGCAGCGAGGCGAGGCTTCCCTCGACTTCGCGCCACACGCGGCCGACCGCGATTCCGAACACGCCCTGGCCGCCCTGCACGAGGTCGATGACCTCGTCCGCGGACGTACATTCGTAGACGCTGGCGCCGTCGCTCATGAGGGTGATCTGCGCCAGGTCCTCGACGCCGCGTTCACGGAGGTGCTCCACGGCGCTGCGGATCTGCTGCAGCGATACGCCGGTGTCCAGCAGCCTCTTGACCACCTTCAGGACCAGGATGTCGCGGAAACCGTAGAGCCGCTGGGAACCCGAGCCCGCTGCTCCGCGGACTGCCGGCTCCACCAGGCCGGTGCGGGCCCAGTAGTCAAGCTGCCGGTAGGTGATCCCGGCGGCCTTGCAGGCGGTGGGCCCGCGGTAGCCGGCATCCTCGTCCAGAACCGGGAGATCCTCAGTGAAGAGAAGGCCCTGAGCACCGCTTGCGGGCACGGCAACGCCGGCCGTCGAGGGCTGCTTCAGCTCGCCTGCTTCGCCTTTCGGACTCACGTGGATCCTCCTTGTCATGAGCTCCCCTGAGGAAGTTGCCGCAACAGCTGCTACGCGCATGAAGTCCGGATGAAATTCATGCTTGTAATTCGGCCGGAGTAGCACTTTCCAGTGTGACTTGCGCCGCTGTCGTATGCAATGGGAACTTGGTACCTTCGACGTTAGGCCTGCCGTGGCCCAAGGTCAAAGACGTTCGCATGATTAGTGGGGCGTGTCGAAAGTTTCAGCCTTAACTTTAACCTTAACGTGACCTTAGCCGTCGAAATCCTCCGGCTCGACGTCGTCCAGGAACTCCCGGAACCTGCGCAGCTCACGCTCTTCATCCACGGTGGGGCCGGGCTCCGTGTCCTCGCCCTCGTCATGCTCGGTAATGCGCACGCCGGCCTCGTCCATGACGGAGTCAGCGCACCAGATCCGGCATTTGGCGCGTAGCGCGATGGCCAGGGCGTCCGACGCCCTGGAGCTCACTGTGGCCCCGTTGTCGAACTGGAGCTGGCCGTAGAAGATGTTGTCCTCCACGGCAACGATGTTCACGCTGACCACGGAATGGCCAAGGGTCTCGACGACGTCAACCAGGAGGTCGTGCGTCATGGGCCGCGGCGGTACCACGCCCTGCTGGGCCAGCGCGATGGCACTTGCCTCGGGGGTCCCTATCCAGATGGGAACGTGCCGTTCCCCGTGCATCTCGCGAAGCAGAACCAGAGGCTGGTTGGAGGGCAGTTCGATGCGGACGCCCACAATCTCGACTTCGATCATCAGATTTCCATCCGCGAGATACGGTCCTGGACAAGGGCCCGGTGCAGGGTTAGGCAAAGGTCGCTGATTTCCCGGGCGGCTTCCGCCGCGCGGGCCTGCGATGCGGCGTCCCTGCGCGAGGTCAGGGTGGCCACGGCGCGTTCCACGAGTCCGAACTCGCGTTCCGCGGCCGCCTGGAAGGGCCGGAGGTGCCGCGGCTCCAGGCCGTGGCTCTCCAGCTGGACGCAGGCGCGGGCCACCTGGAGGGCGTGCTCGTCGAACTTGCCGTCGGTGTGCCCGATGAGGCCGAAGCTGAGCAGGGACTGCAGCAGCGGAACGCTGGCCCCCGACTCCGCGCGCAGCTGCTCCTCGCTGAGCCTGCGCGCTTTGTTCTGCAGTTCCGCTGCGAGCTCATCCGAGACGATCCGCGGGGACACGGTAACGCCGGGGGGAAGGTTCTCGGGCCGCTCGCCCCTGTCGATGGCGTCAAGGTAGTCCTTGATGACCTTCAGCGGCAGGTACTGGTCGCGCTGGAGCGACAGGACGAAGCGGAGCCGTTCGACGTCGCTGTCGGCGTACTGCCGGTAGCCCGCGGGCGTACGCCGGGGATTGATGAGCCCCTTTTCCTCAAGGAACCTGATTTTCGACGCCGTCATGCTCGGAAAGTCATCGCTCAGCTGAGCGAGCACTTCCCCGATGTTCAGGACCAGTGGTCCCCGGCGCTCCGGTTGTGCCATTGCCACAGGCAGCCGCTCCGAATCAGACGCGTCCTGCTGCGCGGGCAGGGCTCAGGTAGAAGGTGAGGCGGAACTTGCCAATCTGGACTTCGTTTCCGGACCTCAGTTCCACGCTGTCCACGCGGTCATGGTTGACGTAGGTGCCGTTCAGGCTCCCGGTGTCCACCACCTCGAAGCTCCGCGGCGTGCGCCGGAACTCGACGTGGCGGCGGGACACCGTCACGTCATCGAGGAAAATATCAGCGTCCGGGTGCCGCCCGGCCGTGGTGACATCGGAGTCAAGGAGGAATCGTGCACCTGAGTTCGGCCCGCTATGGGCCACGAGCAGGGCGGAGCCGGAGGGCAGCGCCTCGACGGCGGAGCGTTCCTCCGGGGAGAGCTTGGGGACGATTGTGGGCTCGTCATGATGAACCGGAGTGAGGTTGATCGAGGTGGTTTCCGAGGCCCTGCCCGCACCTGTGCCGTAATTGCCGTTGGTGTGGTTCTGTTCGCCGCCAACCATGGAATCCTCCTCCTTCGTTGCAGATGTCCCCCTGCAATCAACGCGTACCGTCCGGAACTGCCTGGCAGCTCCGTTATGCCGCCCGCCGTCCGGCCATTGGACCCCATTGCTGGACTCCGGTGGCCGGGCAGCGGGACCGGTTAGCTTTAGCCTACCTGTTGTTCGTACTCCGATGCACTGAGCAGGGAATCCACTGCATCAGGCTCGGCGAGCTTGACTTCGATGAGCCAGCCGTCGCCGTAGGGATCGGAGTTGATGAGTGCGGAATCGCTGTCCAGTGCCTCGTTGCGGGCCACGATCTCGCCGGAGACGGGGGCGTAAATGTCGCTGACGCTCTTGGTGGACTCAACTTCACCCACGACGTCGTTTGCCTTAACAGTGGTGCCAACTTCGGGCATCTGGGCGTAGACGACATCTCCGAGGGCGTCCTGGGCGAAGTCGGTGATCCCCACGCGGACCACACCATCGGCGTTCGGTGCGCTCACCCATTCGTGTTCGGCGGTGTAGGACAGATCAGAGGGAATGTTGCTCATCAGGGGCCTTTCATCGGGTCAATCACCAATGTCAACGGAGGCGTCGGGAACAGCCACCGGTTGAAAGTATATGCACAACTCCTTGGCCGCCGGATGTGCCATTATGCCCCGCGGGAACCGCCCAATCCGGCATCCTGTGTGGCAAAGTGGTGCCATGCCGGAACTACCCGAGGTGGCCGCACTGAGCACGTTCCTCGACACGCGGCTGCGCGGCGCGGTGCTGGAGAAGCTGCAGATCCTGTCCGTGGCCGTGCTCAAGACGGCCGACCCGCCCTACACGGCCCTCGCGGGCCGAACCATCACCGGCGTGGAGCGGTTCGGGAAGTTCGTCAGCATTGACGCCGACGGCCTGCATTTCGTCTTCCACCTCGCCAGGGCGGGCTGGGTCCGTTACACCGAAAAACCATCGCCCGAACCGCTACGGCCCGGCAAGGGCCCCATCGCGGCCCGGCTGCACCTTGCCGGGGCGGACGGCGGGAAGATGGGCATCGACCTGACCGAGGCCGGCACCAAGAAGGGCCTGGCAGTCTACGTGGTGCGGAAGCCCGGCGACGTTCCCGGCATCGCCGACCTGGGCCCGGATCCGCTGATTCCCGCGTTCAGCCGGGAGATGTTCGCCGAGATCCTGGCTGGCCACCCGCACCAGATCAAGGGTGTGCTGCGCAGCCAGAGCGTCATCGCCGGCATCGGAAACGCCTACAGCGACGAAATCCTGCACGCAGCGAAAATCTCCCCGTTCGCCATGGCCAATGCCCTGGAGCCGGCGAAGGTCGGGGTCCTGTTCGACGCCATCCACAGCGTCCTGGGAGCCGCGGTGGCGCAGGCCCGGGGGAAGGCGCCCGCCGACCTCAAGGACGCGAAGCGAAGCGGGATGAATGTGCATGGCCGCGCCGGCCAGCCCTGCCCGGTATGCGGGGACACGGTCCGGGAGGTGTCCTTCGCGGACACTGCACTGCAGTACTGCCCCACCTGCCAGACAAACGGCAAGATCCTGGCCGACCGCAGAACATCCCGCTTCCTCAAGTAGGGCTCACCGCTTAAACCCGTTCCGCCGTCGGGCGTGCACAAAAAAACCCCGCCAACCCAGTTTGGGTTGGCGGGGTTTTGTTGTGGTCGGGCTGACAGGATTTGAACCTGCGACCCCTTGACCCCCAGTCAAGTGCGCTACCAAGCTGCGCTACAGCCCGTCAGTTCCGCCGTTCTCCGCCAGATGAATGTTCCGAGGAATTTCATCTAAGCAGTCCGGCCGAACCACCTAGAAGAGCTTACACGATTCCGGAGGGTGCCAGTGACACTTTCCGGCATTCGCCGCCCGGTGTGTCGTAATTAACGCTTCTTGCCGCGCTTTTCACGCACACGCATGCTGACTTCGATGGGCGTTCCCTCGAAGCCAAAGGTTTCGCGCAGGCGGCGGGTGATGAACCGGCGGTAGCCCGGGTCCAGGAAACCGGTGGTGAACAGGACAAACTTCGGCGGCCGGCTGGAGGCCTGCGTGCCGAACAGGATGCGGGGCTGCTTGCCGCCGCGGACCGGGTGCGGGTGTGCCGCCACCAGCTCGCCCAGGAAGGCGTTGAGCCGTCCGGTCGGAATGCGCCGGTCCCAGTTTTCCAGCGCCAGCTCCAGGGCCGGCACCAGGCGGTCCTTGTGCCAGCCGGTCTTGGCGGAGATGTTGACACGTGGCGCCCACTCCACATGCGCCAGGTCCTGCTCGATTTCGCGTTCCAGGTACCGCCGGCGTTCATCGTCCAGCAGGTCCCACTTGTTGAACGCGAGCACCAGGGCACGCCCCGATTCGATGGCGAGCTGCAGGATGCGGACGTCCTGTTCGCTGAGCACCTCGTCCACGGCAAGAAGAACGACGGCGACCTCCGCCTTTTCCAGCGCACTCTGGGTCCGGAGGGAGGCGTAGAAGTCGGCGCCCTGCGCCATGTGCTGGCGCCGGCGGATGCCGGCGGTGTCCACGAAGCGCCAGGTCTGGCCGCCGAGCTCGATGAATTCGTCAACCGGGTCGCGGGTAGTGCCGGCGGTGTTGTCCACCACCACACGCTCGGAGCCGGCCAGCTTGTTCAGGAGGGAAGACTTGCCCACGTTGGGACGTCCGATCAGGGCAATCCGGCGCGGGCCGCCGGAGCGTTCGACGCCCTCAACGGTGGAGAACTCCGGCAGGGTGTCCATGACGTGGTCCAGCATGTCGGCGACACCGCGGCCGTGCAGCGCGGAGACGGGGTACGGCTCGCCGAAGCCCAGGCCCCACAGGACTGCGGAGTCGGCTTCCTGCACGAAGTCGTCCACTTTGTTGGCGACAAGGATGACGGGCTTCTTGCTTCGGCGGAGCATCTTCATGACGCCTTCGTCGGTGGCGGTTGCGCCCACGGCCGAGTCGACGACGAAGAGCACGGCGTCCGCCAGCTCCACTGCCATTTCGGCCTGTTCCGCCACGCGGGCGTGGATGCCGCGGGCATCGTGCTCCCAGCCGCCGGTGTCGACGACGGTGAAGTTCCTGCCGTTCCAGTTCGCCGAGTACATCACGCGGTCGCGCGTTACACCCGGGGTGTCTTCAACGACCGCCTCGCGTCGGCCGAGGATGCGGTTGACCAGGGTGGATTTGCCGACGTTCGGGCGGCCGATGATGGCGAGCACGGGGTCCAGCTTGAGCGGGCCCTCCAGTTCGTCCTCGTCGTGCAGTCCGCTGAGGAGCGCGGCGTCGTCCTCGTCGAGTTCGTAGTCGTCCAGTCCGGCACGGAGGGAAGCGGCGCGAAGCTCCGCCTCGTCGTCGTCCAGGGCCGCCAGATGTTCAGCCACCTGGTCGGTGCCGGTGGGCGTGTATTCGTCTTCGCCGGCGCCGGAGTGGCCGGAGGTTTGAGTCGTATCGCTCATTGCACTTTCCTTAATGATGGTCTGCCGGCTGTCCGGCTACTGCGGTGGAACGTTGGTGCGGATGATCCGCGGAGGGCAAGGACAGCCCGCTGAGCCGGACAGTGTCACGAACGTGCGCGGCCAGGGTGTCGCGGATTTCCGTGGCCGCCCTGTCCATTGAAGCACGCCCGGTTTCGCCCGGATTGCGGCCGACGGCGAGGGGTTGGCCAAAGCTGACGTGCAGCCGGCGGCCCGGCTTCGGGATGCTGCCCAGGTGTTCGCCGCCCTGCCGTGTGCCAAGGATGGCCACCGGCACCACGACGGCCTCGGAGTTCAGGGCGAGCCATGCCACCCCGTTACTGATGCCGGCTGCGGTGCCGCTCCCCCGGGTTCCCTCCGGCAGGATGCCGATGCAGCGGCCGGCGTCGAGGGCGTCCTTGCTGAGCTGCAGGACCGAGCGGTCCCCCGCCCTGTCAACCGGAAGCTGGCCCGACGCCCTCAGCACGCGGCCGAGGAAGCCCTTGAACATCTCCTTCTTAACGAGGATGTGCATGCTCCGGGGCGAGGCGCCGAACATGACGGGTCCGTCGAGGAGGCTGATGTGGTTTCCTGCGAAGATCACCGGGCCCGAGGCCGGAACGTTGGAGCGCCCGGTGACGGAGGTGCGGTAGACGACGTTGTTCAGGAACCGGCCGACGGGCCGGCTCCACGCCATGGTCCACGCACCAGGGAGACCCGTCTCCGGAACCCGGGTGCCCGGAACTCCGGTACCTGGCATCCGGGCGGAATCACTCATGGTTGATGACCTTGGTGACGATGCGCAGCGCGGCGGCCACGGTTTCCTCGAAATCCAGTTCCGACGAATCCAGCGTCACCACACCGTCCGCCGCCTGGGTGAAGTTCACCACGGTGGAGTCCTTCGCGTCCCGCTGGGTCACCTGGGCTGCCAACTGCTCGGCGCTTTGCGTTCCGCCGAGCTGGATGCCGCGGCGGCGGAGCCGCGCCTCCTCGCTGGCGGTCAGCAGCATGCGGACCTGGGCAGCCGGGGCAACGACGGTGGTAATGTCCCGGCCCTCCACCACCATGCGGCGGTTGTGTTTTTCGATCAGGGCGCGCTGGCGGCGGATAAGTTCCGTCCGGGCACCGAGCGTGGTGGCGACGGCGCTGACGGACGAAGAGATCGCCGGTTCCCTGATGGCGTCTGTAACGTCGGTGCCATCGACCCGCACGTACTCGGCGTGCGGGCTGGTGCTGATGTCCAGCGGCAGTTCTTCGGCAGCCAGTTCGACGGCGGAGGCGTCAGCGAGGTCCGTTCCGCGGTCGAGGCAGTACCAGGTGAGGGCGCGGTACATGGCGCCGGTGTCCAGGTAGGCAAGGCTGAGGCGGCGGGCCACTTCCTTGCTGACGCTGGACTTTCCGGAGCCGGACGGCCCGTCGATGGCCACCACGAGCGGACGGCCCAGCCGGAGGGCAGGCAAAGTCTCGGTCAGTTCCTGTGTCATTACTGCAGTACCCGCCATCCACGGTCGCTTAGTGCTTCTACAAGGAGGTCATGCGCGCTCGGCAGCACGGAGATCTCCACCATGCCCACATTCTGCCCCGAGGAGTGGTCCAGGCGGAGATCTTCGAGGTTGACGCCAATCTCACCGATCTCGGTCAGGAGCCTGGCGATCTGGCCCGGGCGGTCGTCCACGAGTACCGTGAGCCACGAATACGCCTGCGGCGGTCCGCCGTGCTTGCCCGGAATCCGGGCCTGCCCGGCGTTGCCTTCGCTCATCAGCTGCGCCAGGTCAAGGCGGGCACCGGCGGCCGCGGGGTCTTCCAGGGTTCCGATCAGCCGGTTGAGGTCATCTCGCACACCGTAAAGGATCTCCACTACCTTGCCGGCATTCGCACCCAGGATCTGGACCCACAGCGTGGGGTCGCTGGCTGCGATCCGGGTGGTGTCGCGTAGCCCGTTTCCCGCGAGGGAGAGGGCGTGCAGCGGGGTGTCCTGCAGACGGGTCGCCAGCAGCGAGGACATCACCTGGGGCAGGTGGGAGACCAAGGCCACGGCCCCATCATGTTCCTCGGCCGTGAACTGCGAAACGAGGCCACCGAGGTCGGTGGCCAGCGCCTGCGCAGCCTGGACAGCTCCGGCCGAGGACTCTTCGGTGCGACACACGACCCACGGCATGGAGGTGAAGAGCTCGCCGCGGGCCGCGACCGGGCCGGACTTCTCGCGTCCGGCCATGGGGTGTGTGCCCACGTAACGGCTGAGGTCCGCGCCGCGGCTGCGCAGGTCGTGCAGGATCGCGGCCTTGACGCTGGCGATGTCGACGACGGTGGCGTCCGGGTAGTCTGCCAGCGCACGTTCCACAACGTCCGCGGTCACGTCCGGCGGCGACGCGACGACAACCAGTTCAGGACTTTCGTCCTTCATGGCCGCCAGCGGGAGGCCTGCGCCGATGTCGACGGCGACTGCCTGGTTGGTGGGCGAGGGATCCGACAGGTAGACGGCAACGCCGCGGCCGCGCAGGCCGAGGCCGATGCTGGTGCCGAGCAGGCCGGTGCCGATAACAACGACCGGCCCGTTCAGGTGCCCCCGGCCGTGCGTACGGAAAGCCGACATCCCTTACAGCCCCACGGATGCCAGCAGGTGGCCGACTTCCTGCTTGCCGAGGTTGCGAATGCTTCCCTGGCGCTGGTCGCCCAGGCCGATGGGGCCGACCTTGACGCGCACCAGGCGCAGCACCGGGAAACCAACCGCGTCGAACAGACGCCGGACAATGCGGTTCTTGCCGGAGTGCAGCACCACTTCGATCAGCACGTGGCCCGGGGTTGAGTCGACCAGCCGGAAGGAGTCGACGGACGCGAATCCGTCCTCCAGTTCGATGCCATCCTTAAGCTGTGTGCCAATGCCCTGCGGGAACGGCCCACGGACCTGGACCAGGTAGGTCTTGGGAACCTCGTAGGACGGGTGGGTCAGCCGGTTGGCCAGCTCGCCGTCGTTGGTCAGCAGCAGCAGGCCTTCGGTGGCGACGTCAAGGCGCCCGACGTGGAAGAGCCGTTCACCCTGGTTGTTGCGGATGTAGTCGCTGATGCACGGCCGGCCTTCGGGATCCTCCATGGTGGACACCACGCCCTTGGGCTTGTTGAAGACCATGTAGACCAGCGTGTCGTCGAGCTGGATGCGGAGGCCATCCACGTGGATGACTGCTGTTTTGGGGTCGACGCGGACGCCGAGCTCGGTGACGACCTTGCCGTCGACCTCCACGCGGCCCTCGGCGATCATGTCTTCACAGACGCGCCGGGAGGCGACGCCGGCGGAGGCCATGACCTTCTGCAGGCGGACGCCGTCGGCGTCGTGGACTTCCGACTGCGGCACCTCGGCGCGGGGACCGCGGTTGCGGGAGGGCCGGCGGACCGGTCCCAGGTTCTGGCCGAAGCGTTCGCTGCCGAAGGCGCGCGACCCCGCGGTCTTGGGGGCGCCCGACTTGGGCTTCAGCGCGCCCGGCGTGCCGGGAGCCCTGTTGGCTCCGGGCTTCCGGGCAGCGGCGGCATTGCGCGCGCCTGCCTTGGGTGCACCCGTCCTGGATGCACCTGTCCTGGATGCGGGGGCCTTAGTGCCCGGCTTCCAGTCGCCTGCGGGCCGGCGGCCGGCAGGTGCCTCGTCGGGATCGACGAAGCGCTCCTCGCGGGGCTTGGCCTTGTAGGTGCGGTCGCTGAAGGGGCGGTCGCCCCCCTTCGGGAAGTCGCGCTTCCCGGCGCCCGCGCCGCGACCCTGTACTGGCCCGCGGCCTTGTGCCGCGCCCCGCGCGGCGTTGTCCGGACCTTTGCGTCCGGAGCTGTTACGTGGTGAACCCTGGCGTCCCGCCTGTGTCATGACCCGTCCTCTGTGATTTTGACCGGCAAAGGTTGTCCAAGGACAACACTAGCCAGCCGTGCAGAATAAATCTGCCCTGGTAAAAACTGCTTCGCAGGCGTGCCGCCTACATTCTTCCGGCGTCGTAGAACTCTTCAATTCCTTCAAGCCCCGGAAGGTGGGGTGAAAGCTGAGGCAACTCAGCCACCGAGCCGATTCCCATGCGTTCAAGGAAATACGACGTCGTGCGGTACAGGACAGCGCCCGACTCCGGATCCGTTCCGGCGTCCTCGACCAGTCCACGCTGGGTCAGCGTCCGCACAACAGAGTCAACGTTGACTCCACGAATTGCAGACACCCTTGCCCGGGATACCGGTTGCCGGTACGCGATGACGGCGAGGGTCTCAAGCGCCGCCTGGGTCAGCCTGGCCGTCTGTCCCTCCAGGACGAAAGCACCGACGACGTCGGCGAATTCAGCCCGTGAGTAGATGCGCCAGCCTCCGGCGACATTCCGCAATTCAAAACCCCGGGGGCTGGAAGCGACGTTATGCTTAGGTCCATTACTGCCAGTTTCCATATCCAGGGCTTTAACAGTATAGCCGTCATAGTCGCGCTGCAGGTCCAGCAGCAGCGCTTCGACGGCGGCCACCGTCAGGTTGAGTCCGGCGGCGAGGTCGGTGGCAGAGGTGGGCTCGTCCAGCACCATCAGCACCGCCTCAAGCGCGGCGCGTTCCCGGCCCTCAATTGGATCCGTCATCGCTGCTCCTCGTATTCCTCGCTCAGGTGCTCCGCGGTCCATCCGTTGCCGGCCGCGGTCCAGCGCACTGTCAGGTCGCCAAGCGGCGCCACCTGGTCGAAGGCCACCACCTGGTCCCTGAACAATTCCAGCAGGGCCAGGAAGCGGGCCACCACAACGAGGGTGGATTCGGCGTCGGCTATCAGGGCACGGAAGGTCAGGGGCCTGCCATCCTGCAGCCGCAGCCCCATCAGCTCCGCCTGCTCGCGGACGCTCACCGCGCTCCCGTGCAGGTGGGCCACACCGACCTCCGTCGGCGCCGGGTCCTTGGGCTTGAGAGCGGCCTCGGCCAGCGCCGCGAACTGCGCAGGGCTGTGCTTCCAGACCAGTTCCGGCAGCATGGCGGCGAAGTGTTCCTCGAGGGCGACCTGCCGCGGATAGCGCCGGGCCTCAAGTTCCAGTGTTGCGTCCATCAGAGCGGCGACCTGCTTGAAGGCCTTGTACTGCAGCAGCCGGGCAAAGAGCAGGTCACGCGCCTCGAGGAGGGCGATGTCGTCGTCGTCCTCCACCTCGCCTGCGGGCAGCAGGCGCGCTGCCTTCAGGTCCAGCAGCGTGGCAGCGATGACGAGGAACTCACTTGCCTCGTCAAGGGCCCACTCCTCCCCCAGTTCCTGGAGGTTCCGGATGTACCGGATGAACTCGTCGGTGACCGTGGCAAGCGCCACCTCGGTGATGTCCAGCTGGTGTTTGGAGATCAGCCCCAGCAGGAGGTCGAAGGGGCCACTGAAGTTGGCCAACCGTACTTCGAAGCCGGACCGCCTGGCCTCGGCGGGGGGCGCTGCCGGCTCTGCGGTCATCCGGGCTAGGGCGCGCCGCCGCGCGAGATCAGTTCCTTGGCGAGGCGGCGGTAGGCGTCGGCACCCACGTGGTTTCCGGCGTAGCTCGTGATGGGCTCGGCGGCCACGGTGGCGTCAGCGAACTTGATGGAGCGTTTGATGACGGTTTCGAAGACCTTGTCCCCGAAGGCTTCCACCAGGCGGCTGATGACCTCGCGGCTGTGCAGCGTGCGGGCGTCGTACATGGTGGCCAGCACGCCGTCCACCTGCAGCCGCGGGTTGAGTCGGTCCTGGACCTTGTCGATGGTTTCGACCAACAGGGCCACCGCGCGCAGGGCAAAGAACTCGCAGATGAGCGGAATGATCACGCCGTGGGCCGCGGTCAGGGCGTTGACGGTGAGCAGGCCGAGGGAAGGCTGGCAGTCGATGAGCACGACGTCGTAGTCATCCTCAACCTTCTTCAGGGCACGGTCGAGGACCTGTTCGCGGGCCACCTCGTTGACCAGCTGGACTTCCGCCGCGGAGAGGTCGATGTTGGCGGGCAGCAGGTCCACGTTCTCGACGCCGGTCCGGTGGATGGCTTCGCGGATGTCGATCTTGCGGTCCATCAGGACGTTGTAGACGGTCAGATCGAGTTCATGGGGGTTGACGCCGAGCCCGGCGGACAGGGCGCCCTGCGGGTCGAAGTCCACCAGGAGCACGCGGCGGCCGTATTCGGCCAGTGCTGCGGCAAGGTTGATGGTGGAGGTGGTCTTGCCCACCCCGCCTTTCTGGTTAACCATGGCTATGACGCGGGCCGGTCCATGGGAGGACAGCGGCGCGGGCTCCGGAAATTCGCGGTGGGGGCGGCCTGTGGGACCCATGACGGCGTCTTCCAGGTCGAGTTCCGTGCCTTCCAGAGTTGCTGAACCCTGTTCGCTGCTCACGTATCTATCCACACTTTCGATGACGGTGATTTTCTGCCGCTGTCTGCCAGCGCCCCTGCTTGTTCCACCCCAAGGTTACAGCGCCCGACACGGCATTCCGTGGACCTTGACTTTTGATGGCGTTTGAGCCTTTACCTTGTACCTGAGGTCGAAGGTTGTCTGTCCGGCAGCAATGAAACCGCCCACACAGGCGGGGGCCTGTGCGGGCGGTTTTCCTTCAGTTGTATGGCGCGGGGGCTTAGGCCCGGGACCTAGGCCTTGGCCGGTACGGCAGGCTCCGGCGTTTCTACCACGCCGTGGTGGTGCGCCACCATGGTCTGCTCGTCGAACGGTGCCTCGCCGGACAGCACCCGGTTGACCTGCTCGCCGTCGACCTCTTTGACCCAGGTGCCGACCAGCAGGGTGGCAACGGCGTTGCCGGTGAAGTTGGTCAGTGCACGGGCCTCGGACATGAAGCGGTCGATGCCGACGATCATGCCGACCCCGCCCAGGAGTTCGGGCCGGTGGGCCTGCAGGCCGGCGGCGAGCGTGGCCAGCCCTGCGCCGGTGACGCCGGCGGCGCCCTTGGACGCGATGATCATGAAGATCAGCAGGGAGATCTGCGCGCCGAGGTCCAGCGGGGTACCCATGGCGTTGGCCACGAAGAGCGATGCCATGGTCAGGTAGATGGCGGTACCGTCCAGGTTGAAGGAGTAGCCGGTGGGGACCGTCACACCGACAACCGGCTTGGAGACGCCGAGGTGCTCCATCTTGGCGATGAGGCGCGGCAGGGCCGCTTCAGAGGAGGACGTCGAGAAGATCAGCAGGTATTCGCGGGCCAGGTACTTCATCAGCTTGAAGATGTTCACGCCGGTGACAACCTGCAGCAGGCCGCCGAGGATCACAACGATGAACAGCGCGCAGGTGATGTAGAACGCGATCATCAGGGTGAACATGCTCACGATGGCCTGGAAGCCGGTTGCGCCAACAACGGCGGCGATGGCACCGAAGGCACCCACCGGGGCAAGCCACATGATCATGATCAGGATGCGGAAGACCAGTGCCTGGGCGTGGCCGATCGCCTTCAGGATCGGTGCGCCCTGCGGGCCCATCTTCTGCAGCGCGAAGCCGACGAGGATGGCAGCGAGCAGGGTGGGAAGCACCGGAATGTCCGAGGGAATGATGCCCAGCAGGAAGTCAACGGTGCTGTCCGTGGCCGCCTTCTTGTTGGGATCGTACGGCGCGAGCTCCAGCCCTTCACCCGGGTGGATGATGTTGCCGACGACCAGGCCGATTGCCAGGGCGAAGGTGGACATCACGACGAAGTAGCCCAGTGCCAGCCCGCCGACCTTGCCGACGGTGGCGGCCTTGGCGATGGAGCCGATGCCCAGCACGATGGTGCAGAAGATGACCGGGGCGATCATCATCTTGATCAGCTTGATGAAGCCGTCACCGAGGGGCTTGAGTGATTTTCCGACCTCGGGGAACAGCAGTCCTACCAGAGCGCCGAGAACGACTGCGGCGATGACCGCAATGTACAGGTAATGGGACTTGTCGAGTCCCTTACGCTCGGCTTTAGCCGGCACTGCCGACTCTCCTCGTTGAGAAGCCATCTTGTCTCTCCTTATGGATAATCTGGAGACGCTTCGGCACAATCTCTGGGCCCCGCGCGTCGGTCCTTGTGATTTCCATCATTCGCCACAGAGTGACTTGGCTCACCGTTGCGTTCATATTGGTCATGGGAGGTGTTGATGATCCACCGCTGGAGCATCGCGAGGCGGCTGTTCGTGGCGAACCTGCTGTTCATGCTGGCCCTGACGGCCATCGTCGGGACGGCCGTCTTCGTCGACGCCCGGGACCATGCCTACGAAGAGGCCGGCCGCCGGATGGGCGCCCTGGCGACATCCATTGCGGACAACCCTCTTGTGCTGCAGGCCGCCGGGACGGGGAATCCGTCAGCGCAGCTGCAGCCCTACGCATTGAAGGTCATGGCCGATTCCGGAGCGGATTTCATCACCATCATGGCGCCGGACCGGACGCGCTGGACCCACCCGCTGGACCAGGAGCTGGGCCGCCCCTATATCGGTTCGATCGAGCAGGCCCTCCAAGGCCACGTATTCACCGAGATCACTGCGGGAACGCTCGGGCCGTCGGTGCGTACGATCGCCCCGGTGAAGGACGCCCGCGGTGGGGTCCGCGCGCTCGTGGCGGCCGGCGTGACCGTCAATACTGTTGACGTGGCCGTTTCCGGCCGGCTGCCGGCGCTGCTGGCAGTCTCCGGATCCCTGCTGGCAGGCGGATCGCTCGCGTCCTGGTTTCTTGGCCGCTACCTCCGGCGGGTGACCAGGGGCTGGGGTCCCGAGCAGCTCGCCCAGCTCTTTGCCTACTACGAATCAGTACTCCACTCGGTCCGGGAAGGTGTTGTCCTGATAGATCCCGCCGGACGGGTGGTCATCTACAACGACCAGGCGGCAGAGCTGCTGGGACTGGAACCCCGGGAAGCGGAGGACGACCACGCGGCCACGCCGCTGCTCGCCGACCTGCCCCTGGCGCCCAGCCTGAAAGAGCTCTTTGAATCGGGGCGCACGGCCCACGACGAAATCCACCTCACCCATGACGGCGTACTGGTGGTTAACCAGCGCCCGGCAGTGGGGCCAGGGTCCTCCACCGGACGGCAGCGCGGCCCGGTGTTCGGCACCGTCGCCACCATCCGAGACCGCACGGAGATCGAATCCCTGGGTACCGAGTTGGAAAGCATGCGGACGCTTTCCGATGCCCTCCGGGCGCAGACCCACGAGCATGCTAACCGGCTGCACACCATGGTCTCCCTGATGGAGCTGGGGCGGACTGATGAGGCCCTGGACTTTGCCACAAAGGACCTCGAGCTGAGCCAGCAGCTGACGGACGACGTGATCAGTTCGGTCCAGGAGCCCGTGCTGAGCGCCCTCGTCATGGGCAAGGCCGCCGAGGCCCACGAACGCGGCGTGGAGCTGGTGGTCGAGGCGTCCGGGCCGACCCTCAGCGGAGAGCTGGCCGTACAGGACCTCGTCACGGTGCTCGGCAACCTGCTGGACAATGCCATCGACGCCGCCGCGGACGCCCCCGCACCCAAGCGCGTGGAGCTGCTGGTGGACACGGCGCGCGGCGGCCTGGACATCACAGTGCAGGACTCGGGGCAGGGCATTGACCCAACAGCTGTGGACGACGTGTTCCGCTACGGGTTCAGCACCAAGACCGCCGGGCCGTTCGGGCGGGGCCTTGGCCTTGCGCTGGTGAAACAGGCCGTCCAGCGCCTGGCAGGTACCATGACCATCAGCAGTTCCAGCGCCGGAGGGGCGCGCTTCCACATCGCACTCCCGGCCAGCATCGCTTCCGACCCACTGCACGCAGACACCATTCCGCCAAGCGCATTGCACTCAAGCACATTGCCGTCAAGCACGGCCACATCGAGTCTCCCGGAGGAGCACACGTGACAGACATCCGAGTCCTCGTCGTTGAGGACGAGCCCGTCGCAGCTGCGGCCCACGCCGCCTACGTGGGCAGGGCGGACGGCTTCACACTGGCGGGCACGGCCCCGGACGGCCAGTCCGCGCTTCGGATGCTCACCGAGCTCTCGGCCGCCGGCAGCCCGGTGGAACTGGTTCTGCTGGACATGAACCTGCCGGACCTGCACGGCCTCGACATCGCGCGCCGGATGCGCTCCGCCGGGCACTTCGCCGACATCATCGCAATCACGGCTGTTCGCGAACTGGCAATTGTCCGCAGCGCAGTGTCGATCGGCGTCGTGCAGTATCTCATCAAGCCGTTCACCTATGCGACGTTCGCGGACAAACTGGAGAGTTACCGGCAGTTTCGCGAGCAGCTCGCGGGCCCGGAGGCGGGGTCAGCGAAGGCGGCAGCATCGCAGAGCGACGTGGACCAGGCTTTCGCGAGCCTGCGGGCTCCGTCTGAGCTGCCGCTGCCGAAGGGCCTGGCCCCTTCAACGCTCGACGCCGTCAGCGACTTTATGAAGGAACAGCCCGACGCCGTCTCGGCCACCGAAGTCATGACCGCCCTGGGCATGTCAAGGGTTACCGCCCGCCGCTACCTCGAATACCTTGCCGACGCCGGAACGGTCTCCCGGACGGCGCGGTACGGCGCGCCGGGCCGCCCCGAGAACGAATACCGCTGGTCCCGGGCCTGATCAATAACGGGCATGGGAACATGCCCTCAGGCGGCTGTGGGTGTGGACCAGTAGGGCCAGGGATCCAGAGGCAGTGGCGGATCCAGGTCGTCGGGCCTGCCGGGCTCGTGACTGTCGGGCTCGTGACTGTCGGGCTCGTGACTGTCGGGCTCGTGACTGTCGGGCTCGTAGCTGTCTGGTTCGAGGCTGTCTGGTTCGAGGCTGTCTGGCCAGTGGGGTGGTTCCCAGTCCTGGTATTCGGTGGGGTAGGTCCGTCCCGTGGGTGAGATCCAGCCTGGCGGGCTCTCGCGGGTGGCGGCGACCGGCGTCCACGCTGTGGTGTGTTTCAGGCGGTGATGCTTCGGGCACGGCTGGCCAAGATTGGCGACGCCGGTGGTGCCGCCGGCTGCCCAGGCCAGGATGTGGTCGGCGTCGTTGTCCAGGGAGTGGTTGTTGCAGCCCGGGAACGTGCACCGCGCACCGCGGAGCCGCAGCCATTGGCGCATCGGTTTAGTGAGCCGGTAGCTGGTGCGTCCGATCTCCAGCGGAGCCCCGTCCCGCGGATCCGTCAGCACGCGCAGGAACGATCTCGCGCCGTCGGCGACGAGCCGGCGGGCCATGCTGGCGGGAATGGGCCCGTAGCCGTCCAGTGTGGCCGGTTCCTCGGTGAGGCTGAGCAGCGAAAAGACCGGAACCGTGACCAGGACCTGCGCCCTCGGGGACGGCACAACACCGGCCGGCACATCACGAGCCGTCCCATCAGCAGCGGGCCCGTCCCCCGCGGCCCCAACACCTGCGGCCCCAACACCTGCGGGCACCAGGCCGGCGAAGAATGCTGCGCCCGTGCCATCAATCCCCGAAACGGGACCGAGCATGCCGGTGGAAAAGACATCGGCCCGGAGCTGGCTCAGGGTCCGGGTCTCGGTCGGGCCCTGGGCTGCGCGCGCGGCGGCGGTGGAGCGGTTCCAGATCCCGGCGGCCTGGTCCGCGGGCAGGAACGCCGAGAGCCAGGCCATGCCGTCCCGGGCCGGCTGGTACTCCAGGCGCCGGTCCTTCACACTGTTGCGGTGCCGGGTTTCGATGCTGTCCTGGTGGTGCCGTTCCCGCCAATACCGTGCCTTGGCCCGGAACCTCGCCGGGGTCAGCTCCCCCGCCGGGCAACCCCGCGCAAACCCCGGCGCGTCCGGATCCAGGAAGTGCGCTTCCAACGCCGCCGCAGCCGCCCGATCCAGCCCGTCGGTTTCATCGCACATGACCCGGGCGTGCTGCCAGGAAATGCTCCCCGCCCGCAAAGCTGCCAGTGTCACCGGCAGATCCGTGCTCAGCCTGCCCGATTCAACCAGCAACCGCGCTGCCGCACCCTCGCTGATGGTCAGCGCACCGGCCACCTCCGCCGTCACGGACATCTGCCGCACGGCAACGTCCTGCGGGCTTTCACCAGGTCCCGCCATCGCCGCATCCGCCGCGGCGTAACCGGCGGCAAACTGCACCTTCACCGCCGCAAGCCGGGCCTCCATCCCGGCCACCCCGGTCAGGCCGTCCAGGAACGCAGCCGCCTGCTCCCCAAGCGGGTCAACGTGATGCGGCAACGGATCAGCGCCCGCCGGGGCAGGATCAAGAACAGCCGCGCCAGCGGTCCTGCGCAGCTCGGCGGCCAGCGCTAAGGCAGAGGCACCAATAGCCTCCAACACCTCCGCAGCAGCCGTGCTGTTATCCATACCCACAGTATGAGAGGGGGCACTGACATTCTTAACCGCGCCAGCGGAGGACCCCCGGCTGAGCAAGCCATCGCCGTCGTTCCCTGTCACTGAAGCCAACACGCCGGCACCCGGCCCTGCGGCCCGGTGTGCGGTGCGTCCCCCGAAAGCTTCCATAAACACATTGTGATCCGGGGCACTGACATTCCTGCCGGCCCGGCCACAGACCAGGGCCACACATCTGTCCGCCTGGCGGCCGCCCTCGCCGAGAGCAACGGAACCAATCCCTGGCTGCAGCACTCGCTTCCGCCCTCGGATTCAGCTTATGTATACACAGTCGCCTCTCAACCCTGACAAATCCGGCACAACACTATGCAAGGTCCGCTTCTGTGTATACACTCGAGGTAAACCGAGCCGAAGGGAGGGAGACTGTATGCGTGCCAGCGACAGAGCCTACGCAGCACTCCGCGATGACATCATCGAATGGCGCCTCCTCCCCGGCACAGTGCTCGCTGAGGTCGAGCAGTCCGCCAGACTGGGAATCTCCCGGACACCGCTCCGCGAGGCACTGAGCCGTCTGACGGCGGAAGGGCTGACGACGGCGGGCGGCCGCGGCGTCGTCGTCACCGACATCTCCCTGGAGGACATCGACGAGTTGTTCGAGCTCCGCGAAACCCTTGAAGGGAAAGCTGCTGCACTCGCGGCAGAACGCGGCGATGCCCGCGTCTTCCGGGGACTGCAGGAGGAGCTGCTGGACGCCCCGGCCCTGCTCACCTCACCTGACCCCACCCGGCACGACTATTACGAGCTCGTCGGCCGCCTGGATGCCGCCATCGACGCGGCCATCTCCAACTCCTACCTGGCGCAGGCCATGCGCAGCCTGCGCGTCCACCTGGTGCGGGTCCGCCGGCTGGCCGCTGATGACCAGGCCCGGCTCACGGCGGCCGCAGCCGAACATGCCGCCATCGCCGAAGCGATAGCGGCGGGCAACGCCCGGCTGGCGGAAGCGGCCACCACCCTCCATCTGCACCGCAGTCTTTCCCACGTCAAAGCAGTCCACACATCCGCCCAGAAGGAGTCCCATGGTTAAGGAACACCACGTCCGCGTCTACAAGAGCGAGGAAAACCTCCCGCGCGAACAGCAACTCGCCCACAAGATCGCCGTGGTGGCAGCAGACCCCGTGGCCGTCACCGACGACGTCACGGACATGGTCATCAACCGGATCATCGACAATGCCTCGGTGGCCGTCGCCTCACTGAACCGCGCCCCCATCATCGCGGCCCGTGCACAGGCCGTCACCCACGCACCGTCAACCGGCGGCCAAGGAGCCAAGGTCTTCGGCATCGGCGACCGGGTCTCTCCGGAGTGGGCGGCGTGGGCCAACGGTGTGGCGGTCCGCGAGCTGGATTACCACGACACCTTCCTCGCCGCGGACTACTCGCACCCGGGCGACAACATTCCGCCGATCCTTGCGGTCGCCCAGCACGTGGGCTCCAGCGGCAAGGACCTGATCCGCGGCATCGCCACCGGCTACGAGATCCAGGTGAACCTGGTGAAGGCGATCTGCCTGCACAAGCACAAGATCGACCACGTGGCCCACCTCGGCCCCGCGGCGGCCGCCGGTATCGGTACACTCCTGGGCCTGGACGTCGAAACCATCTTCCAGTCCGTGGGCCAGGCCCTGCACACCACGACGGCCACCCGCCAGTCGCGCAAGGGCGAGATCTCCACGTGGAAGGCGCACGCCCCGGCCTTCGCGGGCAAGATGGCTGTCGAGGCGGTGGACAGGTCCATGCGCGGACAGACGTCCCCGGTGCCGATCTATGAAGGCGAGGACGGCGTGATCGCCTGGCTGCTTGACGGCCCGGACGCCTCCTACGAGGTTCCGCTGCCCGAAGCCGGAGAGGCCAAGCGTGCCATCCTGGACACCTACACCAAGGAACACTCGGCAGAATATCAGGCCCAGGCCTGGATCGACCTCGCCCGCAAGCTGAACAAGGAGCACCCCGAGGCCACGGATCCGGCGAATGTGAAGTCCGTCCTTATCAAGACGAGCCACCACACGCACTACGTGATCGGCTCCGGCGCCAACGATCCGCAAAAGTACGATCCGACGGCCAGCCGGGAAACCCTGGACCACTCCATCCCCTACATCTTCACGGTGGCCCTGCAGGACGGGGCCTGGCACCATGTGGACTCGTACTCCCCCGAACGCGCCGCCCGGCCGGACACGGTGGAGCTGTGGCAGAAGGTGTCCACGGTGGAGGACCCGGAGTGGACCCGCCGGTACCATTCCCTGGACATCTCCGAGAAGGCCTTCGGCGGTTCCGTGGAAATCACGCTCACCGACGGCACCGTCATCCGGGACGAAATCGCCGTGGCCGACGCCCACCCGCTGGGCGCCCGGCCGTTCGCCCGTGAGCAGTACGTGAACAAGTTCCGCACCCTGGCTTCCGGGCTGGTGGCGGAGGACGAAATCGAAAGGTTCCTGGCCGCCGTCGAACGCCTCCCGGAACTGGCGGCGGGCGAGCTGGACCAGCTGAACATCACCGCGGCGCCCGGCGTCATCGATTTCAGCGCGGCGCCCAAGGGACTGTTCTAAGTGCTGTACTCCACCGCCACCCCGGAGCAGAAACGCCTCAAGTTCAGGGAACTGCTCAACTCCGGAACCATTCAGCAGTTCCCCGGTGCGTTCAACCCGCTCTCCGCCCGGCTGATCGAGGAGAAGGGCTTCGCCGGGGTCTACATCTCCGGCGCCGTGCTGGCGAATGACCTGGGCTTGCCCGACATCGGCCTGACCACCCTGACTGAAGTGGCCACCCGGGCAGGACAGATCGCCCGTATGACCGACCTGCCGGCCATCGTGGACGCCGATACCGGCTTCGGCGAACCCATGAACGTGGCCCGCAGCGTGCAGGAGCTGGAGAACGCGGGGCTTGCCGGCTGCCACATCGAGGACCAGTTCAACCCCAAGCGCTGCGGCCACCTGGACGGCAAGAACGTCGTGGACCTGGACACCGCCACCAAGCGGATCAGGGCTGCGGCCGATGCGCGGCGGGACCCGAACTTCCTGATCATGGCCCGAACCGACATCCGCGCCACGGACGGGCTGGAAGCCGCGAAGGACCGGGCCAGGGCCCTCGTCGAGGCTGGCGCCGACGCCATCTTTCCCGAGGCCATGAAAGACCTGGCGGAGTTCCAGGCCATCCGGGACGCCGTCGACGTACCGATCCTGGCCAACATGACCGAGTTCGGCAAGAGCGACCTTTTCACCGTGGACCAGCTGCAGGGTGTGGGCGTGAACATGGTGATTTATCCGGTGACCCTGCTCCGTAGTGCCATGGGGGCTGCTGAGCGTACGCTGGATTCAATTAAGGCCGACGGAACCCAGGAGGCACAGGTAGGGAGCATGCTGACGCGCGCGCGGTTGTACGACCTGGTGGACTACGAGGCCTACAACCGCTTTGACACCGGCGTCTTCAACTTCCGGATCCCCGGAACCGACTGACGCCCAAATTCTCGCAGGACCACCGGCCCTTCCAGCCGGTAACCGGACCCAAGGAACGAAGGAGTTCAGCATGGCTGAAGAAGAGATCAAGAAGGGCCTCGATGGCGTCGTGGTGGACTACACCGCGGTCTCGAAGGTCAATCCCGACACGAACTCACTGCTGTACCGCGGCTACCCCGTCCAGGAGCTCGCCGCCAGGTGCAGCTTCGAAGAGGTCGCCTACCTCCTGTGGAACGGCGAATTGCCGTCCTCCGGCGAGCTGGCTGAGTTCACGGCCCGCGAACGCGCCGGACGGCCGCTGGATCCCGTGGTCAAGCAGGTGATTGATGCCCTGCCGACGTCGGCGCACCCCATGGACGTCTGCCGCACCGCCGCATCGGTGATGGGCGCCCGCCACCCGCTCGCGGAGGATTCCTCCCGGGACGCCAACATGGCCAAGGCCCTGGACCTGTTTGCCGCGATGCCGGCCGTCGTGGCGTATGACCAGCGTCGCCGGCGCGGGCAGGACCTCGTGGAGCCGCGGGACGACCTCGGCTACTCGGCCAACTTCCTGTGGATGACGTTCGGCGAGGAGGCCGTCGCCGAGGTGGTGGAGGCCTTCAACGTCTCCATGATTCTTTACGCCGAGCACTCCTTTAACGCCTCCACCTTCACCGGGCGCGTCATCATGTCCACGCTGTCCGACCTCCATTCGGCGGTGACCGGCGCCATCGGTGCGCTCAAGGGGCCGCTGCACGGCGGAGCCAACGAGGCCGTCATGCACACCTTCGACGAGATCGGGATCCGGCCCGAGGAGTCCCTCGAGGAGGCCGCAGACCGCGCCAAGACATGGATGGAGAACGCCCTCGCCCAGAAGAAGAAGGTCATGGGCTTCGGACACCGGGTCTACAAGCACGGCGATTCCCGCGTGCCCACCATGAAGGCCGCCCTCGACAAGATGATTGCCCACTTCGGCCGGCCCGAGCTGCTGGGCCTGTACAACGGCCTCGAATCGGCCATGGACGAGGCCAAGGGCATCAAGCCGAACCTCGACTATCCGGCCGGCCCCACCTACCACCTCATGGGCTTCGACACGAACATGTTCACGCCCCTGTTCGTCGCCAGCCGCATCACCGGCTGGACCGCCCACTTCATGGAGCAGCTGAACGCGAACTCACTCATCCGCCCACTGAGCGCCTACAACGGTCCGGACGAACGGCACGTGCCGTAGTCCCTCGCCTGTAACGCGGACGACGCCGGAGAAGCACGACGCCGGGCCGGTCACCTTTCGGTGGCCGGCCCGGCGTCGTTCATTTCTGGGTCCCTTTGTGGTGGCGTCAGGAGGTGGTCTTCAGGCTCTGGATCATGGCCTTCAGCTTCTTGTACTCCGGCGTCTCAACGTAGGCCCTGGCCTCGGCCATGGTGGTGAATGCCGGCTCCGCGGTGTCCTGCGCGCCCCTGGCCGTAAAGGACAGGATGCCCGTGGGGGTGCCGGTGACCAACGTGTACATGAGGCAGTTGTCGCTGACGGAGCCACTGTCCTTGTCCACCAACCCGAGCTGGTAGCTGAATCCCTTGCCGATCGAGGTCCTGTCCATCACCCGGTAGGAAAACCGCACCCCGCGCTCCACAGCCCAATCGGCAGTCAGGGAAGACTCGCCGGCATCCAGTTCGGTGATCTTGTACTTTCCAGCCGTGCAGGCGCCGCCGAGGCCGCCCGCAGCACTGTGCTGGAAACTGGCCACGGCCTTGCCGGACTCGTCTGACACGGTGATTCCCGAGCCCGGGTAGTCCGGCGTGCCAACGGAAACATCCTTCGCGGTCCAGCCCGCCGGGAGGACGAGGCTGGCTTTCCCGTCCCCGCTGACGAAGCGCTGGCTGGCGGCCGGTGAATTGGCCGGCCGCAGCGCCAGGGAAATCAGCATGCGCTTGACGTCCTGGTACTCCCGAGTCCCCATGTACGCCTTCGCCTCGGCAACGGAGTCGAACGCGAGCGGAGCGTCCTTTCCGTTGGCCATGAGCCATGTGGTGTCGCCGAATTGAGTGAAGGGAACGTTGTCCGGGCCGAGGATGCCGTTGTACAAGCCGCACGTCGTGGTTTGCGAAGCCGCGTCGCCGTCAGCAAGCGCCAGGGAACCGTAGACCTTGGCGCCCTCTATGACCCGGAAGACAAAGGCGGACGGGCCGAAGCCGGTTTCCGCGATCTTGGCCGCCTTTTGCGGAATGTCAACGACCACCTTATCGAGGGTCCGGAACGGCTTCGGGTCCGGGCACACCGGACCACCCGCCGCGTCGTAGAGCAGCCGCAGGGTGGACACGGTCTTGCCGGCAGCATTCTTCACTTCGACGACGTTGTAGGCTCCGCCGTCGATGGTTTGCGGCATCTGGGACACGGTCCATCCCAGCGGGTGTTCGAAGGTCGCCTGGCCGGTGGCGTCCGTGAAGGTGGTCCACGTGGCTGCTGCCGCGGGAGCGGTTCGTATCGGCGCCGGCACTGCTGTCGCCGTCGATGTCGCGGTAGGGGTCGCCCGCGGAGTTGCTGTGGCCGGCACGGTGGATTCAGCCGGCGACGGCACAACGGTGCCCGCAGGTTCGGGAGCCGATACCAGCGTCCCAAGGTTCGCGGCCACGAGCACACCGGCGGTCACAGCCGCTGCCGCCAGGGTCAGGACACCGGCAACGCGCGCCCGCCGCCGTTTCCGGTCCTCGAACCGGAGTACGTGCGCCGGCAGGCTGTCCGTGAACATCGGTGCTTCGGTGGTCACCCGGCGCAGGGCCGCTTCGGCGTCGGGCACCCCGGCAGGATCGTTGCGGAGCGGGTCTGACCCGGAAATCAGGTTCTTGATCGGATCCATCTCATGCACCCATCTCTTGTGTGAGCGAGTTCTGGCTGCCCGAGCGGGCGGTTACCGGCATTTGCTTTCGGAAGGCGGCCCTGGCACGGTGCAGGCGGACCTTGGCAGCAGCTTCGCTGCACTGCAGAACACCGGCGATCTCCGCCATGCTCAGCTCGTCCCAGTAGGCCAATTGCAGGATGTCGCGCTCACAGTCACGCAGCGCGGCCATTGCGTCGTGGACCGCCAGGTCCGCGGAATCCACACCGGAGCCGAGCTCGGCGGACGCCCGAAGTTTTGCCTGCAGGGCCACGAGACGGTCACGGCTGCGGTAGGCATTTCCGATCAGGTTCCGCGCCACGGTCAGCAACCAGGCGATGTCCGGGTGCCGCTGCTCGTTCCATTTTTGCCAGACGACGCGGAACACGTCCGCGGCGAGCTCTTCGGCGAGCTCGGGCGATTCCACCCGCCGCCGCACGTACCTGTAAACCCGCGGATAGCTGTCCCTGTGAACGGCGACGAACGCCAGTTCGCGTTCCGACTCCACGTATCCCCCCAACGTAAAAAGCAGTGTCCTGACCAGGCAGGCTAACCGTATAGTTTCCGCCAGGGAACGGGCGGTTACACGGCCCGGAAAGAATATTCGGCGGACGCCACCGTCTCGTTGTCCTCGTTCAGGGTGATGACGGCGTCGACCACGTTCCCGGCCAGCGCCAGGGGCAGCCAGTGCTCCGCATCCTGCCACATCCGCTCCAGTGGAAGGGCCGAAACCAGGAACCACTCCGGAATGATCTCGGAGCTCTCCACTGGCTCACCGGCCCACCGGCGGGTGGTGAACAGGCGGGTGGACATGTTCCAGTCCGGCCGGGCGGGGAAAACAAACTCCACCTTTCCCGCGTCGGACAGGTCCTCTTCGAGGACCACGACGCCGGCTTCCTCCAGTACCTCCCGGCACGCGGCCTGGCCATCGGTCTCGCCGGCCTCCACGTGGCCGCCGAGTCCCACGATTTTGCCGGTTCCGAAGCCGGTCCTTTTCAGGCCCAGCAGCACCTCAGGCCCAACCTCCTGGCGTTCCCGAAGCAGGAAGCAGAGGGTGACGGGCACGGAGGTCATGCAGACCAGCCTAGCGTTGCCGGCGCTGTCCGGATGTGTGTCCAAGGCCCGGGAATACCCCGAGGGCCTCGATTACCCCAACGCCCGGGGATGAGCAGCGGCGTAGACTTCCCGCAGCGTGTCGGCGGTGACGAGCGTGTACACCTGCGTGGTGGTCACCGAGGCATGCCCGAGGAGTTCCTGGACCACGCGGACGTCCGCGCCGCCTTCGAGCAAGTGGGTGGCGAAGGAGTGCCGGAGCGTGTGCGGGGAGACGTCCTTGATGATGTTGGCTTTGTCCGCCGCGGCCTTCAGGATGGTCCAGGCGCTTTGCCGGCTGATACGCCCGCCCCTGGCGTTGAGGAACAGCGCAGGCGTGCCCTTGCCCTTCCCCGCGAGCTGGGGACGGCCCCGCACAAGGTACCCGTCGAGGGCTCGGGCCGCGAATGAGCCGAGCGGCACGAGACGTTCCTTGGAGCCCTTGCCGAACAGCCGCACGATGGCCGGGCCGGATTCGGCGGCCTGCACCGAGAGATCGTCGACGTCAAGGCCCACGGCTTCACTGATCCGGGCACCGGTGGAGTACAGGAATTCCAGCAGCGCCCGATCCCGGAGGCCGGTTGGGGTGTCAGTACCGGCGGCTTCCAGGATCCTGGTGACTTCCTCGACGGTGATGGCCTTAGGCAGACGCTTGCCGGGCATTGGCGGGTGGACGTCGCTGGCGGGGTCCGCCGTCGTCGTCCCTTCCAGCGCCCAAAAGCGGTGCAGTCCGCGGACGGCCACCACGGTCCGCGCCGCAGACCGCACTCCCAGCGGAGTGCCGCCGTCGGCGCCGTCGGAAAGCGCCTGGGCGAAGCCGGTCACGTGGTGGCGGGTGATGTCAGCCGGGCTGCCGAGCCCTTGGCCGGCGAGGTAGGTGGAATAGCGGGCGAGGTCGCGGCGGTACGCGGACAGCGTGTTTGCCGCGAGGCCCCGTTCGACGCCCATGTGCTGGAGGTAGTCGGTCACGCCGCGGTCAATCGCGGTGCGGGGACGTTCCGGCGGTTTCGGTTCGGCGCCGGCTGCCGGCTGGGGTGCCGGCGTGGCCGGAGATTCCTCCTGTGCCGCAGTGTCCGCGGACATCAGCGCTGGCTGGGGTGCGCCGGCCAGGGGGCGTCGCCCGGCCGTAGTCCGCTGAAGCCGTCCGCTTTCGCGGCGGCGGCAGCAAGGATTCCGACGACGGCGGACGGGTTGTGCAGGCGTCCCTCCAGCACCGCCGCAACGGCATCCTCCAGCGGGATCCAGTGCAACTCAATTTCAGCTTCTTCGTCCGTGCGGACGTGCAGTTCGTGATGCGGGACCTCGGTGAGGCCGCGGGCGAGGTAGATGCGGATCGCCTCGCTGGAGGAACCTGGCGAATTGAAGAAGTCCACCAGGACGTTCCACTCGCTGGCGATCAGGTCCGCTTCCTCGGCGAGTTCACGCCCGGCGCCCACCACGAAATCCTCACCCTCGACGTCGAGCAGGCCTGCGGGAATCTCCCAGAGGTCCATGCCCACCGGGTGGCGGTACTGCTTGATCAGCAGCACCTCGCCGTCGTCGTTCATGGGGAGCACTGCGACGGCACCGGGGTGCTCGATGTAGTCCCGGACGAGGGGGTCGCCCTCGGCGGTGAGCTTGAAGCTGTCGCTGACAACGTCCCAGATCCGGCCGTTGTAGACCCGCTCCCGGGAGAGCAGACGGCGCGGGCTCGGCGCATCCGAAACCTGCCGGCCAGCAGGGGTGTTTTCAGATTTACCGGGCATCGCGCCGTCCTTGCTCTATAGGTGTTGTGAATTTGCTCTGCTGGGTTCTACTCTGCGGCGGCTTCGCCGGTTCCGGCCGCGGCGGGCTCAAAACCGGTTCCGTCGCTGCCGCTCTGGTGGTCCAGGGCGGCCTTCACCAGGCCGGCAAAGAGCGGGTGCGGCCGGGTGGGCCGTGAGCTCAGTTCCGGGTGCGCCTGGGTGGCCACGTAGTAGGGGTGAACCTCGCGGGGCAGCTCCACGTATTCCACCAGCTTGCCGTCCGGGGACGTGCCGGAGAACACCAGGCCCTCGGCAGCAATCTGCTCGCGGTACTTGTTGTTCACCTCGTACCGGTGGCGGTGGCGTTCGCTGACGGTGGTGGTGCCGTAGGTCTCGGCGATGACCGAGCCCTCATCCAGCTTGGCCTCGTACAGGCCAAGGCGCATGGTGCCGCCGAGGTCGCCGCGGCCCTCGACGAATTCCAGCTGCTCTTCCATCGTGGCGATAACCGGGTACTTGGAGTCCGGCTCGAACTCGCTGGAGGAGGCACCCTCCAGGCCGACGACGTTGCGGGCGTACTCGATGACCATGCACTGCAGGCCGAGGCACAGGCCCAGCACCGGCAGCCGCGATTCGCGGGCAAACTTCAGGGCGCCCAGCTTGCCTTCCAGGCCGCGGATACCGAAGCCGCCCGGAACGCAGATGGCGTCCACGCCCTCGAGGGAGCGCACAGCGCCCTCGTGGGTTTCGCATTCGTCCGACGGCACCCAGCGGATCTTGACCTTGGCGTCGTTGGCGAATCCGCCGGCGCGCAGGGCCTCCGTGACGGACAGGTATGCGTCCGGAAGGTCGATGTATTTGCCCACCAGGGCAATCTCGACCTCATGCTTCGGGTTGTGGACGGCTTCGAGGAGCTTGTCCCAGCTGGTCCAGTCGACGTCCTTGAACGGCAGGTCCAGCGCCCGGACGATGTACGAATCCAGGCCCTGCGTGTGCAGGGTCTTGGGGATGTCGTAGATACTGGGGGCGTCGGCGGCGTTGACCACGGCGTCGATGTCGACGTCGCACATGCGGCCGATCTTCTCGCGCATGGCGTCGGGGACTTCGCGGTCCGAACGGATCACGATGGCTTCCGGCTGGATGCCGATGGAGCGGAGGGCGGCCACGGAGTGCTGCGTGGGCTTGGTCTTCAGTTCCTGCGAAGGACCGATGTACGGGACCAGGGAAACATGGAGGAAGAAGACGTTGGTCCGGCCGATGTCCTGGCGGACCTGGCGGGCGGACTCAAGGAAAGGCTGGGACTCGATGTCGCCGACCGTGCCGCCGATCTCCGTGATGATGACGTCCGGCGCGTTCTTGCCCTCGGAGGGCAGCCGCATCCGGCGCTTGATCTCATCGGTGATGTGCGGGATGACCTGGACGGTGTCACCGAGGTACTCGCCGCGGCGTTCCTTGGCGATCACCGTGGAGTACACCTGGCCGGTGGTCACGTTGGCCGAACCCTCGAGGTTTTCGTCGAGGAAGCGCTCGTAGTGTCCGATGTCGAGGTCGGTTTCAGCACCGTCGTCTGTGACGAAAACCTCGCCGTGCTGGAAGGGGTTCATCGTGCCCGGATCCACATTCAGATAGGGATCGAGCTTCTGCATAGTTACTGACAAGCCGCGTGCCCGCAACAGGTGGCCGAGGCTGGAGGCCGTCAGTCCTTTGCCTAGCGAGGACGCCACACCGCCGGTGACGAAGATGTGTTTGGTCGTCTTGGAGGAGCCCGGGAACCGGGAATTTACACGGGAATTTGATCGCTGCACCACGGAATTCGAGCCTATCATCAATTGAGCCTTCCACGGATCGGGTATGCGTCCCCAAAGGCTTCAGTTTTCCCTGTCCACGCCTTGCAAGCAAGAGCCGCGCCGCCGGCAAGAACGGGGCCCAAGGACCGCCGGGTCCCGAGCCAGCAGCTCAGGCCTGCTGCGGCAGGAGCTTGGCGTCGTCCAGAAGCTCCTGGGCGTGCGCCTGCGCGGTTTCGGAGTCCTCCTGGCCTGCCAGCATCCGGGCCAGTTCCCTGACGCGTTCGGCCTCGTCCAGGAGCTGGACGTCGCTGGAGGTGAAACCCTTGGCGGTGGAGCCGTCAGAGCCCCGCACCGAGGTCTTGGTCACACGGATGTGCTGGTCGGCGAACGCCGCGACCTGCGGCAGGTGCGTCACCACCAGGACCTGCACGTGGCGGGCCAGCATGGCCAGCCGCCGGCCGATCTCCACTGCGGCGCGGCCACCCACGCCGGCGTCGACCTCGTCGAAGACGAACGTAGGCACGGGGTCCACCGCCGCCAGCACCACCTCGATGGCCAGCATGACCCTGGAGAGCTCGCCGCCGGACGCGCCCTTGCCCAGCGGCCGGGCGGGCGCTCCGGAGTGCGGCTGCAGCAGGAAGGAGATCTCGTCTGCGCCGTGGGGTCCCAGCTGGGCCGCGGCCTCGATGGTGATCACCAGGGTGGCATCGGCCATGGCGAGTGCCTTAAGCTCGGCGCTGACCCGGGCGGAGAGGTCCTTGGCGGCTTTGGCGCGGACCTTGCTGATGGCCGCGGCCTGCTTCTTCAACTCGGCAGCGGCCCTGGCCACTTCCGCTTCCAGGTTCTCAATCCGGGTGGAGTCGCCCTGCAGTTCGTCAAAGCGTGCCCGGGCACTCTCCGCCCATTCGAGGACCTCGTCGATGCTCGGCGCATACTTCCGGACCAGCTTGGCCAGGGAGGCGCGGCGCTCTTCGATTTCGGCCAGGCGCTCCGGCCCCTCCGAGTCCAGCCCGGCCTGGTAGCTGGCCAGCTCGGTGGCGATGTCGTTGAGCAGGAATCCCACCTCGGCGAGGCGGGAGGCCGCTGATCCGAGTTCCTCATCGTGTTCGGCCACGTGTTCCAGGGTCCGCTTGGCCGCATCCACCAGCGACGTGGCGTCGCCGGCCTCGCCGAAGTCCTCGGCGATGAGTGCCTGGTGCGCGGTGGTGGCGGCGATCCGGAGTTCTTCGACGTTGGCCAGCTTCACGGCCTCGGCCTTCAGGGCCTCGTCCTCCCCCGCCTGCGGGTCCACGGCGTCAATCTCCGCCAGCGCAGCTTCCAGGGACTCGGCCTCGCGAAGCCGTTCGCGCTCCGCACTGCGCAGTGAGTCCAGCTCGGCCTGGCTGGATTTCCAGGAGCTGTAGAGGTCCTGGAATCCGCCGAGCGTCGAGGCCAGCCCGTCCCCGGCGAACTTGTCGAGCGCCTCGCGCTGTGCCGCGGCGCCCTTGAGCCGGATCTGGTCCGTCTGCCCGTGCACCACCACCAGCGACTCGCCGATTTCGGCCAGTACGCCCACCGGGGCGGCCCGGCCGCCGAGGAAGGCCCTGCTGCGTCCGTCGGCACCGAGGCGCCGCGACAGCAGAAGCTCCGCGCCGCCGTCGAACTCCTCAACCTCGGCCCCGGCGTCCCTGGCGCGTTCCAGGGCGAGGTGGCCGGATTGCAGGTGCACCACCGCTTCGGCAGAGGCGCTCTTCGCGCCGCTGCGCACAGCGCCGGCGTCCGACCGGGCTCCCAGCAGCAGCCCGACGGCGGTGACCACCATGGTCTTGCCGGCACCGGTCTCGCCGGTAACCACGCTGAGCCCGGGGCCCAGCGGCAGCGTGGCATCGGTGATGACGCCGAGATCGCGGATTCTCAGTTCTTCAAGCATGGTTCACTTTTCAGTCGGAGGATCGGATTCTGAACCGGGTTCGTACGGCCGAAGGCCCGAGGGCGGCGCCATGGTCCGGGGCGTGCGCACGATGGGCACCGGACCGGTATGGACCTGCTCGGACTGCGGCACGGGGCCGCGCCAGCCATGGATGGGCAGCTCGAACTTGCGGACCAGCCGGGCCGAGAACGGGGTCTGGTGCGTGCGGGCCAGGCGGACAGGCGTGGTGGACCTGGTGACCTCCACGCGGGCGCCGGGAGGCAGGTCCACGGAACGCCTGCCGTCGCACCACAGCACGCCCAGGGCGTCCGTCCGGTTAAGGACCTCCACAGCCAGCCGGGACCGCGGCGAGACCACCAGAGGCTTGGCGAAGAGGGCGTGCGCGCTGATGGGGACAATGAGAAGGGCTTCCACCTCCGGCCACACAACAGGGCCGCCGGCAGAGAAGGCGTAGGCGGTGGATCCGGTGGGCGTCGCGAGCACCACGCCGTCGCAGCCGAAGGAGGTCAGCGGGCGCTCGTCCACCTCGGTGACCAGTTCCAGCATGCGCTCCCGGTCGCCTTTTTCGATGGCGGCCTCGTTCAGGGCCCAGGTGTGCCAGATCTTCTGGCCTCGGACCCAGACCTGGACGTCAATGGTCATGCGCTCCTCCACCGTGTACTCACGGCTGGCGATCCATTCGACTGTCTGGGCGAGGTCCGCACGCTCGCTCTCGGCGAGGAAACCGACGTGGCCCAGGTTCACGCCCAGCAGCGGCACGTCCACTTCGCGGACCAGTTCGGCCGCCCGCAGGATGGTGCCGTCCCCGCCCAGCACCATGACCAGTTCCACGTCCGGAAGCTGGATATGGTCGTGGAGGATTTCGACCGGTTGGTCCATGGCGCCGAAGAAGCTTTCCATGTCGCCCAGTTCGGACTTCTGCATGACGGGGATGATGCCGGAGGCATGGAGCTGGGCGCACGCCTCCCAGGCCGCCTTTAGGGATTCCTCGCGGCCGGTATGGGCAAGTACCAGTACACGCCTGCTCATCGGGTTCCGCTCTCTAGTGGTTCGGCCAGATCTTTCCCAGCAACGCAGCGACGGCTGCGTCCCGCTCTTCGATCTTAGGCAAGTCTTCGGACATTCTTTGCGTTATCCACAGGAAGTATTCGACATTTCCGTCCTGGCCCGGCAAGGGGCTGGTGGCCAGCCCCCGCAGTTCCAGGCCGGCGTCGAGCGCCGCCCCCGCCACTTTACCGACAGCCAGGCGCCGTTCGCGCTCCGACGTGACCACCCCCGTGCGGGCCAGCCGCTCCTTGCCGATCTCGAACTGCGGCTTGACCATGAGGACCAGGTCGCCTCCGGGGGCGGTGCAGGCAGCCAGCGGGGCCAGCACCAGCGTCAGGGAGATGAAGGACAGGTCGGCAACCGTGAGCTCTGCCGGGCCGCCGATCTGTTCGGGGTCCACGTAGCGGACGTTCAGCCCCTCGTGCACGCTCACGCGCGGATCGCTGCGGAGCTGCGGCACCAGCTGGCCGTGCCCGACGTCGACCGCCACCACGTGCGCGGCGCCCCGCCGCAGCAGGACATCGGTGAAGCCGCCCGTGGAGGCTCCGGCGTCAAGGCACCGTTTTCCGCCGACGGCGACCTCGGGGAAGGCGTCCAGCGCGCCGGCCAGCTTGTGGCCGGCGCGGCTGACGTACGCGTCCGCCGCGTCTTCCGTCACGCTCAGTTCACGGTCGTCGCCCACCTGCAGCGACGCCTTGGCGAGGACGTCGCCTTCGGATGACACCTTGCCGTCGGCGATGAGCCGGGCGGCATGAGTGCGGGACCGCGCCAGTCCCCTGCTGACGAGCAGTTGGTCGAGTCTGGGCATGGTCAGGCAGCACCCGGACCGTGCTGCGGCTCTTCGTTGAGGGCTTCCAGCAGGGCGTCGTGCATGGCTGCATAGGCGGCCGGGTGCTCCGAAACGGGGAGCCCGGGGATCTCGCGGACACGGTCCAGGACGGCCAGTACCGCCGGGTCAGCGACGCCGGCCTCCGAAGCGGGGCTGCCGGGGACTGTCAGCTCCGGCCAGGCGGCGTCTGACAGTGCGGCGTCCACTGCGGAGTCCGGCGCTGCGGAGTCCGGCGCTGCACCGCCCGGCAGGGCATCGTACGACGCGTCGTTGTTCAACTCGGGCATGGCACCAGTCTATTGATCCAGCCACTCGAGTTCGGGAGCCGTGGGGACTTCGGCGTCGGGCCGGGCCGCCCACCACGCGGCACACGCCGCGCGCCACGAATCGAGGTCATCGGTCGGTCCTGCTATGCGGATGGCGTCACCGGCGACGGTTGCCGTGGCGTTCCCGCAACGGAACGTCCCGCCGTCGTTATCAATTTCCGGATATGCCTCGTAGAGGCCAGCCAGGTCCTGGATGATGTAGCGGGGCCGCTCCTCGGTCCGGGCCGCCAGCATGGTTTCCAGGGTGTCGATGCCGGTCAGCACGGCCACGGTGGCGAAGCCGGCCCGGTTGCCACCCAGGATGTCGGTGTCCAGGCGGTCGCCCACAACCAGCGGCCGGTCCGAGGAAAGCCGCTTGGCCGCGGCGTGGAACAGCGGGGCCTCCGGCTTCCCGGCGACCAGGGGCTGCCGGCCCGTTGCGGCCGCCACTGCGGCCACGAGGGACCCGTTGCCGGGCGCGGTCCCCCGGGTCTGCGGGAGAGTCATGTCGGTGTTCGTCGCAACCCACAGCACGTCACCGTCCGCCAGGACGAAAGACGCTTCGGCGAGGTCCTTCCAGCCGATTGCAGGGTTGAAGCCCTGCACGACCGCCACCGGATTCTCCTCGGCGCTGTGCACCGGGTTCAGGCCAACCAGCTCAACCTCGTGGGCCAGTGCCGGGCTTCCGGTGATCAGGACGGCGGAGCCCGGGGGAAGCAGAGACGCCAACAGGTCGGCCCCGGCCTGGGAGGAGCTCACCACCTGGTGGTCCTCGGCGGGGGCGCCAAGCTCGCGCAGGTGGGCTGCGACCTGCGCCGGGGTACGGGAAGCGTTATTGGTCACGTAACCGAGGCCGACGCCGATCCCGGCCAGCTGCTGCAGTGATTCCACAGCTCCGGGGATGGCGTGGGGACCCCTGTACACCACTCCGTCCAGGTCAGCCAGCAGGGCATCGAACCGCGAAATCAGTTGGGCGTCACTCATGTGATTAGTCCTCCGAGCCGTTCTGGCGGCGGTCAGCATCCTGCTCGTCGGTGTGCCCGGCTTCAACTTCGCCGTCAGCGTCCTCATCCGGCTCAGCGGAGTCCTGGTCAGACTCGGCGTCATCGGATTCGAAGTAGTCCGCTTCTGCGTCGTCCAGGTTTTCTTCCGCCAGGTTTTCTGCAGCGAGGTCCGCTGAAGGCCGCTGCGCGGCAGCTTCCTCCTCCGTGCTGATGCCCGGGGCGGACTGTTCGGAAGACTCGGTGCCGTCCTGCGCCGCCGTGCCTGCTGCCTGCGCAATTCGCTTCCGGCGTTCGGCTTCTTCCCGGGCTTCCTCTTCCTCGTCCCAGCCGAGGTCGATGATGTCGGGTTCCTCAGCCATGCCCAGGCCCAGGGCTTCTTCGGCTACGACGGCCTGGCGCTGCCACTTCCCGGCCTCGGTTTCGCGGCCGGCGGCGGTCAGGGCCTCAGCATAGGCGCGGAACAGGCGCGGGCTGTAGGAAAAGGCACGGTTGATGTCCAGCTGCGGGATCTCCAGCTCCGCCACGGCGGCGTCCAGCTGGCCAAGGTCGGCGCGGGCACCGGAGGCGACAATTGCCAACTCCACCTTGCCGGGTGCGTCGAGGTCCTGTGCCTCCTCGGAGCGGACAACGTCCAGGGCGCGGTCGGGCCGGCCCAGGCCGCGTTCGCAGTCGGCCATCACTGGCAGGTGGACGTTGGAACCGCTGATCCGCCTGTAGGTGCGGAACTCGCGCAGGGCCTCGCCGTAGTGGCCGGCAGCATAAGCCGTGAGGCCCACGGCCTCTCGGACAGCGGCAAGGCGTCCGCCGCGGCGGCTGGCGGCAAGGGCGTGCTGGAACGCCAGTTCAGGTTCCTCGTCGATGAGCCGTCCGGCCATCACGAGGTGGCGGGCAACCCATTCCGCGCTGTTGGATTCCAGGGTCTTGATCTGGTGTTGCGTGGCGCGGTCGAGTTCCTTGCCCGTGACGTCCTCGTCGATTTCGGGCGAACGCTCACGGTCCGGGCGGTTCGCGCTGCGGAGGTCGCGGGCGTTGGGAACGCGGACGGGGCGGTCCTCAGCCCTGTCGCGGCCGAACTGGCGGGGGCCGGAGTCGCCGCGGTCAAAGTTTCGGGGTCCTCGGTCCTGCCGCTCACCGCGGTCCTGCCAACCGGCACGGTCCTCGCGGGGTGCACGGTCCTGCCGGTCACCGAAAGGCCTGCGGTTGTCTCCGCCACCAAAGGTGCGGCGGTCGCCGTCGCCCTCGCGACGCGGACGGTCACCAAACGGCTTACGGTCACGATCACCAAACGGCTTACGCTCACCACCAAAACCGCGGCGATCACCCTCGCCCTCACGACGCGGACGGTCACCAAACGCGCGGCGGTCGCCTTCGCCAAAGCTGCGACGCTCACCGTCGCCTTCACGACGCGGGCGGTCACCAAATGGCTTACGGTCACGATCACCAAACGGCTTACGCTCACCACCACCAAAACCGCGGCGATCACCCTCGCCCTCACGACGCGGACGATCACCAAACGCGCGGCCGTCGCCTTCGCCAAAGCTGCGACGCTCACCCTCGCCTTCACGACGCGGGCGGTCACCAAATGGCTTACGGTCACGATCACCAAACGGCTTACGCTCACCACCACCAAAACCGCGGCGATCACCCCCACCCTCACCGCGCGGACGATCACCAAACGGCTTACGGTCAGGGTCACCGCCGGAACCGCGGCCATCACGGGCGCGGAAGCCCCGCGGATCCCCGCCGGAATTATTGGTCCCCCTAAAAGGGCCCCCCTGCCGTCCCCGGTTGCTTCCCGAGTCCCCCCGGTCATTTCCGCCGCGGTAACCGCCGCCCTTGTGCTCAGCCATGGTGGATTCCTCCTGTAGTGAGCCGACCACTGGCGCGATGTGCAGCCGCTCTTGTCCGTGTTTGGTTGTCCTGCGCGACCCGTGGTGAAGCGTCCGGTGTCCGCATATCTCTGACAATTCTAGGCGAGAGCCGGTGCCAGCCACTAACGGCGGGGGCCTTACACGGGCCGGGGTGTGCATCCTCACAGCGGCGAGGGCCATTCATTCTGCTGTGGGCCGGGTCGGCGATTCGTGCTTCCGGGCGCCCGGGAGAGCACAGCACCCCACAGGAAAAATCCAAGGAGGCGTGGCAAGACTGGCCCCACAGCATCCGCCGAGGGGGGACCATGAAGAATTCACGGACGAAGCCGGTGGCCGCGGCTGCCATGATCCTGGGTTGCGGGCTACTGGCACTGTTCCTTGCCTACTCGACCGAGGCCGGCAAGGAAGCAGCATTCCTCGACAGGACCGGGGCAGCGGTCATCTGGGGGCTCCCGGTTGCCAAACTTGCTTTCAACGTCGCGGCCGCCGGAACAGTCGGGCCGCTTATCCTCACGCTCTTTGCCCTCCCCCCGAAAGGCAAGGCGTACTCGAAGGCGCTGGTCCTAGCCGGTATTTCCGCGGTGCTCTGGACGGCCGCAGCAGCCGCGATCAGCGTACTCACCTTCCACTCGCTGGCTAACCTGCCACTGTTTTCGGAAGGATCCGGGGCCATCTTCGTCAGTTTCCTGACGGACGTTGATGCTGGCCGCAGAAGCGCCCTGACAGTAGTGATTACGGCAACAGCAGCGCTCCTGTGTTTCGGAGTTCAGAGCCAACGGGCTGTTGCCGTCACGGCTGTGTTGGCTTCCACGGGGCTGATACCACTGGCCCTGAACTCCCATGCTGCAGGCGGTGCCAGCCACGCCGACAGTACGGTTTCGGTGGTCATGCACATGGCCGCCGCGGCCATCTGGATCGGCGGCCTGGCAACGCTCGTCCTGCTGCGGCGCACGCTGGGAACGGAGTTGCCGGCCGCGGTCCGGCGTTACTCGACGTTGGCGCTGCTGTCCTTCCTTGCCCTGGCAATCTCGGGCGTGGCAGCTGGGGTGACAAGTATCGGCACGCTTGAAGGGCTGGCCTCGCAGTACGGCCTGATCCTCCTGGCGAAGACCGCGGCTCTGGGCGTTCTGGGCCTGTTCGGGGCGTTGCACCGAAAGTGGATCCTCACGAAGCTGGATTCGGCCCTGGGCAAGGCACGGACCACCTTCGCGGCTTTGGCTGTGGCCGAGCTTGCCGTCATGACAGCCGCATCAGGACTGGCGGCTGCCCTGGCGCGCACCCCACCGCCAACGGCCTCGCAGGCCGCGCCCGCCCCCGTTTCCCTGCGTCTTCCGGGCGTTGTGGATGTGTTCAGCAGCTGGAAGCCCGACGCCCTGTGGATCTTCCTCTGCGCCGTCGCCGTGTTCCTGTATGCAGCCGGGATGCGGCGTGTTCGGAACCGGGGCGGGCACTGGCCTGCCTACCGCGCCGTCCCCTGGTTCACCGGAGTCGCGCTGTTGTTCCTGGTCACCAACGGAGGGCTTCGCTTCTACCAGGAGTACCTGATCAGCGCGCACGTCACGACGCAGATGCTACTAATGGCCGCCGTTCCGCTCCTGCTGGTACCGGGTGCCCCCCTGACATTGGCCAGGCACGCCGCGGCACCCAGGCAGGACGGGTCCATAGGCGGTGCCGAAGCTCTCACCTTGACACTGCGTCCCGTTCTGAGTGCCACGTCAGCGCCCTTTACGGCGGCCGCCGGCCTGGCCGCAGTGCTGGCTGCCCTGTACTACACGCCTTTGCTCGAGTACTCGTCTCGCACCCAGTTCGGATACCAGGCCATGGCCCTGTTGGCCTTGCTCTCCGGCTGCCTGTTTGCTGCTTCCCTTGCCCGTGCCACGGACCGCGGGCCCGGATCATCAGTGGCCGCCAGGCTGATGTCCCTGGGAGCTGTGGCAATGCTCTACGCGATGCACGGCTGGGCCCTCGCCCAACAGACAGACCAGCTGCCGGATTCGCGACGGCAGGAATGGCTGATCAGTGTGGGCCAGCCCTGGGACCGGCCGTTTCTGTCGGTCGTGGAGCCGGCGGGCATGGCCATGTGGGTCATCGCCGCCGGGACGCTTGCCGTGGCGGCAGCGGCTGTACTGTACCGGGCCCGCCGGCGCCCCGCCGCGGGTACGGGGAAGCGGGTCCGCTCCGCTCCTGAGCAGGCCCAAGACCTTGTGATGTCCTCAGAGTCCTGATGGGCGCCTCCCCAAGCGGGCGTCCCGTGGGCGGCCCCCACCCAAAGAAGGCCGCCGCCGGCCCTGTCTCGCTCAAGGTTTCCGCAGGGTAGGTATTACACCCTCAACTAAATCAAATGGACTTTCTAGCGACGTTGGAGGTAGTCGTGTCAGTTACTCGCCGTCAGGCACTGCAAATAGGTGGAGTGGGGATCATCGGTGCCTTTGGGCTGGCTGTACCCCTGACGTCCGTCAACGCCAAGTCGGCAAGCCAGCTGGCGTCCCGCAACATGCCAAAGCCCTACCAGCGGGCTCTTCCCATTCCAGAGGTACTCAAGCCCAAGAGCACGGTTGTGGACCCCGACGGTCACAAGCGGCACCTGTACAAGATCGAGCAGAAAGCCGCCCTGGCGAACATCGTGCCTGGCCTCAGCACTCCCATCCTCGGCTACAACGGGACATTTCCGGGCCCGACCATCAAAGTGAATCAGGGCGAACGCATCACATTGGAGATGGACAACGTCCTGCCACTGTTCCATCCGCAGTGGGGATACCGGCTTGACACCTCAACCCACCTGCACGGGTCTGCGTCGCTGCCGCAGTTCGACGGCTACGCCAACGACCTCACAGGCCGGGACTACTGCAAGGACTACGAATACCCCAACTTCCAGCCGGCGCGGACCCTCTGGTACCACGACCACGCGGTGCACAATACGGGCCAGAGCGTCTACTCCGGCCTGGCCGCGCAGTACCACCTGCACGACGATGTGGAAGGCAACATTCTTCCGCAGGGAAAGTTCGACGTGCCGCTCACTGTTTCCGACGCCATGTTCGCAGCCAACGGCTCCCTCGGCTACAACGACAACACCCACTCCGGCCTATGGGGTGACGTCATCCTTGTCAACGGAGCGCCCTGGCCGGTGATGAAGGTCCAGCGACGGGTCTACCGCTTCCGCATACTCAATGCATCCATTGCGCGCTCCTACCGCTTCTCGCTGAGCACAGGCGACGCCATGACCATCGTCGCAACGGACGGCGGCCTGATGCCGGCCGCCCAGCAGGTGACATCCTGGCGGCACGGCGGCGCCGAGCGCTACGAGGTCCTTATCGACTTTTCGAAGTATCCAGTCGGCAAGCGGGTGGAACTGCGCAACCTGTCCAACAAGAACAATGTGGACTACGACTTCACCAGCAAAGTCATGGCCTTCGACGTAACGGACGAGCCGGTCGACACGTCCGGACCCGGCGCCAGGGTGCTGCCGACTCTTCTCGCCCCGAGCACCGCCATGAGCCTCAAGACTTCGGACTCTGTAAAAACCCGGCGCATGCGGGTGAAGCGGGACAACGGCATGTGGACCATCGGCGGCATGACGTGGGACGAGGTGGTGCAGAGTGGCTACAGGAAGGTTCTTGCCGATCCCGATCTCGACGATGTGGAAATCTGGGAAATAGAAAACAGCTCAGGAGGATGGTTCCACCCGGTCCACATCCATCTGGTGGACTTCCAGGTCGTCAGCCGCAACGGGCAGGCACCCTTCGCCCACGAGCGGGGGCCGAAGGACGTGGTCTACGTGGGTGAAGGGGAAACAGTTCGGCTGCTCATGAAGTTTGAGCACAACCGCGGCAGGTACATGATCCACTGCCACAACCTGCCCCATGAGGACCATGACATGATGGCCCAGTTCAGCGTCGGCATCGACACGAACAACGCAGATCCCAATCATCCCGTCGAGGCTGTAAGGCCGCATCCGATCAATCAATCTGCACCGGCCCCATCAGCAGCAACCCCGGGGACGGCGGGAGTGCCGGCGCCACTCACCACCCAGCCCACAGAGGTGACTGCACCCGTAACGACCACTCCGGCCACGTCACCGGTCGCATCACCACCGGCGGCCGTCCCATCTCCGGCCACGGCCCCGGTGGGACAGAAGGACGTCGTGACCATCATCGCCGCCCGGCACCGGCTGACCAAGGACATGGCTTTCGCCGGAACCTCCAAGTTTACGGGCTCGACGGCGGCCACCTCAGCCACCGTCGTGCTGTACGACGTCACGCCGGGGCGTGCCGCCACCCGCCTGGGCACCGTGAAGGCGAACGCCCTGGGAGCCTGGACACTGACGGTCAAGCCCGGACCAACGAAGCAGGTCACCGCCGTCAAGGCCGAATCGAGCGTCGGCGGGACTGCGACAACCAGAGTGCGGACCAGCTGACCAGGCCCGTCCGACCCACCTGGGAGAAGGCCGTTAGGTGGCTCCGGCCCCGGCGTACATGCCGGGGCTCGTGAAAACCTGCAGGATCTGCGGAAGGGTTTGGGGAAACGCTGCGGGATGTGAGTGCGCGTCTGGGGAAAACCTGCGAAAGCTGCGGAAGCGTTTGGGGAAACGCTGCAGGATGTGATGGAGCGTTCGGGGACTGGGCCAGTTGGTTGTGCCTGTCGGGGCCTGGGGTGGAATGCGGCTAAGCCGGTGTTAAATGCGGGAGGACCCCAACCTGGTGGTTGGGGTCCTCGACCTTAATGGTTGTCCGGCGGTGACCTACTCTCCCACACCCTCCCGGGTGCAGTACCATCGGCGCTGTGGGTCTTAGCTTCCGGGTTCGGAATGGGACCGGGCGTT